>JAFLRU010000001.1 GCA_022511325.1 Campylobacter sp.
AAATATATTATAACAAAATTAAGTCTATAATTAGTTAATCTTTAAGTAAAGTTTTAGCAAATTCTAAAGCTTCATCACTTACAAGCTCCCCACTTACCATTCTTGCAAGTTCTTTAATACGCTCTTTTGTTTCCAATCTTCTAACAATACTTTGCTCTTGTGTTTTTTCAACCAAGAAATGATTGTGAGCCTTAGAAGAAAGTTGCGGCAAATGCGAAATAGCAAAAATTTGATAAAAATTTGAAAGCTCACTTAAAATCTTTGCTATGCTCATCGCTTCTTTTCCACTTAAATTTGCATCAATTTCATCAAGAAAAATTATGCCTTTTCCCGAATTTAAAATTTTACATTCTGTTGCAATAAAAGCAAGTCTTAAACGATTAAGTTCTCCTGAACTTAAATTCTTTAAATGTGTATTTTCAATGCTAAGTTTTAATTCATCTTTGCCAAGTATTGAAATTTTTTCATTTTCTTCTAACTGAAGTTTTGCATCTTTCATATAAAGGTTTTTTAAATAATCATTGAGTAAATTTTGCAAAATTTGTAAATTTTTCTTTCTTGTTTGGCTTAAAATTTTAGCCTTTTGTTTTAAGCTTTGTTCTAAATCTTGCACCTTTTTTTCAAGATTTTTTTTCTCAAAACTCAAATTTTCATAATGAGCAAGTTCTTTTTTCTTTTGTTCTAAAACTTCCAAAGCCTTTTCTATGCTTTCATAACGTTTAATAAGATAGGATAAATTCTCAATTCTATCAAGCATTTTTTCAACATCAAACTCAAGTTCATCGAGTTTTTGACTTTGAGCAATCACTCTTAATTCATTCAAACATTCTGAAAAAAAACTAGAATCAACCTCACTTAAATTTAAAGCATTTATCACTGCACCTTCAAGCTCAAAAATCACTTCTGCTTTGCCCCACGCTTGCTCGAGTTTATCTTTTTTAGAAAGCTTTTTTTTAAGGTTTAAAAGCTCTTCATATTCACCAATTTTAGGGTTGATTGAAGAAATTTTTTCAATCTGAGAATTTGCAAGTTCTTTAAGTTCCTCCACCCTTTTTTCTTCTTCTAAAATTCTTCTTAACTCCTCATAGTTTTCACTAAATTCTTTAAAATTTTTTTCAAATTCGCTTTTAAATTCATTAAAATTAGCATTTTTTTGAAGCTCTAAAGCATCTAAAAGCATTAAAAATTTTTCATTGCTAAATTCATTATTTTCTTTAGAACCCAAGTATTTAATGAAATTTTTACTTACAATTTGCAAACTTTTTTTACTAATGCTTTGATTATTAATAAAATATTTTGTATTTTTTTCTTTTAAAACCTTAAAAATATTTTCCTCTTCACTTTCTATACCAAAGCTTTCTAAATCAAGTTTATCATCAAGCTCTATTTCAACGAATTTTGCTTCACTTTCACTTAAAGCAAAAGCAGATAACACAGCTTTAAAAAGTATGGATTTTCCAGCACCGCTTAAGCCTGTAAAAACGACAAGTCCGGGTTTGATATGAAGTTCGCTGTGTTTAAAACCTAAATTTTCCTTAATTAAAATTCTTTGAATCATTTAGTTTCCCCAGCTTAGTTTTTCTTTTAAAATCTGAAAATAATCTCTGTTTTTAGAGTGAATTAAAGCCACGCTTTTATCGCTCAAAGCAACTTTTATGCTTTTAAAATCATCACTATTAAAATTTTCTTGTCCATCTATACAAAAAATACACTCACTTGCTCTAACCTCAAGTTCAAAACCTCGTGGTAAAACAATAGGTCTTTGAGTCAAAGAATGCGAACAAACCGGAGTTAAGATAAAAACCTCTGCCAAAGTATAAACTATAGGTCCATTTGCACTCAAATTATAAGCAGTAGAACCCGCAGGAGAGGAAATAATAAGCCCATCACCAAGATATTGATTAAAAATTTTATTATTGCGATACACTTCTATATGAGCCATTGGTTTAAAATGTTCTCTATAAAAAACTATATCATTAAAAGCATTTTTACGAATGATTTTATTTCCCTTGGTTTCTAAGATAAGTTCAAGCATAAAAGGTCTTTCTATTCTAAATTTTCCACAAAAAAATTCATCAAAAAAATTTTCTGCGTTTTCAACCTTAAAATCGGTTAAAAAACCAAGTCTTCCTGCATTAATGCCTAAAAGTGCCTTATTATACTCATAAGCTTTTCTACAAAGTGAAATCAAAGTTCCATCCCCTCCTAAAGAAATCACAAAATCACTTTGTTTAAAAAGCTCATCTAAGTCATAATTTTTAAGCTTTAAAGTCTTAGAACTCTCTTTTAAAAGTAAAAGTTCAATGCCTCTTGGCTCTAAACTTTCTTTTAATTTCAAAATTTCCAAGTCCAAATCCGAATTTGGTCTGGTTACAAGCCCGATTTTTCTTATGTTTTTATAGTCTAATTTATTTTGCATAAAAAATTATAGCAAATCTTAGCTAAGTAAAAGAATAAAGAAGCTACAATTTTATGTAAATTATTTTTCTAAAAAGAAGGAAAAACATTGAGGAGTCATTATAATACGGACTTAAATCTTAGCAATGTTGGGCAAATTGTAAAACTTTGTGGTTGGGTTAATAATTACCGCGACCATGGAGGAGTGATTTTCATTGATTTAAGAGATAGAAGTGGGATTATTCAATTAGTATGTGATCCCCAAGATAACCAAAAAGCCCACGAAATCGCTTCTAAAGTAAGGAGCGAATTTGTTTTAATCGTTGAAGGTAAAATTCGTCCTCGCGGAGAAGGGCTTAGTAATCCTAAATTAAAAACTGGTGAAATCGAAGTTGTAGTTTCAAATTTAATCATAGAAAACGAAAGTGCGGTGCCACCTTTTAGCATAGGCGATGAAAATGTCAATGAGGAGCTTCGTTTAAAATATCGCTTTTTGGATTTAAGAAATCCTAGACTTTACGAAAATTTCGCATTGCGTTCTAAGGCTTGTATCGCAGCAAGAACCTCTCTTGCAAATATGGGTTTTCTAGAAGTAGAAACACCGATTCTTACAAAGGCAACTCCTGAGGGTGCAAGGGATTATCTCGTGCCTTCACGTGTGCATACGGGTGAGTTTTATGCCCTTCCACAAAGCCCACAACTTTTTAAACAACTTTTAATGTGTGCAGGTTTTGAAAGATATTTTCAAATCGCAAAATGCTTTAGAGATGAGGATTTAAGAGCTGATAGACAACCTGAATTCACACAAATTGATGTTGAAATGAGTTTTTGCGAACAAAAAGATGTGATTGAAGTAGCAGAAACTTTCTTAAAAGATATTTTTAAAGCTTGTGGTAAAGAAATTCAAACCCCTTTGCGTCAAATGTCTTATAAAGAAGCTACCGAAAATTACGGCTCGGACAAACCGGATTTAAGGTTTGATTTAAAATTAATTGATGTGATAGATATTTTTGCAAAAAGTAATAACGAAATTTTTGCAAATATCGCTAAAGACCCTAAAAAAAATCGTATTAAGGCTTTAAGAGTTCCAAAAGGCGATACTATATTTTCTAAAAGACAAATGCAAAGATTTGAAGAATTTGTGCGTCAATTTGGAGCAGCTGGACTTGCATTTATACAAGTTAAAGAAGAAGGACTTAAAGGTCCGCTTTGTAAATTTTTTAACGAAAATGATTTAAATGAACTTGCTTTAAGATGTGGTTTAGAACTTGGAGATGTTGTATTTTTTGGGGCCGGAGTGAAAAAAGTCGTGCTTGATTATATGGGAAGGTTTAGAATCTTCTTAGCTGGAGAGCTTAATCTTATTAACCCTGATGCTTTAGAATTTGTCTGGGTTGTAGATTTTCCAATGTTTGAACAAAATGATGATGGAAGCTATTCGGCAATGCACCACCCTTTTACTATGCCAAAAAATATTGATGAAAAAGAACTTGAAGATATTAGTTCTATTGCTTACGATGTTGTTTTAAATGGTGTAGAATTAGGAGGTGGGAGTATAAGAATTCATAAAAATGAAATTCAACAAAAAGTCTTTAAGCTTTTAGATATTGATGAAAAAGAACAAAAAGAAAAATTTGGCTTTTTACTCGACGCATTAAGTTTTGGAGCACCTCCACACGGAGGTATTGCTATAGGACTTGATAGACTTATAATGCTTCTAAGCAAAGCAAATAGTATAAGAGAAGTTATAGCCTTTCCAAAAACTCAAAGAGCACAATGTCTAATGACTGATGCACCTTCAAAGCCGAGTAATGAGGCTTTAAGAGAACTTGGAATCAAATTAAGGGAGAATACAAAATGAAAGAATTGTTTTTAATTATAGGTGCTCCGGGTAGTGGAAAAACCACTGATGCGAGTTTGATTGCAAAAGCAGATGAAAATATATCACACTACTCAACCGGAGACTTGCTAAGAGAAGAAGTTGCAAGCAAAAGTGAATTAGGACAAAAGATTGATAGTTTCATTTCTAAGGGAAATTTAGTTCCTATAGATATAGTTATTCATACCATTGTTTCAGCACTTAAAAATGCCAAAACAAAAACTATCATCATTGATGGCTATCCAAGAAGTGTGGAACAAATGGTTGAATTTGATAAAATTTTAACTCATCAAAGCGAAGTTATACTTAAAGGAGTTTTTGAAATTCGCGTGAGTGAAGAAGTAGCCAAAGAAAGAATTTTAGGTAGGTCTAGAGGTGCTGACGATAATGAAGAAGTGTTTTATAACAGAATGAAAGTCTATCTTGAACCCTTAGATGAAATTTTAGATTTTTATCAAAAGAAAAAACTTCATTTTATCATAGACGGCGAAAGAGCTATAGAACCAATCGTGCAAGATATAAAAGATTTGATTAAAAAAATTCAAAATTTATAAAAAGGAGAAAAGATGAATGTATCAAAGATAAAAATCGGGGAAATTCCTGATAAAATCAACGCAGTGATTGAAATTCCTTACGGCTCAAATGTCAAATATGAGCTTGATAAAGAAAGTGGTGCAGTTTTTGTTAATCGCATTGTTGCAAGTGCGATGTTTTATCCTGCAAATTATGGTTTTATACCAAATACCTTAGGACAAGATGGCGACCCTGTAGATATTTTGGTTTTAACCGAATATCCTGTTATGCCAAATGCTGTGTTTCCTTGTCGTTTAATAGGGGTTTTAGTTATGGAAGATGAAAGCGGAATGGATGAAAAACTCTTAGCTGTGCCTCATTCTAAAATCGATGCAAGATTTGATAACATAAAAAGCTACACTGATTTACCTCAAGCGACTTTAAACAGAATTAAAAATTTCTTTGAAACCTACAAAATGCTTGAACCGGGAAAATGGGTTAAAGTGCAAGATTTTAAAGATAAAAATGCCGCGATAGAAATTTTAGAAAAAGCCATTAAAAATTATAAATGATTTAAACAGCTCTTTTTAGGGCTGTTTAAAGTACTTTTGAGCAAATTCTAAAATTCCTTAAATAAAGAAAAATCATTATATTTCCCCTACCCCTCATAAATTTTGGTTTAAAAATTTATTTTATACTTATTTTTATTTTAAGGAAAATTTCAATGAAAAGAATTTTATTAGGAGTGATTTTAATGCTAAGTGTAGCAAGTGCAGAAGAAAAAAGTATCATTTTAGGTGGGGGTTGTTTTTGGTGCGTTGAAGCGATTTTTGAAAATGTCAAAGGAGTAAGCCATACTGAAGTAGGATACAGCGGAGGTAAGGATAATCCAAGCTATGAAAGCGTTTGCAATGGAGATGGTAATATAGAAGTTACTAAAATCATCTTTGATGATAAGAAAATTTCTTTGGAAAAAATTTTAGAAATCTTTTTTAAAATGCACGATCCTACTAGCTTAGATAAACAAGGAGCTGACGAGGGTGTGCAGTATCGTTCAGCAATTTTTTACGAAAACGAAAAAGATAAAAAAATCATAGAAAATTTTTTCAAAAAAGAGCAAGAAAACTATGCTTTACCTATCGTTACAAAGCTTTATAAGCTTGAAAAATACTACAAAGCAGAGGATTATCATCAGCATTATTTTAAGAAAAACCCTAATCAATCTTATTGTCGCTTTGTGATTGCTCCTAAGCTTAAAAAACTTGAACAATAATTTAAGAAAATTTTTAAATTTTAAATTTTAATGAATATTAAGCTTTTTTAAGCTTATAAATTTTCTTTTTAGAAAGAATAAAGCTATTCATTTAAGTTAAAAAATTTTTAGGGTTTATTCACAGCCTTTTCACGCTGTGAATTTTTAATCAAAATACCTAAAAATAGTACTTTAAGTTTTAAATCTTTGCAAAAAATATTTATTAATTTTTAAGCTTTTTTATGAATTTGCTTTGCGGTGTGAAAAAAGGTTTATTGGCTAAAAAATCAAGTTTATTTTAAGAGATAAATTAAGTTATTTTTTAAGATTTTAAAGTGTTAATTTAAGCTTAAATTAACAAAAATACTTGAATTTTAACGGATTAAACAAAGCTAACAAAATGAAAATAAGGTGAAAAAAGTTAAACCCACTTTCGTGGGTTTAATAACGCAATATTTTTAAAAGTTTCATATTCTATATCGGCATTATTTTCAAAACTTTAATCAAATTTTGCGAAATTTTGCTATAAAAAATCCATCATTGATTTCATTAGGTAAAATGCGTTTGCTTTTTTTAAGCTCTTCATAATTTTTACTAAATCCATCTTTTGCACTCACACCCTCTAAATCAAGCTCCAAAAGTTCAAGTTGAAATTCGCTTCTTAAAGCGTTTTCTATAACCTCTTCGTTTTCTTCCTTTAAAAAGGTGCAAGTGCTATACACAAGCTCTCCTCCACATTTTAAAGCCTTTAAGGCAGAATGTAAAAGCTTTTTTTGAGTTTTGGCGAGTTCTTTAAATTCTTTAGCACTTCTTTGAAGCTTAAAACCCTCTTTAGCCAAAGTCGAACAAGGAGCATCAAGTAAAATTCTATCAAATTTCAAAGGACAAAGCCTACCTATACTTTTGGCATCTTTTAAAAAACAACGAGCAATTTTCACTCCGTAATTTTTAAGATTTTTTTGCAAGATAAAAAATCTATCTTTGCTTGCTTCCACACAGGCTAACTCTCCCCTATTTTGCATAAAATTTGCTAAATTAATGCTTTTTCCACCCGGTGCAGCACACATATCCAAAACCTTAGCTCCTGTAAAAACCCCTAAATTCTTTGCACAAAGATAAGAAGAATAATTTTGAATATAAAATAAAGCTTCATTAAAAGCTTTCATTTGAGTAAGCTTAGCTTTGTAATTTGCGGCAAAGATATAACAAAAATCGTTGATTTTTTCAAATTCTAAATTTAAGGTTAAGAATTCATTTTCAAGCTCTTTAGCTGTGGTTTTTAATGTATTTAAGAAAACACAGACTTTTTTGGGAATTTTAAAAGAATGATAAATTTGTTCAAGTTCAGCTTCATCATAAATTTGTTCTAAATCAAAGGGCAAAATAATCCTTTATCATTATTAAAGCTGCAAGAGAATCAAGCTTTGCGTCCTTTTTTTTAGAACGAATCACGCCAAATTTCAAAGCCTCCCTACTCGTATAACTTTCATCAACAAAAACAATTTCGCCTTCAAATTCAAGCAAGGATACAAAATGTTGAGTTCGTTTTAGCATTACATCTTCACTACTGCCACCTTTTGGGATACCTACGATGAGTAAAGAAATTTGGTGCTGCGAAATGATTTCTTTAATTTCTTTAGCAGCTTGATTGCGATTTTTACGTATAATTCCTTCCAAAGGTAAGGCGATTTTTTTATCCACGCAAAGTGCTAAACCTATGCGTTTTAAGCCTAAATCTAAAGCCAAAGCTTTCACACTAAAACCCTTATAAAAACGCCATTAATTTCAATCTTTCCTTCAAGTTCATACTCATAAACCTTATCTGCAAAATGTTTAAGAGCTTCATCTAAACTTACTCCTTTGGAACAAAATTCCAAAAATTCATCTTTTTCCTCATCTTTTACTTCTGCATAATTTGAAACAAAATCTTTAAAATCAACAATCAAACCCGCTTTATTTTCTTTTAAAAGCAAATTTGTTCCCTCGCTTTCTTTTAATCTTTGAGGCAAAACATAAAGAGGTTTTTGCATTTTTAAGGCAAGTCTTGCACTTTGCATTGAACCGCTTTGTAAATCAGCTTGTGCTATAACCACTGCTTCACTCAAGGCAATAATCAAGCGATTTCTAAGCAAAAAATCATATTTTTGAGGGATATAATTTTCTTCTTGTTCGCTAAGAGCCAAACAATTTTCATAAAGTTCTTTGATAATTTTTTCATTGCTTTTAGGATAAATTTGTCCCAAACCATTTGCAAAAATTCCTATACTAAGAGGCATAGCAGCCTTATTTGCACTAATATCTACACCCAAAGCTCCACCACTTACAACACAAACCCCAGAATTTTTCAATAAATTCGCAAGTTCTAAAACACAATTTTTAGTATAAACGCTCATTTTTCTTGAACCAATGATTGCTATTTTTCTTTTGTTTAAAAGCTCTAAATTTCCTTTATAATAAAGCTTTTTTGGACTTTTATCCAAATCTTTAAAAAATTCTAAAAAATGACTAGGGATAATTTTACTCACCATAAATTTCACTCAAATAAACCAGTTTAATGCTTTTAAGCAAACCTTTACTTTCTTCTAAAGCTTTGAAAGTGTTTTTTCTAGGATGTCCTATGGCAATGGCAAAACCTTTTTTACGAGCAAGATTGACAGCTTTTTGAAGCTGTTTTTTAATCTCACTAACATCATCTTTATTATCCAAGAACACATCTCTTTGTATATAAAATTCTCCAAATTCCTTAGCAACTTTTTCAACCTTAGAATTTTCTATAGTTTTAGAATCCACAAAGACAAAACCTTTCTCCTTTAAAGCCTTATAAAGCTTTTTCATTGCCTTTTCATCACTTGTAAATAAACTTCCTGTATGATTGTTAATGTATTTTAAATTTTTAAAATCTTCTTTAACATTTGCAATTTTTTTAAAAATCCTCTCCTCACTATCACTTGGAATTAAAGTATCGAGTTCAGCTTTTTTATAATTGATTGCAGCTAAAGGCAAATGCACCATATAAAAATCAAATTTTGATGCAAGTTGAGGCGTAGTTTTATGGTTTTTATCGGGAGGAAAAAAAGAAGGAATGATTTTTAAATTTAAGGCTTTTAAGCCTTTAACTTGCTTTTCATTTGCCATATCATCAATGATAATAGCAAGTTTAGCAGGACCTTTTTTAAAATCAATTTTTTGAGTTTTTAAAGTGCTTAACTTTTCACTTTTATTTTGGTTTAACTCTGCCAAATTTAATTCTGTTTGATTGACTTCCTTAGAAGCTAATTCTTCCAAACTTAAATTTTGTTCCAAATTTTCAAAACTTTGATTAAAATCCTTAGACAAATTATTTTCAAATGAAATTTGACTTAGACTTAAATTCTGTTCAGACTCTTTTTCTAAAGAATTTTGAGTGTAAAAATCTTTACTTAAATTCTGTTCTAAATTTTCACTTTCATTAAAATCTTTGCTTAAAATTATATTTTCATAATAAAGTTCTTTAAAAGGGTTACTCACATTCTCATCAACTATTTTCGTAGGAGGTGAAGTAAAAAGGGATAAATTCTGCTCTCTAGCTTGATTTTGAGGAGATTTTTTTTGTGTGCTTTGATATGTATTTAAAATGACTAATACCAAAGCTACACAAAGTAAAAAAAGCACAGCAATGATTAAAAATCGCTGCAGTTGGATTAATTTTTTTTCAGACAATTTTAGTTCTTATCTTTATCAACTAATTTTTTAGCACTAATCCAAGGCATCATCGCTCTTAAATTTCTACCAGTTTTTTCGATTAAAGAATCATTCATATTTTTGCGTTCAGCGTGCATTCTAGTAAAACCAGCTTTTCTTTCAAGGATAAAATCCTTAGCAAAAACACCATTTTGTATATCTTTTAAAACTGCTTTCATCGCTTTTTTACTCTCTTCAGTGATGATTTTAGGACCTGTGATATAATCCCCATACTCTGCAGTATTTGAAATGGAATATCTCATATCCGCAATCCCACCTTGATAAATCAAATCCACGATGAGTTTCATTTCGTGTAAGCACTCAAAATAAGCCATTTCAGGTTCATATCCTGCTTCAACTAGAGTTTGAAAACCTGCTTGAATTAAAGCTGTTAAACCACCACAAAGCACGGCTTGTTCGCCAAAAAGGTCTGTTTCAGTTTCAGCTTTAAAAGTTGTTTCAATAATCCCTGTTCTTCCTCCACCAATTGCACTTGCATAGCTTAAAGCGATATTTTTAGCATTTTTACTTTCATCTTGATGAATGGCAATCAAACAAGGAGTTCCACCTCCTAAAGTAAATTCGTTACGAACTGTATGTCCGGGAGCTTTAGGAGCAATCATAATCACATCTACACCTTTTGGAGCAATGATTTGTCCATAATGTATATTAAAACCGTGTGCAAAAGCAATAGCCTTGCCCTCACTTAAATGAGGCTTGATTTCAGCATTAAAAATGTCTGCTTGAAGCTCATCGGGAGCTAAAATCATAATCACATCAGCATTTTTTGTCGCTTCACTCACACTTTTAACTTCAAAACCTGCATTTTTGGCTTTTTGCCAGCTTGCTCCACCCTCTCTAAGTCCTATGATAACACTCACTCCATTATCTCTTAAGTTCATTGCGTGAGCGTGTCCTTGTGAACCAAAACCTATAATTGCAACTTTTTTAGATTGAATGAGTTTTAAATCGCAATCTTTATCATAATAAACCACAACAGCCATTGCTTTTCTCCTTATTTTTGTTAAAAACTAGCATTATAGCAAAACAAAATATAAATTTCATAGTTTTTTTATAAAGTTTATGCAAGAATTTCTAAAAATTATAAAGCAAGATGGTGAAAGAATTTTTAAATAAGCTAAATTATGGCATAAATCTTAGTCAAGTAAGTGTAGAACAAAAGCAAATTTTAAGAGAGCTTTTAAACAACGAAATTATCAGCGAACACAAAAACAATTTCTATCTTAATAATGGTTTTGTATTTGGAGAACTTGATATTTCGAGTAAAGGCACGGGATTTTTAAAATGTTTTGATGAGAATTTTACAAAAGATTTACTCATAGAAAATAAAAATTTAAAAGGAGCAAACTATAAAGATATAGTTGCTGCAAAGCTTTTACCTCTTAAAAAAAAGCGTCAAAGTGCAAAAGTAGTTCTTGTCTTAAAACGAGCCGATGAAAGCTCGCTTGTAGTTACTAAAAAATACGGACAAGCTGTGCTTGGAATGAATATTAAAACAGGACTTAGCACAGCCTTAAAAGCTTCTCAAAAATCCTTAAAAGCCTTGCCTCTAGGCACAATACTTAAGATAGAAAATGTAGAAAATCGCATTTTAGAGGTATTAGGGCATATTGATGATGAAAAAATTGATGAAAAAATTTCCCTTACTCTTTTTAATAAAAATTCCGAATTTAGCGAAACTTGCATTAAAGAATCTCTAGCTAATGGAGACTTTGTCGATGCAAGTATGTATGAAAATCGCAAAGATTTAAGAAAACTTAGCTTTTGCACCATAGATCCAATTCACGCAAAGGATTTTGATGATGCGATTTATTATGACGAAAAAGAAAATGCTATTTATGTAGCAATCGCTGATGTAAGCGAGTATGTCTTTGCTTATAGTGCTACAGATAAAGAAGCTAGGGCTAGAGGATTTTCAATCTATTTTCCTCATATTGCTGTACCTATGCTACCTTACGCTTTGAGCGAAAATATTTGCTCTTTAAAACCAAATGTTGATCGTTTGGTATTTTGCTTTAAAATCATTTTAAATGAGAATTTAGAAGCTGTAAAAGAAGAACTTTTTGAAGCTATCATTCATTCTAAACGTCGTTTTAATTATGATGAAGTTGATGAACTCTTAGAACAAAAACCTGATTTAGGGGAACTTTCTTGGCTTTATAAACTCCATAAACTCACCGAACTTTTAAGAAAAAAACGACTCAAAAACGCCTTTGAGTTTAAAACCGAAGAACTAAGAATGAGTTTAGATGAAAATTTAGCCTTAAAAAGCACAAATTATGAAAAATCAACTCCATCTCATAACTTAATCGAAGATTGTATGCTTTTAGCAAATAAAGCAGCTGCAAAGCTCATTGATGTAGGAGTTTTTAGAAATCATTTAAGTGCAGACCCTAAAAAAATCGAAAAACTCTTAAATGAACTTGCAAGTTTAGGCATTGATGTTAAATTTAAGCCTAATTTACCCGAACTTATCCGCGATATACAAAGTTTAGCTGATGAACTTGATTTAAGAGCGGAGGTAGATAAGCTTATCATTAAGGCACAAAAAAAGGCAGAATATTCGAGTTTAAATGCGGGGCACTTTGGCTTGGGTTTTGAAAAATACACCCATTTTACAAGTCCTATTAGAAGATATTCTGATTTAATCTTACACCGCCTTTTAAAAGCTAAAATAAAAAAAGATGAAAAATTATTCCATTATTTGCTTTTAAACATACAAAGTACTTGTGAAAACTTAAGTGTCTTAGAAAGAGAAGCAGATAAGGTAACAAACGATTTTTTAAATAGAAAATTTGCAAGATGGGCAAATAAAAATAAAGGTAAAAAATTTAAAGCTCTCATCATAGAAAATACAAACATAAATATAGCAAGGCTTGATGATGAAATTAAGGGTGCGGATATTGTTTTAAGCGATATTAAAGTCAATTTACTTCAAAAAGTTGAAATTTTAATCACAGATGTGGATATAATAATGGCAAAGATTTTTGGACGAATCACTCAAATTCTGGAATAAAGGTGAAAAATGTATAGAAAAGACTTACAGCTTTTACTTGCCAAAGATGATTTTGTTAATTTTTTCTTTCTCTATGGGGCGGATAATTTTCAAATCGAACTTTACGCAGATTTTATCAAGCAAAAATATCTTGCAGATGAAGTTACAAAAATGTATTTTGAGGAATATAATTTTGCAAAAGCAAGTGATTTTTTAGCTTTAGGTTCGCTTTTTAGTGAAAAAAAACTTTTGGAGCTTAAATTAAATAAAAAACCCAACACAAAAGAGCTTAAAAGCTTAATAGAACTTTGCCAAAACAATAAGGACAATTTTTTAATCCTAGAGCTTTATGATGAAAGCTCGAAACAAAATGAACTTGAGAAAATTTTTGCAAACAATTTTGCAAGATTTTTCAAGGTTTCAAATCCTAAAGAAGCTGTGGAGCTTCTAAACATAAAGGCACAAAATCTTGGAGTAAAACTTACTCAAAATGCACTTTTTGCTTTATTTGAGGGCTTTGATGAAAATTTATATCTTGCAGCTGCAGAACTTAATAAATTTCAAGGCTTAGAACTCGATGAAAGAATGGTTAAAGAATATTGTTATAGTTTGGATACAGGAAGTTTTGAGATTTTTTTTGAAAAACTCTTAAAAAAAGAGAATTTAAGAAAGGAGCTTGAAAAAATTTTAGAAAATTCGAATGAAATTGCTTTTTTAAATTCTTTATTAAATAGCTTTTTTAGACTTTTTAAAATTGCTTTGTATGCTAAAATTCACGCCAAAGTTGATTTTAAAGAACTCTTAGGCTACACTCCACCACCAAAAGTTGCAGCAGATTTAAATTCTATGGCATTTAGTCTTAAAATCGAACAATACAAAGAGATTTTTAATCTGCTTTTAAACTTAGAATACGAGCTTAAAACAAATTCTAAACTTGCTAAAAAAGAATTTCTTATTTGTGAACTTTTAAAACTCAATCGTCTTTTAAAAAGCTAAATCACTCCATTACAAGACGCATTAAATGCAAATCCTCTCCGCTTAGTATCTTAAAATCAATGCTTCCACAATACGGACATTTAAATACATTTTCTTCTAAAATGCTTTTTTCATTGCAAGCTAAACACAAAATTTCAAGCGGAGCAAGTTCGGCTAAAAGTTTTGCTTCCTTACAAAACTCACAACTTTCCTTAAAGGTTTCAAAACATCTCCTAAAAAGCTCTAGCTCTATACCGCTTAGTCTGCCTACTTTTACTTGCACTTCTTTAATGAGTTTTGCATTATGTTTTAAGGCATTTTGCTCGCAAAGTTCTATTAAAGCCTCTACAATGCTAAGTTCGTGCATTAGCAAATTCTCGGTAAAAGTTCGCCTTTAGGAGGCTCTAAAAAACGTTTAGCCCCAAAGGAATTCTCTAAAATTACTCGAGCCTTTTTTTCGCCTAAAACCTTACCGATGATACTTGCATTAGGATTAAATTGCTTTAAAAAATTAAGAGCTCTTAACTCGTCGCTTTTTTCAACGCAAAGCACAAAAGTTCCTTCATTTGCAAGTTCATAAGGTTCATAACCAAAAAGCTCACAAAGTCCTAAAACCTCATCTTTAACCTTAATATTTTCCTCAAAGATGAGCAAATCATTCCCACTTTGTTTTGCCCATTCATTTAAAACCGCACTAAGCCCTCCTCTTGTGGCATCACGCATTGCAACAACCTTAATATCTTGCTTTAAAAGTCCTAAAACTTCATCTTTTAAGCTTTTACAATCGCTCTTTACACTTGCTTCTAAATCATTTCTTTTAATCAAAACACTCGCTCCGTGTCTTCCAATATCTCCTGATACTAAAATACTCAAACCTTCTTTAATGTTTTGTGTTTCTTTTTTAGAAATGATTTCACCTAAGGCTGTGGTATTGATATAAATTTCATCGCCTTTACCTTTTGGAACAACTTTTGTATCGCCACAAACAAGTAAAACTCCACATTTATTGCATTCCTTTTTTATAGAATGTAAGATTTTTTCAAGTTTTTCGGTTTCAAAACCCTCTTCTAAAATGAGGGCTAAACTTAAAAATTTAGGTTCAGCTCCAACCATTAAAACATCATTGATTGAACCGCAAACACAAAGTTTGCCAATATTAACCTCATCATCTAAAAAAATAGGATTTAAAACAAAAGAATCTGTGCTTAAAGCTAAATTTCCTAAAATCGCGGCGTCATTTGCTGCACTTAAAATTTCATTATCAAAAATTTTAAAAACCTTAGTTAAAAGCTCATTCATCTCTTCGCCACCACCACCGTGTGCGAGTGAAATTTGTTTCATACATTCACCTTTGAGTATTTATAATAAGCCGCACAAGCTCCTTCACCTGAAACCATACAGCTTCCTATAGGACTTTTTGGAGTGCAAGCCTTACCAAAAACTTTACAATCATAAGGTTTAGCTAAACCTCTTAAAATTTGTCCGCAAATACAAGCTTTACTCTCATTTTTACTCACAACTTCACAATCAAATTGCTTGCTTGCATCATATTTTGCAAATTCATCTTTAAGCTTTAAACCACCTTTTTTAATGAGTCCTAGTCCTCTAAATTCAAAATCACAAGGCTCAAAATAAGTCTTAATTAAATTTTGTGCTTTAACATTACCCTCAAAACTTACAGCTCTTTTGTATTGATTATAAACCTTAGCACTTTTATCATTGATCTGTAAAACGATATTTAAAACACTTTCCATAATATCCACAGGTTCAAAACCACTTACTGCTATAGGAGTATTAAATTTTTTCGCTAAAGGCTCATAAATACCAAAACCTGTGATCACGCTCACGTGAGAAGGTCCTAAAAAAGCGTCAATTTTAACATTTTCATCACTCATAATAGCTTCAATAGGGGCTGGAACCACTATATGATTGATATGAAAAAAAACATTTTCAATTTTTTGCTCGATAATTTTTTGCAAAAGCAAAGCACTCATAGGAGTTGTAGTTTCAAAACCTATAGCAAAGAAAATCACTTTCTTTTGAGGGTTTTGCAAAGCAATTTGCAAAACATCGAGTGGAGAATAAAGAGCTCTCACATCAGCCCCTTTAGCTCTTAAATCAAGAAGTGAAATTTCACTACCCGGAACCCTTAATAAATCCCCCAAAGTGCAGAAAATCACATCTTGCATTGAAGCAAGTTTAATCGCTGTATCAATCCTAGTTCTTGGCATAACACACACAGGACAACCTGGTCCGTGTATGAAATTTATCTCTTTTGGTAAAATAGAAGGCAAAGCATATTTCATAATACTATGTGTATGCCCACCGCAAATCTCCATAATATTAATAGGAGTGCGAACTTTCTCTTCTATAATTTTTTTTAAAGCCAAAATTGTTTTTTTATCTCTAAATTCATCGATAAAATTCATTTAAACCCAAATCCCCATCTTGCAGAGAAATCTCTTCATTTTGCATTTTATCTGCAATTTCCTCATAAAGTTTTAGACTCTGCTGTGCAGATTCTTTATCAATCTTTTCCATAGCTACACCCACGTGAATTAACACAAAATCGCCCTTTTGCAAAGGCTCACTGATTAAGTCTAAATTTACCTTTCTTTTGACGCCCAAAGTTTGAACCAAAGCATTATTAAACTCATCAATCTCTAAAATTTCAGACGGAATTGACAAACACATTAAAATAACTCCTTTTTAAACTCAAGTAATTTATACCAAAGCTCCATATTTGTGCCTGTTTTAGAATCCAAGGCAATAATATCCGCTCTAGGACTTAAATCTTTAATCATAGCTGAAGCTTCTTTAATATCAAAATCAAAATGATGAGCTAAATCAACTTTAGTAATAAGCACAATATCTGCTTTCTTAAACATCACAGGATATTTTTGAGGCTTATCACTTCCTTCGGTAACTGAAAGCAAAACTACATTTAAATGCTCTCCTAAATCATAACTTGCAGGACAGACCAAATTTCCAACATTTTCGATGAAAAGCAAATCACAATCCTTAATCTCTAAATGATGCAAAGCCTGATGAACCATAAAAGCATCAAGATGACAACTTTGCCCTGTAGTGATTTGATAAGCCTTCGCACCTGCATCACTCACTCTTTTAGCATCATTATTAGTTTCTAAATCTCCCTCAATTACAGCAATTCTCATTTTATCTTTAAAGGCTTTAATCGTTGATTCAAGTAGAGTTGTTTTTCCGCTTCCCGGTGAGCTCATAAGATTAATACAAAGCACCTTAGCTTCATTAAAATGGGCTCTATTATGTTTTGCTTCCTCGTCATTTTTACTCAAAATCTTGCTTAAAACTTCTAAAGTTTTTTCTTCTTTTAAACTAGGATTTTCACTTTTATGTTCGTGTTTATGTTCGTGAGTATGAGAAACCGAACAACCACAATCCTTACACATTTAAGCTCCTTAAAAATTTTTCATCATTTTACACTAAAAAGCATTAAATTTTACTCAGCTTGATAAATTTTTAAAAAATGTGCAATTTGTCCAAGTGCAATTTGACTATCATTGCAAGGAAAATTAAGGGGTACAAAAAAATCAAAATTTTTCCTCTTTAAAATTTCAAGCAAAGTTTTATTTTGAAATACTCCTCCGCTTAAAATAATTTTAGTTTGATAATTTTTACTAAATTCTACAATAAAATTTGCTAAAGCATTTAAAAATCCTGTAACCGCTTTGCTTTTTTCATCTTTTAAAGCTCCTAAAATCACTTCTTTAAAATCAATTTGTCCATTTTTAAAAGAAAGCTTATAAGAAAAATTTAAGTTCTCATCATAAAATTTTTCACACAAAAGCCCGATTTGAGCCTCATAAGATATTTTTTGCTCATTAAAAACAATCGCACCAAAAGCATCGATAATTCTTCCCAAAGAGCTTGTAAAAAGTTTGGAATGATTATAAATTTTTTTAAGATTATTTTGTTTTATACTTGGAATTTGGTCTAAAAATTCTCTTGCTTCATTTTCTAAACCATAATGCCAAATCACACTTAAAGCAAGATTTTGCAAATTGCTAATATCACTATTTATCAGTTTAAAGCTCTCAAAATGTCCTATTCTTTCATATTCTTTTAAATTCCCTAAAAAAATTTCTCCACCCCAAATTTGTCCATCATCACCATAACCTGTGCCATCAAAAATAAAACCTAACGCTTTTTCATTTTCATCAAACTCTTTTTTATATTCAAAATAAGTTGCACAAAAATGTGCATAATGATGCGAAATTTTATAATTTTTATAGGCTTTAAAATTCTTAACATAACTAAAATGTGGGTGCTTATCGCACAAAATCATATCAAATTCTAACTCATAAGTTTTTTTAAAAAAATCAAGCAAAGTAAAAAATCTTTGCTGGGTATCAAAACTCTTTAAATCCCCTATATAAGGTGAAATAATAAGCTTATTTTGATGATAAATGATAAACTCATTTTTAAGCTCGGCTCCTAAAGCCAAAATATTTTTATCACAATGAATTTCATCAAGCTCTACATAAAGAGGATTTAATCCTCTAGAAGTGCGTAAAAACATTGTTTTACCATTTACAATTTGAGCAATACTATCATCACTTGGATTTATAATCTCTCTTTCATAATCCAAATAAAAATCAAAAACATTACTAAGCTTTTCGAGCAAAAATTCTTCTTTAAAAATAATACTCTCCCCACTTAAATTTGCACTCGTTGCAACCAAAACTCCCTCAAAATACTCAAACAATAAAAAATGTAAGGGAGTATAAGCTAACATAATACCTATTTTATCAGTATCAGGAGCAATTAAATCCAAATTTTTCTTAGCCTTTAAAAGCACAATAGGACTTAAAGCACTTTGAAGCAATTTAGCTTCATCTTCGTTTATAAAAGCTAAATTTTCAGCCCATTTTATATCTTTACACATTAAAGCAAAGGCTTTATCAGGACGTTTTTTTCTTTTTCTTAATTCTTTTAAAGCTTCTAAATTTAAAGCATCACACATCAAGTGAAAACCACCCATTCCTTTAACAGCTAGAATTTTTCCCTCTTTTAAAAATTTCGCACAAAGTTTAAAAACTTCATCTTTTGAAGCTAAAATTTGCCCTTTTGAGTCTTTCAAATATACTTTAATTTCACATTTTGGACAAGAAATAGGTTGAGCGTGAAAGCGGCGATTGTGTGGATTTTCGTATTCACTTTTGCAAAAATCACACATTAAAAATTCACTCATACTTGTATTTTTTCTATCATAAGGCAAGGCTTTAATGATAGAAAATCTAGGACCACATTGCGTACAAGTGATAAAAGGGTATAAAAATCTAGGATTTTTAGAATCGTAGAATTCTTTTTTGCAATTCTCACAAAGACTAAAATCGCTAAGCATAGCAGCATTTTTGGGGCTTTGTTTAGAATCTGAAATTTTAAAATCCTCATAAGGCTTAGTTTGAATCAAAGTGCTTTTAAGGCTATCTATCCTTGCTAGGGGTGGCAAATTTAATTTTAATTTTTCTATAAATTCATCAAGTCTAGTTTCATCGCATAATAAAACTATCTTAACGCCAAAACCATCATTATAAACTTCACCAAAAAGCTTTAGCTGCTTAGCAAGCTCATAAACTAAAGGTCTAAAACCTACTCCTTGAACAAGTCCTGAAATTTCAAGCTTATATCCTAAGTGCGACATCACTTAACTTACAATCTTTAATATGCTTAAGAGCATTTTTAAGCAAAGCTTTATGTTCAAACAAAGAACCGCTAATCACAGCAATTTGAATTTGTTTTTTCTCACGCAAATCATCATTCATATCACGCAAAAAATAAGCCAAGCTTTCAAGCGTTCCATAAGCAATATTTGTTGCTTCAACTCCTGCAAGCATAAAACTCATAGCTGAACGCAAAGTCCTTGCATAATCAAAATTTCCTAGCTCATCTAAGCGGTAATCGATCTTAACTCCCCTTGGAATTTTAGTATTATCCGCAAGTTCTAAAAGTTTCTCCCCAGCTCTTAAAAAATCCTCATCAAGTTTCAATATCCTGCCTAAAATGCAAAATAAAGAAAAGAAATTATTTATAATAAGAGGAAATTCCTCATCTAAAAGTGGAAATTCTTTAGCATAATTTTCCAAAAGTCTTGCACCTACACTATCTTTTTTAATATCCTCATAAAGCTCTTTAGAATTTTTAGGAAGTCTTAATTTGAGCAAATTAAGTTCTTTATTTACGAGCAAAATATCCTCATAATCCTTACTAAGCTCTAAAATTAAAGCATTTTGTTTAAACCTAGATACAAGATAAGAAAGTCTAGCGTAATTTTTATCCTCTTTACT
This sequence comes from Campylobacter sp., assembly GCA_022511325.1. Taxonomy (GTDB): domain Bacteria; phylum Campylobacterota; class Campylobacteria; order Campylobacterales; family Campylobacteraceae; genus Campylobacter_D. The sequence continues at coordinate 20,082 of JAFLRU010000001.1, forward strand.
AAAAATAAGTTCTCTAGCCTTAGTATCTATAAATTCAAAACCTCTAAGAACTAAAATTCTTTCTTCTAAACTCAAAAGCTCAAAATCATCAAAATCATTTTGCACTTTTTTTACATTTAAAAATTTAAAATCCTCTCCCCAAAGTTCAAAACAAAGTGCAAAACTAAACAAATCTTCAGCCAATTTAACTCTAAAATCACTCAAAATAAGGGCGTGATTTTTTCTAAACATTGCGTTAAATCTAAGTTTAATTAAAGGTTTTTCAAGGCTTGCTAAAAGTTTTAAATTTTCATTAGAACAAACAAAGGCTGAATTTATAGCTTTTATATCACAAGGTATCAAAAAATCGCACTCAAAATTATCATTAAAAAGTAAAAGCTCGTAAATGCCTTTATGATTTTTAATCCAAATTTTTTCGCTATTTTTTAAAATTTTTATAGCTTTTTCAAGTAAAATTTTAAAATTATCTTTATTAAGCTTTGTGAAATTGATTCCATCAAAAGACAAATCAAGCTCACAAAAAACACCCCATTCATTTTCTATTAAGGCTTTTTGTTGGATATAAGCGTTCGAGTTTAAATGTGTGAGATATTTAAACAAAGAATATTGCTTATCTTGTGATGAAGAAATAAAATCTTGTGCCTCTTTAACCTCAAATTTTCTTAAAAATACGCTGTTGCTTATACCATTTAAAGATTCACAAAAAGTGGTGAGTTCTTTTTCATCTCCTTTGATTTTAAAAATATATTGATTTTCTTCTCTAACTAAGCTGTGTTCATAATTTTTAGCGTAAAACTCAAGCAAATATTCAAAAATATCATTTTGGCTCATATATTCAAAATCAAACTCTAAAACCAATTCTCCACCCCTTATAAAAATTAAATATAAATATATCATTTTAAGACAAAAATTAAGCTAAATTTCTTTTTCTCTTGCTTTAAAATCAGGCATAAATTTCTCCAAAAAGGCGTAAAATTCTTTGCCGTGATGGGCATATTTAAGATGAGCAATTTCGTGCAAAATTACATATTCAATCAAATAAAGTTTTTTCTCTAAAAGTCTTAAATTTAAATTAATATAACCTTTTTTACTATTACAAGAGCCAAGACGCGTTTTCATCGTCTTAATGCTTAAATGCGTGCTTTTAAGTCCCGTAATTTCTTCCCATTTTCGAATATAATTTAAAAAAATTTTTCTTGCACTTTTTCTAAGAAAATTCTCAAATTGCTCTTTTGATGGGCTATAGATATGATTTTTTGAAAAATGAGTTTTACTTAGGTTAGAATTTAAAATCAAAATGTATTTTTTACCCAAAAATAAAAATTCATTTTCTTTTAAAAGAGTTTTTCGCTCTTTATAAAGAGTCAAAACCTTTTGTATCCAAGCCTCGTTTTTTTCTAAAAATTCATAAACAAAATTTTTAGGACAAAATTGCGGAATACTTAAATGAAATTCTCCTTTTTCATTGAGCTTCAAACGAAGATTTTTAATCTTTTTTCTTTGATAGAAAAAAATGCGATTTTGAAAAATAAAACTCTTTACACAAGGGTTTTGTCTTGCCATTTTTTACTTTTCCACCTATAAGAATTTACAAGTCCTCTTAAAAACTCATCAGCACAAAAACCAAGCCAAATTCCTAAAATTCCAAGATTTGCATAAAAACAAAGCACAAAACCTAAAGGTAAAGAAAGCCCTATCATAAAAACCAAACCACTAAAAAATGGAAATTTCGCATCTCCACTTGCTCTTAAAGCATTGACTATAACAACATTGAAAGTCCTTGAAATTTCAAGAAAAATTGAAAGAGTAAATAAAGGAATCATCAATTTTCTAAGCTCTTCTTCTAAATCAAGAAAATTCATAGTAAAATCTTGCAAAACATAGTTTAGCAAAGCTACAACCGCACTTGCTAAAATACTAAAATACAAAGCTTTCCAAGTATGTTTATAAGCCACATTGACATATCTTGCACCTACGAGTTTGCCAATGATTATCTCATTAGCAAGGCTTATTGCTTGTCCTACGAGCATAATCATTAAAGAAAGTTGAAAATAAATCGTTTGAACACTTAAATTTTCTTTGCCTAAACTTGATACAAAGGCAAAAGCTATGGTATATTGAATAATCCAAAGCAAATTCTCTCCTGCTGAAAAGCCACCTACATTTAAAACTTTGCTTAAAACATTTTTTTCAAAGCTAATGAGTTCTTTAAATTTAAGATGAATTTTAAGTTTGAAAATGAGCAACAAAAACAACAAGACAATCACAACAATGCGTCCTAAAATATTACTTAGACCCACGCCAAAAAGCTCTAATTTTGTAAAATGAAGCACATAATAATTAAAAACAAGAATGATAAAATCCATCAAAAAGCCTATAAACATCACCCAATAAGCGTGATTATAAACTCGAATAATCGCAGCTAAGACAATACCAATGGAATCAAAAAACAAGCAAATTCCTAGCATTTGTAGATAAATCACCCCATCATTGATGAGTTCTGCAGGAATTTTTAAAATCAAAAGCAATTCTTTTGCAAAAATTATAATCAAAAAACCACTAGCAAAACCTAAAAACGCATTTAAAGACAAACTTTGATGAATAACTTTTTTAGCTAAAACAGCATTTTTAGCTCCTATAGCTTGGGAAACAACTACACTACAACCCACACTTAAAAAACAAAAAATCGTAATAAATAAATCAAAAATTTGATTTCCAGCTCCCATAGCTCCGACTAAAAAATTAGAATACCCAGAAACCATAGCAGTATTGATGATCAAAGAAAGATATTTTGAAAGTAAATCTGAAAAAATAGGAATACTTAAACGCTTTAAAGAAAGCTGTTTATTTGGCATTTATCCATACCTTGAAAAGATAAAGATAATTTTTAATCTTTATCTTTAAAATTCAAAGCGATTTTAGCTTGAAGTTTAAGCCAATCCTTTTGAAGCATAATAGGAAAACCTCCATAAACTCTCCCACCTTCCAAATTCTTGCTCACTCCACCTCTTGCAGCAATGGTGCTAAAATCTCCTATCTTTAAATGTCCGCTTGTAGCACTTTGCCCACCCATCACGACACTACGTCCTAATTCGCTTGAACCTGAAATTCCTGTTTGAGCAATGATAATACAATTTTGTCCTATATTGCAGTTATGTCCCACTTGAACAAGATTGTCAATTTTAGTGCCTGCTTTAATAATGGTGCTATCAAAAACAGCTCTATCAATAGTCGTGCAAGCTCCAATTTCAACATAATCTTCTAAAATCACATTACCATTGTGATAAATTTTATAATGCTCTCCGTTTTTATTGTGCGCATAACCAAAACCATCACTCCCAATCACACAATTTGCAAGCAAATGGCATTTTTTACCAATCTTGCTATCATTATAAATCACAACATTAGGATGGATGATACTCTCATCACCAATGCTTACATTATCACCTATATATGCTCCTGCCATAATCACAACATTTTCACCAATGCTTACATTATTGCCTATATAAACATTTGGCATAATTCTTGCACTTTTAGCAATATTTTGAATTTTTTGCCTTGAATTTGAAAACAAAGGTTTTGCAAAAAGTTTGCTAAGATACGCAAAACTAAGGTGTGGATTAGGAGTGATTAAAATCTTTGTATCTTTAGGAACTAAATTTTCATATTTTTTATCGATTAAAATCGCTCCTGCACCAGTATTTGAAACATCTTTAATGTTCTTTTCACCATCACAATAAGTAAGTTCTGTAAAATTCGCCCTAAGCAAGGAATTTAATGCACTAATCTCTAAATCTTCACCCTCATAATCCAAACTTAAAAATTCCGCAATCTCATAAAGTCTCATTTAATCTCCATTAAAACCGAACCGCTACGAACTATATCGCTAGGGCTGTATTTTTTAATTGTCTTTAGAAAATTATCAATACGATTTGCATCGTCAGCAACCATTAAAAATAAAAATTTCTCATTGCTATTTGCAATTGTGCCATTATAAGCCTTTAAAACCGCATCAAGTCCGCCTAAATTTTCACTAAGAGGAATTTTAACTAAAGCCATTTCTTTCTCTATAAATTCTTCACTTTCTATGACTTTGTAAGTTGGAATAAGCTTATGAAGCTGTTTTACAATCTGTTCAAAAACCCTTTCATCTCCTGAAGTTACAATATTAACTCTAGAAAATTCTCCATCAACCAAAGGTGCAACAGTAAGCGAATCAATATTATAACCTCTACCTGAAAAAAGCCCTACAATACGCGATAAAACGCCATGTTCATTTAAAACAATGACCGATAAAACTCTTCTCATTTTTTATCCTTTAACTTTGGCAAAACCATATTGTAAATCGCCGCTCCTGCTGGAACCATAGGCAAAACATCTTCAAAACGATCAATTGCTACATTTAAAAATGTACTTTTATCGCTTTTCAAAGCTTCTTTAAAAGCTTTTGTAAATTCTTTTTTGGTATGGATATTATAACCCTTAGAGCCAAAACCTTCAGCAATTTTTATAAAATCAGGTTGCAAACTTAAATCCGTTTGCGAAAAATGTTCATTATAAAACATACTTTGCCATTGACGCACCATACCTAAAAAGGCATTGTTTAAAACAATATTAATGATTTTAATGCCATATTCATAAGCAGTCATTAGTTCTTGAATATTCATCAAAATTCCACCATCTCCTGCAAAATTAATTACTACTTCTTCTTTTACAGCTAATTTTGCTCCTAAAGCAGCAGGCAAAGAATAACCCATAGCCCCTTGTCCTCCACTCGTTGCCAATTGTCTTGGGTAATTAAAAGGATAAAATTGTGCCACCCACATTTGGTGCTGCCCCACATCAGTAATAATTCTCGCATCTGGAGCAAGTTTAGCACACTCTTCAATCACCCATTGAGGCTTTAAAACTTTATCACTATCCTCATAAACTAAAGGGTAAATGCTATCATATCGTTTTAAAACACCAAGCCACTCTTTAGTTTTAGGAATGAATTTTTCTTTTTTAAGCTCATTTAAAAGCTCATTCACAACCTGTTTAACATCACCAACCACTGGAAAATGAGCATTAATAATTTTCGAAATGGAACTTGGGTCTATATCGATATGAACGATTTTAGCGTGTTTAGCAAATTCACTTGTTTTTCCTGTGATTCTATCATCAAATCTCGCTCCAACAGCCACAAGCAAATCACACTCACTTAAAGCCATATTTGCAGCGTAACATCCGTGCATTCCTGCCATTTTAAGATTGAGTTTATCATCGCTTCTTAAAGTGCCTAAAGCCATTAAAGTCTCAACTGCTGGAATCTGCGTAAGTTTAACAAGCTCTCTAATAGACTCACTTGCATTTGAAGCAATGCAACCTCCACCTAGATAAAACAAAGGTCTTTTGGCTTCTTTTAAAAGCTCAGCAAGCTTTTTAATCTGTTTTGCATTTCCTTTATAAGTGGGTTTATAGGTTTTCATAACAAGTTCTTTTGGGTAATCAAAATTTCCTAAAATCGCACTCACATCTTTAGGAATATCAATATGCACAGGTCCTTTTCTACCGCTTCTTGCAAGATAAAAAGCTTCTTTGAGTATTCTAGGAAGCTCCTCAATATGAGTTACTAAGTAATTGTGTTTCACACAAGGTCGTGAAATTCCTACTGCATCAATTTCTTGGAAAGCATCTGTGCCAATAAGAGAATTTGCAACCTGCCCAGAAATTAAAACAAGAGGAATAGAATCACTATAAGCTGTAGCAAGTCCAGTAATAGTATTTGTAAAACCCGGACCGCTTGTAACAATAGCTACTCCCACTTCACCACTCATTCTTGCATAAGCATCAGCAGCGTGTAAAGCTGCTTGTTCATGTCTGACTAAGATATGTTTGAAATAATCTTGCTTGTAAATTTCATCATAAATATTTAAAGCTGCACCCCCGGGATAGCCAAAAACAACACTGACTTTCTCCTCTTTTAAAGCTTCGCATATCATTTTTGAACCGCTCATTTGTTTCATTATTTTTCCTTAAAAATACAGATTAAAAAATTATAACGATTTTTTTGAATTTTTTACATCAAATTTCATAAAAATTCTAAAAAGCATTTATTTTTTGGAATTTTTATTTTAACCTTCAAATTCTTGCACCTCAAAATTTGGCTTATCCGTAAATTTTGATTCTTCTTTTAAAAAAAGCACCTCTATGGTTCCTACTGGACCATTACGATTTTTACCCACTATAATTTCAGCTTTTTCTTGCTTAGGATTAGGGATAAAAATCCTTTGATAAGCTTTATTTTCAGCCTTTGCCTTATTCTCTCGCTCTTTTTCCTCCTGCTCACGATAAACTTCATCACGATATACAAATAAAATCGTATCTGCATCTTGTTCTATCGCTCCACTTTCACGCAAATCACTAAGCATTGGACGTTTATTAGAACGGCTTTCTAAAGAACGATTAAGCTGTGAAAGTGCTATAATAGGCATATTTAATTCTCTAGCCAAAAGTTTTAATCCGCGAGAAATTTCACTCACTTGCAAATGTCTGTCTGAAAATGCGGAATTACTCATCATAAGTCCGATATAATCAATCACACAAAGCTCTATATTTTCTTCACTTGATTTAAGTCTTCTTAAAATCGAACGCACCTCATTAATGCTTGCATAACCACTATCATAAATAAAAAGATTTTTCTTGCTTAATTCATTGCACGCATCACCAATTCTCTCCCATTCATCATCATTTAAATCCCCTATAAGCACCTTTTGCAAAGGAATGGAAGTTTTGGCTGCAAGCATTCTTTGCAAAATTTGAGTTGCAGGCATTTCAAGTGAAAACATCACAACTCCTTTATCTTGCTTTAAAACTTTTTCAATGAAATTTAAACACAAAGTCGTCTTACCCATACCTGGCCTAGCTGCAATAATGACAAGCTCACCATCTTTAAAACCCTTAGTTAAAAAATTAAGTTCCTTAAACCCCGTATCAAGCCCTATAATGCCTTTATTATTTCCAGCTTCGCTTTTAAATTTCTCAAAATTTTCCAAAAGTTCATTTAAAACAATTTCTATACTCTTAATATCCTTTGAATTTGCTCTATTGCTTAGCTCAAAAAGCTCTTTTGAAATTTCATCAGTAATTTCATTGACAGAACGATTTTCATTGATTTTACTTGGCAAAAGCTGTGCAAGACTTAAAAGCTGCCTTTTGACAGATTTTTCTCTAAGCTCCTTAGCATAAGCAATCAAATCTACAACAGAAGGCGTCGCAATAATTTCATTTAAAACCTGCTCATCAAGTTCTTTGTGTTTTTTCAAAAAACTTACACTAATAGGCTCTGCAGCATTAACACAAGCAATAATAGCTTTAAAAATTTCTTGATGAGCTTTAAGAGAAAAATCATTAACCTCAATATCTGAAGCTATGCTCGAATACGCTTCTTCACTATACAAACAAGCATTTAAAATAGCTCTTTCAAGGTCTAAGTCAAAATGTTCTTTTTGCATTTTTTGCTTTCACTAAAATTTATTTTTGCTTTGCTGAAATTTTTATGGTAGCTAAATTTCAATATTTATAATTTTATCAAATCAAGGCTTAAAAATTAATGCATTAAAATACATTGTGTTTTATAGACTAAAAATTAAACTTAAATGCTTAACGTACATTATTAAGTAATCATTTCATTAAAATTTTTCTTAAAACTTATTCTTTATGAATAAAATTCTAAAACAATATAAATATATCTAAGAAAGTTTTAAACAATGACAAATAATAAAGCGCTTAATTTTGCCTTAATTTTAAAAAATCTAAAGCAATTTTTTAAAATCTTCTAAGGCATTAAGCTGTTCCCAAGGATAATCTTTTTGTCCAACTTGTCCGCGTGCAGCTACATCAGCATATAAAAAAGTATCTTTACTTGGTTTATCAAGTTTAAATTTATCACGTATCCAATTTGGAGTTAAAGCATAATTTTGCATCACGAAATCACTCAAAGCCTCATCACTTAACTTAGTATTTGTTCCCATACAATCAACACTCACAGAAGTTGGCTTGGCTACTCCAATTGCATAAGAAAGCTGAACTATACATTTTTTAGCAAGTTTTGCAGCAACAATGTTCTTTGCAAGCCATCTAGCAGCATAAAGTCCGCTTCTATCAACTTTAGTATAATCTTTACTTGATTGTGCCCCACCTCCAATAGGAGAATACCCACCAAAACTATCTACAATAAGCTTTCTTCCAGTTAAACCACTATCGTGCAAAGAGCTGTGATTAACATATTTTCCTGTTGGATTGATAAGAATTCTTGTTTTTTCAGGGTTAAACAACTCCTTAGGAAGATTTGTTTCTAAAATCAATTTTTTTATAAGTTTTCTTACATCTTCTATATCCATACTTTCAACACAAGGAGCAGAAACTACTATGGTATGAATACTTTGAGGTTTGCAATTTTCAAAATTACTTTTTGTTCCATAATCAATCGTTACTTGAGTTTTAATATCCACACCAAGTTCATTTGGGTGAGCCTTGGCATAAGCATAAACCTTATCACAAAGCATTCTCGCATAAGAAATTGCTGCAGGCATATATTCAGCACTTTCATCACTTGCAAAACCAAACATAATACCTTGATCTCCTGCTCCAATCTCTCCACTTTCTTGATCCACGCCTTGATTAATATCAGGGCTTTGCTCATTTAAAAACACCAAAACTTCGATTTCATCAGGATGCAAGCATTGTTTTTTAGTAAAATGCCCTGCCCCATCATAACCTATATTTTTCAAAACATCTTTGACTAAATTGTCATAATCAGCTTTAGATAATTTGTGCTTAGATTTTACTTCTCCTCCAATCACAACTTTATTTCCTGCGACAAAAACCTCACTCGCCACCCTTGAATTTTTGTCATTTTTCAAGAGTATATCCACTATCGTATCAGCGATTATATCAGCACACTTGTCAGGATGACCCGGGCTTACGACTTCTGAAGTGAATAGATACATAAAAGTCCTTTCATAAAAATTTAAAAAAGATTAGGATTATAGCTTAATTTTCTTAATTTTAAAATTAAAATAAATTCATAAAAATTAAGCTTAACTTCGCTAAAATAGGCAAATAAATTTCAAATGGGGCACAATGAAACACCTTATCACAACCAAAGATTTCAGCAAAGATGAAATCTTAGAACTTTTTGATAATGCTAAAGAATTTTTAGATGAAAAACCAAGAACCTTACTTGAAGGTAAAAGTGTTACAACTATATTTTTTGAAAACTCAACCCGCACTCTTTCATCTTTTGAAAGTGCAGCTCAAAGACTTGGAGCAAAAGTTTTAAGACTTGATGTTTCAAAAAGTAGTTTAAGAAAAGGTGAAACACTTTATGATACAGCTATGATTTTAGATTCTATGAGTCCTAATGCCATTGTTGTAAGACATTCTAATTCTGGTGTGCCTCATATGTTGGCTAAACATATGCATTGTCCAGTTTTAAACGGAGGAGATGGAAAACACGCTCACCCTACTCAAGCTTTACTTGATCTTTTTACGATTTGGACTCATTTTAAAACTAAAGTTAAGGATAAAAAAATTCTCATTGTTGGAGATATTAAAAATTCTCGCGTCGCAGCTTCAAATATAGAACTTTTAAGCCGTTTTGGTCTTGAAATTATTTTAGTAGCTCCTCCTCATTTTATGCCTGATTCAAAACTAGAAAAATCTTATAAACTAAGCGATGAACTTGTTGGTAAAGCTGATATTATTATGAGTTTAAGAACGCAAAGTGAAAGACATCAAAAGCTAATTTATGCTTCTTTAAAGGACTATGCGAACGATTTTTGTATCAGCAAAACTTTAATAAAAGATAAAAAACTCGTTTTAATGCACCCAGGACCTGTCAATCGCAATATAGACATCAGTGATGAAATGATGAATGATAAAAGAACTTTAGTTTTAAGACAGGTCAAAAACGGAGTTGCCATTAGAATGGCTGTTTTAAAAAAACTTATCCTAGAAAATTAAGGAGAAAACAATGTTAGAATGGGATTTAAGCATTTTATTTAAAGATGAAAAAACCTTGCAAAATTACATAAAAAAGCACAAAGAAGATTCTTTATTGTTTAAACAAAAATTTGAAAATCAACTTTGCAATTTAAACGCAAATAATTTTTTAAAAGCTCTTAAAGAATTCGAACAAATCAATTTAGCTGTAAGCAAAATCTTAACTTATGCATATTTAATCTTTGCTAAAGATACAAGTTGTGGAAGAATTTACGCTAAGTATGAAGAAGAATGCAAAGAAATCGAAGAAAATTTGCTCTTTTTTGAACTAGAATTTTGCACCTTAGATGAAACTAAGGCTATTGAATTTAAGGATTTTTGTCAAGGATATGAGCTTTATTTACAAAACTTGCTCAAACACAAAAAACATCAATTAAGCAAAGCAGAAGAAAGAATAATCCTCTATCTTTCAAACACGGGTTCTAACGCTTTTTCAAGACTTTTTGATGAAAGTATGAGTGCTTTAAAAATTCCTTTTGAAGGAAAAAAATTAAGTGAAGAAGAAATTTTAAGCAAACTTTACGATAGCAACCGAGAAATTCGCAAAAAAGCTGCTAAAAATTTTACCAAAGCCCTAGAAAAAAATTCTAATCTCTTAACTTTTATTTTAAATATGATTAAAACGGAAAGAAAAAATATTTGTCTTTTAAGAAATTACGAAAACGCTGAAATTTCAAGACATCTTAGCAATCAAATTTCTCAAAAAAGCGTTGATGCACTCATCAATACTACGCAAAAACATTTTAACTTGGTGGAAAAATTCTACAAAAGAAAAAAACAAATTCTAGGTTTTAGCAAGCTCAAAGATTATGATAGATATGCACCTATTGGTAAAGAAAAGAAATTTAGCTTTGAACAAAGTAAAGAGATTATCTTAAAAAGCTTTAAGGCTTTTTCTCCTGAATTTGAAAAAATCGCAAAAGAAGCCTTTGAAGAAGGCTGGATTGATGTGTATCCAAAGGACAAAAAACAAGGCGGGGCTTTCTCACACCCAGCAACACCTGATACCCACCCTTTTATTTTGCTTAATTTCACTGAACAAAGACGCGACCTTTTCACTTTAGCACACGAATTAGGACATACTATACATCAAAAACTTTCTTATAGTGTTAGTTTTTTAAATCAAGATACACCTTTAACTACAGCTGAAATGGCTTCTGTGTTTGCAGAAATGCTGGTGTTTGATTATATTAAAACAAAACTCAAAAAAGATGAGCTTATCGCTCTTTATGCAGCAAAAATTGAAGATATTTTTGCAACTCTTTACAGACAAATTAATTTTACTTGTTTTGAAAGACGCATTCACGCTTACAAAGACGAACTTAGCAAAGAACAAATCAATCAAATTTGGATAGAAGAATCCCAAAAAATGTTTAAAAGCAGTGTGCATTTAAGCAAAAACTATGCTTTATGGTGGTCTTATATTCCGCATTTTATCCACTCTCCTTTTTATTGTTATGCTTATGCTTTTGCACAACTTTTAGTTCTTGCTCTTTATGGACTTTATAAGAGTAAAAAATGTGAAAATTTCAAAGAACTTTATATCAAAATGCTTTCTTCTGGAGGAAGTGTAAGTCCAAAAGACTTGATTTCAATGTTTGGTTTTGATTATGAGGATAAGAATTTTTGGGAAATTGGTATTAAAGAAATTGAAAAACTTGTCGATGAGTTTTGTTCTAAGGAGAAAAAATAATGAACGAAATTTTAGAAGATGAAAATTTTATTAAACTTATGCAAAGGCATTGTTTGAGTGTGCTTGAAATATTAATGGATAAAAACATTCCTTTTTCTATAGTTGTCAATACTGAATTTGTTGATTTTGACCCAATTTTACCTGAAAATTTAGATGTGAAAAAAAACCCTTATGCGGTTTTTGCCTTAGCAGGTTATACTTTTGAATCCATAAAACTTGACACAGAAAAAATCAATTTTCACGCAGGTTTTGGACCTGATGATTTTGCAACTTTTGTGAGCGTAGATCTTGGAGCCATTACTCAAATTCAAGTTGAAAACAATATTTTATTTGTTAATTTTAGTCTTTATAAACGCAAAAAAAATGAAAATTTGACTCAAAATTCTATGAATCTTTTTCTTAATAATCCTAAAAACAAAAAGCTTTTGAAAAAATGAGACTTTTTGAAGGACTTAATGAAAATCAAATTGAAGCTGCAAAGCATATTGATGGTGCGATGCTCATTTTAGCGGGTGCAGGAAGTGGTAAAACCAAAACTATCACCACTCGTCTTGCATATCTCATTAGTGAAGTAGGGATTCCAGCTTTTAATACTCTGACCTTAACTTTTACAAATAAAGCTGCAAATGAAATGAAAACGAGAGCTTTAAATCTTATTGAACATCAAACTTATGAAAATCCTTTGCTTTGCACTTTCCATAAATTTGGGCTTTTATTTTTGAGACTTCATATAGAAAAATTAGGGCGTAAAAATGATTTTACTATCTTAGATACAAGCGATACTAAAAAAATTTTAAAAGAAATCATTGATGAAAAAGAAAATGCTTCAAATATTCTTCATTATATTTCGCATTTTAAAAACCATTCTAAAAGCGTGGAAGAGGTTTTTGAGGACTTAAATTTTTTCAAAAACGAAGAAGAAAAATACCAAAAATTTGAAAAAATTGCTTCGTATTATAAAAACTACCAAAACTATCTTTTAAAATATAATTTTGTCGATTTTGATGACCTTTTAATGCTTAGCAATACTTTGCTTGAAATGGATAAGAATTTCGCAAAAGAACAAAGCAATTTGTATCATTATATCACGGTTGATGAGTATCAAGATACTAATGATTTGCAGCATAGAATTCTTAAAAATCTTTGTATTGCCCACGAAAATATCTGTGTTGTAGGAGATGATGATCAAAGCATTTATAGTTGGCGTGGGGCAAAAATTGATAATATTTTAAATTTTCAAGATGAGTTTTTAAATGTTAAGCTTGTTAAACTTGAAAAAAACTATCGTTCCACAGAAAAAATTCTTAAAACCGCAAATGAACTCATAAAACATAACCAAAACAGACTTGGTAAAGAACTTATAAGCACCAAAGAACAAGGTGAGGAAATTGAAATTTTAAAAACAAATGATGAAAAAGCGGAAAGTAAAGAGCTTGCTTTAAGGATTAAAAAATTGCTTCAAAAAGGAGTTAAAGCAAGTGAAATTGCTGTGCTTTTTAGGGTTAATGCACTTTCACGTTCTTTAGAAGAAACTTTAAACAAAGAAAAAATTCCTTATAAACTTTTAAGCGGAATGAAATTTTATGAAAGACTTGAAATCAAAAATGTGCTTTCTTATCTAAGATTTTTAATCAATCTTAATGATGATTTTTCCTTTAAAAGCATTATTAATTATCCTAAAAGAGGTTTTGGAGCTGCTGCTTTAGAAAAATTAGAAAACTATGCTTTAAAAGAAAAAATTTCTCTCTTTGAGGCTCTTTGTAATCTTGAAGGAAGCGGTTTTTTTACAAAAAAGCTTGACAATGAAATTCATCACTTTATCGAACACATTAAAAAACTAAAAGAATGCGAAAATTTAGAAAAACTCTTTGATGAACTAGAAAATGAATTTAAGTTCAAAGAGTATTACAAAGCCCAAGTTGATGGTGAGGATAGAATTCGCAACCTTGATGAGTTTTATGCCGGAATGAAAGACAAAATCAAAAATGAAAACTATGAAAGCTTAAATGAAATTCTAAACGAACTTTCACTTTTAAGCGAACAAGATGGAGTGGATGGTGAATTTATCTATGTGATGAGCATACACGCAAGCAAGGGTTTGGAATTTGATTATGTTTTCATTGTGGGACTTGAGGAAGGATTCTTTCCTCTTAATTCCGAAACAAGCGACATAGAAGAAGAAAGAAGACTAGCTTATGTTGCTATAACACGTGCAAAAAAAGCTCTTTGTCTAAGCTATGTGGATTCAAGATTTTACAAAGGTGCAAGAACGACACTTGAAAAAAGCAGATTTTTAAATGAAAGTAAAGAAAATTTAGAAAAAGAAGAGGGATATAAAAAAGGAGATTTAATCAAACATAAAATTTTTGGTATTGGTAGGGTTACTGGCATAAATGAAGATGGAAAAGAACAAAAACTTCATATCAATTTTGGCGGTATAGAACGTATTATCTTAGCTCCTTTTGTAGAAAAAGTCCTATGAATCGACTCTTTGTTGCTTATAAAAACGCGGAATTAAGTTCTAATGCCTTCTTAAGCCTCATTAAAAAAAAATACAAGGTTAAAAAAGCTGGGTATTCAGGCACACTCGATCCTTTTGCTAAAGGGGTTTTAATCGTAGCTTTTGGGCAATTTACTAAACTCTTTCGTTTTTTAAAAAAAAGCCCAAAAATTTATCGTGCAACACTTTGGTTTGGAGCGAATTCTTTAAGTTTTGATAATAAAAACATACAAAGCATTGCTAAAATTCCTATGTTTGATTTAAATAAACTCGAAAAAATCAAAAATGAACTTTTAGGCGAAATCACTTTTACACCTCCTCAATTTAGTGCCAAAAGAATACAAGGTAAAAGAGCTTATGAATTTGCTAAAAAAGGTGAAACAATAGCTTTAAAAGAATGTAAAATGCAAATTTTTTCTTGCGAAATTTTACACTATACTCACCCTTTTTTAAATCTTGAACTTTGTGTTAGCGAAGGAGCTTATGTGCGTTCTTATTGTGAGCTTTTTGCTCAAAAACTCGGCATTAGCGCAACTTTAAGTGCTTTAGAACGCATTAAAGAGGGGGAATTTAGCTATGAATTTGAAAAAAGTTTAGATGTATTAAAATACCTAGATTTAAAAGAAAATTTCCTCAAAGATTTAAATAAACTTGAAAATGGAAGCAAAATAGATATTAAAGAACTTAGGTTTCAAGATGAAGGAAATTATTACATTAAAGATAAAAATTTTTTTTGTGTGATTAATATTAAGGATAATAAGGTAAAATATATTCTTAATAAGGTTGAAAGATGTTAATTTTATCAAGAAAAGAAAATGAAAGCATACAAATTGGTGATGATATAGAAGTTAGAATCATACAAACGAGCAAAGGTTATACTAAAATTGGCATAGAAGCACCAAAATCTTTAATGATTTTAAGGAAAGAACTCATTGCTCAAATCAAAGGTGAAAATTTACACTCTGCTACGCAAAATGAAGCTAAACTAGAAATTCTAAGTCAGAAACTTAAAAAATGAAAGCAAGAGCGAAGGCAAATATTTTTCTTAAACTCATAGGTTTTGACAAACGCTCTTATCACCTTTTAAAATCACGTTTTATCTTGCTTGAAGAACCTTACGATGAACTGATTTTACAAAATGAAAAATCTAAAGAAGGTTTTGAGCTAGTAAGCAATTTTGAATGCAAGAATAATATCATAGAAAAAGCTTATCATCTGCTTTGCAAAGAAGGCTACGAAAATGAACTTAAGGAATTTTTTAAAGATAAAAGCTTAAAACTTATCAAAAATATCCCTGTTTGTGCTGGACTTGGAGGTGGAAGCTCGGATGCAGCTTGTTTTTTAATGCTTATGAATAAAGAACTTAATCTTAAGCTTTGTAAAGAAAAACTTAGCACATTAAGTCTTTCTTTAGGCTCTGATATAGCATTTTTTTTAAGTGGTTTTAAGAGTGCAAATGTGGAAGGTTGCGGAGAAATCATTGAAGAATTTGAAGATGAAATTCCAAAACTTCAGTGGGAATTTCCTAAAATAGCTTGTGAAACTTCAGCAGTTTATCAACAATTTGACAAAAGTGTTTTTGATTTTGAACAAAATAAAAAAGAAGGTAAAATCTTTGAAAAATTAAAAACCAAAGAACTTTTAGAATATAAAAATACTAAACTCAATGACTTATTTACTCCCTGTGTAGCTTTATATCCTAAAATGCAAATTTTCTTAGAGAAAAATTTTTTCCTAAGTGGAAGTGGAAGTAGTGTTTTTAAGGCTTGCAAATGAAAAAGAATATTGCAAGAAATAAAAAGGCTTTATTTGACTTTGAAATACTTGAAAGCTTTGAAGCGGGGATTGTGCTAAAAGGAAGTGAAGTAGTGGCATTAAGACAAGCAAGGGCGAATTTGAAAGATTCTTTTGTGCGTATCATCAAAGGAGAGCTTTTTTTGCTCAATGCTCATATTTCATATCTTAATACAACTCATTCTTATTATAAACACGAAGAAAAAGCTCCAAGAAAGCTTTTAATGCATAGAAAACAAATCGATAAACTTTTGGGAAAAGTAAGTGTTGAGGGCTATACTTTGGTGGTTTTAGATTTGTATTTTAACGCTAAAAATAAAGTTAAAGCGACTCTAGCCTTAGCTAAAGGTAAGAATTTGCACGACAAACGCGAAACTTTAAAAAGAAAACAAGCAGATTTAGATGCTAAAATGGCGATGAAAAATTATAAGGATTTAAGATGAAAAAAGCTTTAAAATTGAGTATAATTATATTTTTAGGATTATTTATCGTAAATTGCAGCGATGAAGAAGTCAAAAATGATTTAGTATTTAAAGAATACAAACCCGGAGATAAAATTATCTTAAACAGCGTCAATGGAGGTTCTAAAACCTTAATTCGCAAAGAAAATGGTTTTATCATTGAAGGAGAAGAGGATAAGGTTGTAATGTTTGATTTTTTTGGAACTTTTTGTGCTCCTTGTAAGGAAGAAGCACTCGATCTTAGCAAACTTTGGAGAGATAATACTGAGCATTTTACTATTCTAGGACTAAGTCATTTTGAAAATGTGAGTAATGAAACAGTGAAAAAATTTGCCGATGATTATGGGGCATATTATTTTTTAAGCAACGAAAGTGCAAACGATAGAATCATTGCTCAAATTTTGCACGATATAGACTACCAAAATATGGAACAATTGCCTTTCAAAGTTGTCTTAAAAAAAGGAAAATATCAAGAATTAAGTGATTATTGGAATGAAAACAAAAAGACTAAATTTTATCTTGGAAAAGTTCCGATAAAATTGATACAAGAAGATTTAGAAAGGATTTATAAAGATTAAAATTATGCCAAAAACAAAGACTTTAGAACAAACAAAGCTTAAAGAACCTAAAATGTTTAAGGTTTTGCTAATAAACGACGATGTTACAACTATGGATTTTGTCGTGGAAGTTTTAATGGGTATTTTCAACCACGATTTTAACAATGCTAATAAAATTATGCTTGAAGTGCATTGTAATGGAAGTGGGGTTTGTGGAATTTATACTCAAGAAATCGCTCTTTCAAAACAAAAAAAGGTTAGTGATATGGCAAAAATTGCAAATTTTCCATTGCAAACTAGAGTGGAGGAAGAATGAAATATCAAGAAGAACTTAAAAAATATCTTGACAATGCTAAGCATTTAAGTCTTATAAATCGCCACGAATTCATTACTTGCGAACATCTACTTTTTGCTTTACTTAAACTTAGTGGAGATTTTAAAGCAATTTTCAAAGAACTAGGGGATGGAGAATTAGAACTTTTAGAAAATGAGCTTAAAAATTATATCTCTCAAAAAAATGAAAGTCTAAGAAAAGATATTGAACCTATAAATTCAATAGTCTTAGATGAAATTTTAGACACAATTAAAAAAGAAAATCCAAGCAAAAGCATAAAAATCATTGATTTTTTAGATAAGGTTTTGGAAGATGAAAGAAGTTATTCAAACTATCTACTTCAAAAACATGAACTAAATTCTCAAAAACTTAAAGAAATGAAAGAAATTAATAATTTAGAACATTTAAGCCTCTATACAAGCGAACTTACTCTTTTAGCAAGTCAAGGAAAGATTGATCCTTTAGTAGGTAGAAATTTTGAACTTGAAAGAATGATGCAAATTCTAGCGCGTCGTAAAAAAAATAATCCGGTTTTAATCGGCGAAGCAGGGGTTGGAAAAACAGCGATTGTGGAGGGTTTAGCTTTAGCTATCTTTGAAAAAAAAGTGCCAAAACAATTATTAGGTGCTAAAATTTATAGCCTTGATATTACAGGGCTTCTTTCAGGTACAAAATATCGTGGAGATTTTGAAAAACGCATTAAAGAAGTTTTAAATGAGCTTTCTCTTATCCCAAATGCTATACTTTTCATTGACGAAATTCACACCATAGTAGGAGCTGGAGCCGCTGGAGAAAGTCATATGGATTTTTCAAATCTTTTAAAACCTGCTCTTAGTAGTGGAAGATTAAAATGTATAGGTGCAACAACCTTTTTAGAATACAAAAATACCTTTGATAAAAACAAGGCTTTAAGTCGCCGTTTTGCTAAAATCAATGTCGATGAACCAAGCAAAGAAGAATGTTTGCTCATTTTAAAAGGACTTAAAGGCAAATATGAGAATTTTCATCATATCAAGCTCAGTGATGAAATTTTAGAAGCAAGTGTAGAATGGGGCAAGAAATTTTTCAATGATAAATTCTTACCTGATTCTGCAATTGATTTGATTGATGAACTTGGAGCTTCTTTTTCTTTACGTGAAAAAGCTAAAAAAACTGCCACTTTGAAAGATTTAGAATTAACTTTGGCTAAAATGACTCATTCTCATCAAATTTTCGAATTTGACCAAAATAAGGCTTTAATGAGTCTTAATACAAAACTAAAAAACCAAATTTTCGGGCAAGATGAAGTGATTGATGAGCTTTGTTCAACTCTAAAGCAAAGTTATGCAGGATTTAAAAATCAAAACTCACCACGAGGTATCTTTCTTTTTACTGGTTCAAGTGGAGTAGGAAAAACCGAACTTTGTAAGAATTTAGCAAATCTTTTGGGCTTAAATTTAGAAAGATTTGATATGAGTGAATATGCCGAAAAACACGCTCTTAGCAAACTCATCGGTTCTCCTGCAGGTTATGTTGGTTATGAAGATGGCGGACTTTTAAGCAATGCTATACGCAAAAATCCTTTCAGTGTCGTGCTTTTTGATGAGATAGAAAAAGCCCATCCAGACCTTAGCAACACTTTTTTACAAATTTTTGATAATGCAATGCTTACAGATAATAGTGGTTTAAAGGTAGATTTTAAAAATACTATCATCGTTATGACCTCAAATTTAGGACTTAAAGAAAGTAATGAGCTTGGATTTTTAAGTAAAAATGAAGAAAAAAGCAAACGAGCGATTAAAGAATTTTTTGCTCCTGAATTCATTAACAGAATTGATAAAATTTTACATTTTAATGACCTTAATGACAATATTTTAGCAAAAATTGTGCAAAAAGAACTTGATGAAATTTCTAAAAATCTAAAAAATGTTAGTTTAGTTGCAGATGAAAAAGTTAAAATTTATTTAGCTAAAAAAGCCTATCAAAAAGAATTTGGAGTGCGTCTTTTAAAACGCATTATTGCTGAAGAAATTGGCGAAAAAATCAGTGATGAAATCCTTTTTGGAAAACTCAAAAAAGGTGGAGTTGCGAAAATCAAACTTGGCAAAAATGGAAAAATCCAAATTATATTCTAAGCTTTTAAACGCCCCTAAAGATTCCGCTGTTTTTCTAAGTCCAAAACTCGAAAGTGATTTTATCTTAAAAGCTTATGCTTTTGGACTTTTTCCTTGGACAAATAACCCCGTAACTTGGTGGTGTCCTGACCCTAGATGCGTGCTTTTTCCAAACGAAATTCATATACAAAAAAATATGAAAAAATTTTTAAGTGCTTATGAAATAAGGCTTGATTATGATTTTTTAAAACTCATCACACTTTGCAAACAAATGCGTGCTAAAAGCTGGATTGATGAGGATTTTATACGCGTTTATAATGAGCTTTTTGAGCAAGGTTTTGTGCATAGTTTAGAACTTTATGAAAAAAATGAACTTGTAGGTGGAATTTATGGCTTAATTTTAGGAAAAATATTTTTTGGTGAGAGTATGGTTAGTCTTAAAAAAAATGCTTCTAAAGTGGCTTTAATAAAGCTTTGTGAGCTTTTAAAGCCTTATGATTTTATCATTGATTGCCAAGTTTATAACGCACATTTAGAATTTATGGGAGCTAAAAACATTGAACGCAAAGATTTTCTCGCTATTTTAGAAAAAAAATGCGAAGAACAAAGTGGTTTTGAAAATTTCAAAGCTTTGCAAATTCACCTATAAAATTTTATAGATTAAATATACCTTTTAAACCTGTTATCATAATTTTTACCCCAATCGCAACAATGAAAACAAGGGCTATTCTAGAAAAAACGTGCAAAATAAGCCTTCCTACAATCTTTTCAATCATAGCTGCAAAATGAAATAAAACAAACATAAAGATAAAAGCTATAATCACAGCTCCAAGTGCGATCTCAAGCCCTCCGTCCTCTGAAAGCACAATAACCGTCGCTAAGGTTCCTGGTCCTACAAGCATAGGAAAAGCCATAGGAATTAAGCTTTGTCTTAAAAGTTCTTTTTCATCCATTCCTTGATAATGCGAAAAGTCTTTGGTTGCAATCTTTGTTGAAAAAAGCAAATTTTTTACTGACATAACAATAAGCACCAAGCCCCCAGAAACCCTTAAATCATCAAGGGATACACGAAAAATATAATTCATAAACAAAGAACCTGAAAATAAAAACACCAAAACAATAATAAAAGCTGTGTATAAAATAGTTTTAAAAAGTTTTTTTCTAAATTCTAAAGACAAGCCTTCACTCATCGCTAAAAATTGAGTTAAATTCCCAAAAGGATTTAATACTGCAAGCAAAGTAATGGCTGAAAAAAACATCAAATAAAATTCTTGCTCACTCACTACAAGCATTTTTATTTCACCTTTTAATCCTTGCTTTTAACAAATTCTAAAGAAATAGAATTAACACAATGTCTAACATTTTTAGGTGAAAAACCTTCTCCTTCAAAAACGTGTCCTAAATGTCCATCACATTTTGCACACAAAATTTCCGTTCTAACGCCGTCTTTATCGGGCATTCTTTTTACAGCCCCTTCTATCTCATCATCAAAACTAGGCCACCCACAACCTGATTTGAATTTATCTTTAGAATCATAAAGTTTTGCTCCACACTGCTTGCAATGATAAATGCCCTTTTCGTAAAAATCATTGTATTTTCCACTAAAAGGAGCTTCTGTTCCTTTTTCTAAAATCACTCTTTTTTCTTCTTCATTTAACTCTTTCATCTTTTTTCCTGTGTAAATTTAATGCGTATTATACAACTAAAAAGCAATTTTAAGTTATAATTTCAAAAAAACCTTAGGAATAGAATGAAAAAAGAATTTTTCAACGACTTAGAAAAAATTTTGTATGAAGAAAATTTAGAAAAAAAATTTTCTAAATTTGAAAACTTTTATGAGAATTTTAAAAGTGAAAAATTTGTTTTTAATATGGAACAAGCGAGTATTTTCAAAGAAAATTTAAATCAAAACATAAGTTTTACTCACCCCACTCGCATTCGTCGTCCTAAATTCACAAACAGCACAAAGGCTTTAGCTAAGGTGATTCATTCTATCACACATATTGAATTTTGTGCTATCAATCTTGCCCTTGATACAAGCTATCGCTTTAAAAATTTACCCTATGAATTTTATAAAGATTGGCTTGAGGTCGCAGATGAGGAAATTAAGCATTTTAAACTTTTAAATTCTATACTTGAAGAACTTGGTTTTAAATACAGTGATTTTTGCGTGCATAACAATTTAGAATTAGCTTTAAAAGCCACAAAGGACTCTTTAAATTTTAGAGTAGGAGTAGTGCATAGAGGACTTGAAGCTAAAGGGCTTGACGCAAATCCTTTTGTGATTAAAAAACTTGAAAGTTCCACACATAAAAGTAAAACTCTTTTAAAAGAAATTCTTGCTATTATCTTAAATGACGAGATTAAACACGTAAAAAAAGGTGATTTTTGGTGGAAATTTTCTAAAAAAGAGGGAGAGGATTTTTTAAGTTTGTGCGAAAAATTTAAGGATTTTTCTTTGGCGGGAAAAACGCTTAATATCAAAGCAAGACTTGAGGCAGGTTTTGACGAAAAAGAATGCGAGAGCATCGCTAAGTTTTATCAAAACTAATTTTTATTTTTTAGACCTAAAACAAAAAACATATAAATGGCTCTAAAAATACCATAAAGCACATAAAAACTTGCCAAAATCACAAGACTTTCGAGAGGATAAAGATAAAGAAGAGAAAAAACTATAATTAAAATTACTAAAACTTTTAAAACATTTGGGCGACTTAAATCAATCTTTTTAAAACTTGGATAGCGGATATTGCTTACCATTAAAAGTCCTAAAATTCCTTGTAAAATTAAAAATACAATGCCATAAGACTTTAAAAAATCATGACTAACATACGCATAAGTCCAAATTGCACTTACAATTGCTGCCGTAGGAATAGGAAGTCCTATAAAAACAGAAGATTCATTTGTTTGAGCGGCAACATTAAATCTTGCCAAACGAATTGCACCAAAAACAACAAAAAAAGCTGTAATCAAAGAACCAAGTCTTCCAAAATACGCACCAATACTCATATAAAAAAGCACCGCAGGAGCAACTCCGAAAGCAACTAAATCCGCTAAAGAGTCAAATTCCACTCCAAATTTAGAAGTGGTTTTTGTAAGCCTTGCAACGCGTCCATCTAAACCATCACAAATCAAAGACAAAATAATATAAGTTAAAGCATTTTTATAATTTCCGTGCAAAGAAGCAATAATAGAAATCACTCCTAAAAAAGCTGAAGCAGCGGTAAAAAGATTTGGTAAGATATAGATGAGCTGAAGTTTATTATTCATATTTTTCCTAAATAGCCTAGCAAACTTCCAGAACTAATATAATCACCCAAACCCGCATAAATTCGAGCTTGTTTTGGTAAAAATAAATGAATGCTTCCGTTGATTAAAAAACCTAATTTATCTCCACAATTTAAATCATAGGAAATATTATCAAGTTTTAATTTTCTATCCAAAGAACCTGCATAAATTCTTAAAGCGATTTTTTGTCCCTCAGCCTTAGCTAAGATAAAAACTCTTTCATTCATTCTTTTTGCGGCTTCTAATTTTGAGCATAAAAAAAGTCCGTGTTTGGCTCTAATCTCTTCAATATGCATTTTTATAGGAGAGTTTAAAACACCTGAATCATAAAAGGAATTTTTAATGCTAAGTTCAATGCATTCACCTAAATCCTTGTGTTTGCAATTTTCAATTTTTGTAACCTTGCCATCAATGGGAGATAAGATAGCTAATTTATCATCACAAACAAGTTTGCGACTTGGAGTTCTAAAAATGAACAAAAGGATTAAAAGCAGGAAAAACAATATAAAGGAAAAACTCCAAAATATCCATACTAAAATCCATAAAACAAAAACAAAAGCTATGCTTAAATATCCCTCTTTGGCAATAAAATTTTTCATTAAGCTTCTTTTACACTCTCTTCTTTTTCTTTGTTTTCTTTAAGGTCTTCTTGCAAACGAGTTGGCAGATTGTTACTTTCTTCAAATTCTTTGATAATCTCTCTAACCTTTGCACCCTCAATCGTTTCTTCCTCATATAAGGCTGAAACCATAGTTTCAATAGCTCCTTTGTAAGTACTTAAGGTATCTTTAACCTCTTTGTATCTTTGGTCTAAAGTCTTTTTAACATAATCATCTAAAGACTCTGCCATTTTTTCGGAATAATCCTTAATGGTTTGCCCTCCAGTTAAAAAGGTATTTCTTTGCTTTTCAAGCACCATAAGTCCTGCAATATCACTCATACCATACATAGAAATCATTGCCTTAATGATATCTGTAGCTCTTTCAAGGTCATTGCTTGCACCAGTTGAAATTTCACCAATAAACACATCTTCGGCTGCTCTTCCGCCCAAAAGCACATCAACTTCGGCGATAAGCTCGTGTTTTTGCATCAAAAATTTATTTTCTTCAGGGGTGTTAAGCGTATAACCTAAAGCCGCCAAACCTCTAGGAATCACAGAAACCTTGCTAACTTTTTTAGCACCCTTAGTCGTTTCAGCAATCAAAGCGTGTCCGCACTCGTGATAAGTTACAATTTTCTTTTCTTTATCATTGATACGACGCGATTTTTTCTCAAGTCCTGCAATAGCTCTTTCTACAGCTTCTACTAAATCGTTTTGTTCCACATATCTTTTTGAATCTCTACCCGCTAAAAGAGCTGCTTCGTTAATAATATTTGCCAAATCAGCACCCGCTAAACCCGCTGTAAGTCTTGCTATATCCTCAACCTTAACCTTTGGAGAAATTTTTACATCTTTCATATGAACTTTTAAAATATCACATCTGCCTTTAAAATCAGGTTTATCAACTAAAACTTGACGATCAAATCTCCCCGGTCTTAAAAGTGCAGCATCTAAAACTTCAGGACGATTCGTAGCTGCTAAGACTATTACAGGAGAACTTTCACTTCCAAAGCCGTCCATTTCAGCTAAAAGCTGATTTAAGGTTTGTTCTCTTTCATCATTTCCACCCATCATACCACTTGCTGCACGACTCTTACCTATAGCATCAATTTCATCAATGAATACAATGGCAGGAGCCTCTTTTTTAGCATTGTCAAACAAATCTCTAACACGACTTGCACCCACTCCCACAAACATTTCTATAAAAGACGAACCTGAAACGCTAAAAAACGGCACATCTGCTTCACCTGCAACAGCTTTAGCAAGTAAAGTTTTTCCGGTCCCCGGAGGTCCTACAAGTAAAAGTCCTTTAGGAATTTTAGCTCCAAGTTTAATGTATCTTTCAGGATACTTAAGAAAATCAACGATTTCTTTAACCTCTTCTTTAGCCTCCTCAACCCCTGCAACATCGTTAAATTTAACCTTTGGTTTTTCAGAATTGACAAGTTTTTTAGAGCTTCCTATACCGAGTATAGAACTGCCCATATTTTTTTGCATACGAGATGCTAAAAACATCCAAATTCCAAAGAAAATAAAAATAGGTAGAACCCAAGAAAAGAGTATATCTGTAAACCAATTTGTTTCAGAATACGCTCCATAAGCTATATTTTTTTGGTCAAGTAAGGTTACAAGATCTGGGTCATTAACTTTTTTAGCTGTATAAATGGTATTATGCGAAGAAGAAACCGCTTTAATTGTGGTTTGTCCTATGCTAACTTGATTAATCTGTCCGCTTTCTATAAGCTTTTTAAGCTCAGAATACGCGACATTTTTACTGGCTTCATTGCCACTTAAGCCTCCGCTAAAGGAAGCACCTGCATCAAAAAATTTAAAAACAATCACCATCACAATGGCAAAAATCGCAAAAATAAAAATTGGATTTTTGTTAAAAAAATTTTGTGGGTTTTGTTTAGGATTGTTTTGATTATTTTGGTTGTTATTATTATTCATCATTTTTCCTTTTTTTGATAAACTAAACTTATCCACTCATTGAATTTAAGGCTCTCAACAAGCTCTAAGTCTTGGAATTTATTTTTAACTCTCGCTTCATACTTATCCAAAATTCCAGATAAAATAAGTATAGCATTCTCTTTTAAATGTTTTTTAATATCTCTTTCTAAAACTAAAATCACATCAGCAATAATATTTGCAACAATGAATTCATATTTGTTTTTAGCCTTTTCTAAAGAACCTTGCCAAATATTTTGAAAGGTAACTTGATTGAGCTTAGCATTGGACAAAGTGCTATTAATAGCTAATTCATCAGTATCACAAGCATCAACCTTGCAACCTAATTTAGCTAAAATAATGCTTAAAATTCCGCTTCCACAGCCTAAATCTAAAGCTTTTATACCCTTTTTAGCAAATTTTTGTAAAAGTTTAATACAAGAATGTGTACTTTCGTGGTGTCCTGAACCAAAGGCTAAGGCTGGGTCGATTTGGATATTAAGATATTTTTTTTTAGGTTCTTGCCAAGTGGTATGGATATAAATTTCATCAATAAGAATAGGCTCGACGCTTTCTTTATATTTTTCTATCCAATCTTGATTCTCTTTTTTTACAAGAGTTTTTTCTAAAAGGACATTTGAATTTGAAAGCCTTTGTGCTAAAAGTTCTAATCCAAAAGATAGTTCTTCTAAATTTTCACTTGAGCGTATATAGGCACCTGAGTCTCTTTCCTCTATAGCTTCAATCCCCAAATCAAAAACAAAATCAAAAAATAAATCCTTATATTGCTCTTCGACCTTGAAAAACAATTCATAATAAAAGTTCTTCATTTCCGAACTTGATGCAATAAAGCTATTCTTCAGGTATTGGATCGCTTCCTGCACCCAAAACATCTTCAAGTTTTTCTTTTAAAACTTGCGGTGTAAAAGGCTTAACGATATAGTTATTCACTCCTGCTTTTAAAGCTGTAATAACTTCAGCTTTTCCACCCTCAGTTGTAACCATGATAATAGGCATATCTTCATATTTTTTTTCGGCTCGAACTTTCTTTACAAGCTCTAAACCATTCATTTCAGGCATATTCCAATCTGTAATTAAAACTTTTACATCATCATTTTGTGAAAGTAAATCCCAAGCTTCAACTCCGTGTTCAGCTTCAAGAACATCATTGTGTCCGAGTTTTGTTAAAGTATTTTTGATAATTCTTCTCATCGTAGAACTATCATCGACAACTAATAATTTCACAACTTTGTCCTTTCAAGTTTTTTTGCAATTCTAACAAATTTTAGCTTTAAGTAAAACTAAAAAATTTAAAAAATAAAGTTAAATTATATCATTTTTTGCTTATATTTTTATTTAATTGAATATATTTTCATATCACGCCTTCTTTATTGTGTTTGAATTCTGGCACAATTTCTAGTAAAATCTCTGCTATATTTTCATTTTGTTTTAGTCTTTGAATTTGAGAATTTAAAAAATCTAAACTCATTTTTTCACTTTTTGTTACAAAAATACTTTCATATTTAGTTTGAACATCTTTTTCATCAATCAAAAGTTCTTCAAAAAGCTTTTCACCCTTTCTAAGTCCTGTAATTTTAATTTCTAAATCATTGCGATTTGAAAGTATGAGCATTTTTTTAGCTAAATCCATAATTTTAACAGGCTCACCCATATCAAGCACAAAAAGCTCTCCACCCTTTGCAATCGCTCCAGCTTGCAAAACAAGCTGCACTGCTTCACCTACAAGCATAAAATAACGCACAATGTCAGGGTGAGTAAGTGTTAAAGGTTGTGAAGCTGCAATTTGAGCTTTAAATTTAGGAATCACGCTTCCACTCGAACCTAAAACATTACCAAAACGCACACAAGAAACCTCAAAATTCTCATCACTTAAATTTAAGGTATAAAGCTCACAAACTCTTTTTGAGCAGCCCATAATACTAGTAGGTCTAACAGCTTTATCTGTGCTAATCATCACAAATTTTTTTACCCCATTTTTTTTAGCTAAATCACTTAAAATTTTCGTGCCAAGTATATTATTGATAACTGCTGAATGTGGATTTTGCTCACAAAGTGGCACGTGTTTATACGCAGCTGCGTGCAAAATTAAATCAATCTTATAACTTTTCAAAAGCTTATCCAAAGCTTCTTCATCTAAAATACTTAGCAAAATAGGATTAATCTTTTGCTTATAAGCACTAAGCTCTTCATTGATTTTATAAAGATTAAATTCGCTATGATCAAGCATTATAAGACTTTTTGCACCAAATTTAATACATTGCTTACAAAGCTCACTTCCTATAGTTCCACCTGCTCCACTGACTAAAACCACTTTATCTTTTAAAAATTCAGCTACAGCACCTGCGTCTAAATCCTTAGGTTTTCTTGCAAGTAAATCTTCAATGCTAATATCTCTTGCCTCATTTGTAGTGAAAGAAAAAAGCTTAACATCGCTAATTCCATAACCTACAAGCTCCTCAAAAAGCTTCTTAAGTTCTTCTTGCTCAAGCTTTAAAGCAATAATAGCTGTTTTAACACCTTGTTTTACATAATCTTCGATTTTGCTTTTTTCTCCAACAATGAATTTATCACAATATGCTCCTATAAGTTCTTTTCTCCCATCGACAACACCCACAGGAAAAAGTCCCAAACTCCCTTCTTTTGCACCCTTTAATAAATGTAAAGCCTTAGAAGTTGCACCCACGACAATACAAGGAAGTTCCTCGCTTTTAACCCTAGAAGGCTTAAAATCAATCAGCATTCTTTTACTAATCCTTAAAGTTCCTATAAACATATAAGAAAGCACAAAATCAATGCCTACAACACTTCTTGGAAAAGGATTAAAAAAATCACTAAAATAATAAAAAATCAATAAAAACACGAGTTCAGCAAAAGCAAGAGCGAAAAAAATTTTTCTTGCTTCATTTAAAGAAAAAAACCTCCACGCTACTCTATAAATTCTAAAAGCAAATAAAAATAAAATCTTTAAAACAAGCAAAATAATCCCTGCTTTTATCATTCCTTCATAAAAAATCCTTGGAATATCCCCACTAAATCTTAAAGAAAAGGCTAAAAAGATTGAAAGAGAAAATAAAATTACATCAAAACTTAGAAAAAACAACAATCTCTTACTTTTATACATCTTTAAGCCTCTATACTTTTTAAAATCACTTCGCAAATCATTTTTACATCATCTTTACTCATTGCTGTTCCACTTGGCAAACAAAGTCCTTTTCTAAAAAACAATTCGCTGTTTCCATTGATATAAGCTTTGCTATCTTTAAAAACTGCTTGAGTATGCATTGGTTTCCAAAGTGGTCTAGCTTCAATTTTCTCATCTTTTAAATCATTGATAAGTTTTGATATTTTTGGATGCAAAGGAAGTTCTTTTTGCGAACTTTTTATGCTTTTTTGTTCTTTAAAAAGTTCCTCTTGTTTAAAATCAATCAAAGCCGTGCTAAGCCAACGATTACTTCTTGAATTTTCTAATTCATCTAAAAACACAAAATGTCTGCCTAAAAATTCCTTATACCATTCATAAATTTGTCTTTTTTGAAGCACTCTTTGTTCTAAAATTTCCATTTGTGCAACGCCGATAGCCCCTAAAACATTACTAAGTCTATAATTATATCCATAATCCAAATGCTCATAATGCAAACAATTTTCCCTTGCTTGTGTGCTATAAAATCTAGCTTTTTGAATTTTTTGCTCATCTTTTCCAACAAGCATTCCACCACCTGAAGTTGTGATAATTTTATTGCCATTAAAAGAATAAACCCCAAAATCTCCAAAAGTTCCTAAAGCTTTTTCTTTGTAAAAAGAACCTAAAGCTTCAGCAGCATCTTCAATTAAAACGATTTGATTTTCTTTGCAAAGTTCAGGAATTTCATCCATTTTTGCACTATTTCCATAAAGATGTGTTAAAATTAAAGCTTTAGGTGGTTTTTTACATTCTTTAATTGCAATTTTTAGCAAATTCACATCAAGATTAAAAGTTTCATCACAATCTATAAAAATAGGCTTAGCCTTAAGATATAAAATCGGTGCAACTGAAGCGATAAAAGTAAAAGAAGAGGCTAGAACAAAGTCTCCTTCCTTAACTCCACTCACCCTTAGGGCTAAATGCAAAGCGGCTGTGGCTGAATTTAAAGCTAGGGCATTTTTACTGTGAGTATAATCCTTAATGCTTTGTTCAAAGCGATTGACAAATTCTCCCAAAGGTGCGATATAATTGCTCTCAAAAACTTCATTGATATATTTTAACTCATTGCCACTTATATGTGGCGGAGAAAGAAAAAAATTCATTTTTTATCCTTATATTTAATGGCTTTTGCAGGAATTCCAACAAAAATTCCCTTTTCATTTTGGCTTTTTACAAGCACTGCCCCACCGCCTAAAATACTCTCATCAGCCAAGCTTAAATTTGGCAAGATTGCAGAATTGATTCCTAAAAAACATAAACTCCCTATTTTGACATTACCTGCACATTTAGCTCCAACGCTAATGTGCGAAAACTCGCCCACTTCGCACTCGTGTTCAATGATACAAGATGAATTTAAAATCACTCCCTTTTCAATCCTTGCCTTAGCATTAATCACAACCAAAGGCATTATTAAAATTCCTTCCTCTGCTAAAAATGCACTGCTAGAAATCACAGCACTTGGGTGGATTAAATTCACGACCTTAAAATTATATTTTACCACTTTTTCATAAATTCTTTTTCTTGTCCCATTTTCTCCTATAGCAATGAACATATCATATTTTGGTAGATTTTCATTAAAAGCCAAGCCTTTATTATCATCTAAAAAAATACATTCTTTATATCCCATAGCCTTTGCTACATCTTCACAAACAGCTCCGTGCCCGCTATTTCCATAAATATAAATTTTTTCAGTTCTTTCCATTGAATTTTTCCGTTGTAACATAACCTTGCTTATTAACCCCACTTCGTTTAAGAACCTTAAGCGTGGTTAAAAACAAAATTTTTAAATCAAGCCAAAAAGAAATATTTCTCACATAATACACATCAAGTTCAAATTTTTTTTGCCACGATATATCGTTGCGTCCGTTAATTTGAGCCCAACCTGTAATACCCGGTCTAACTTTATGCCTTAGTTTTTGCTCTTCATTATAAAGGCTTAAATATTCGCAAAGCAAGGGTCTAGGTCCCACAAAACTCATATCTCCTTTTAAAACATTAAAAAGTTGCAAAAGCTCATCTAAACTCAAAGCCCTAATAACTTTTCCAAAGGATTTTAAACGAAGTTCATCAGGCAAAAGCTCTCCTTTTTCATCTCTTTCATCACTCATTGTCTTGAATTTATAAATTTTAAATTTTTTTTCATCAAGTCCGGGTCTGATTTGAGTAAAAATCACGGATTTTTGAGTAAGTTTTAAAAGTAAAGCTACAAATAAAATCAAAGGCGAAAAAAGCACTAAAAGCACCAAAGCTAAACAAAAATCCAAAACTCTTTTGATAAAATTCTTATACATTTTTAAGCCTTTTTATTTCTTCATCATAAGCTTCTAAATATTTTTTAGCAATGAAATTTTCATCATATTGTAAAGCATCTTTAAAAGCATTTTGCCCAAGATTAATCCTAAGTCTTTCATCTTCTAAAAGCAAAGCAATCTTTTGGGCTAAATCCTTAGAATCCTTTGTTCTTGCAAAAAGCCCATCATAACCATTTTGCACCGCTTCAATACAGCCTTCACAATCACTTACCACACAAGCTTTAGCACAAGCTTTAGCTTCTAAAATTGTTACAGGAAAGCCTTCTTTATAACTTGGCAAAACAAAAATATCACAAAGATTAAGCAAAAATGCAATATCTTCTCTAGCTCCCAAATAAAACACACAACCTGAAGTTAAAAATTCAAGCGAAGCACAGCTTGGATTTTCATCGCATCCGCCTACTAAAACGAAATTTGCTTTATCTTTCAAAAGCTGTGCTGCTTCATAAAATTCTTTAATTCCTTTATGCCACAAAGCCCTTGCTATCATTAAAACCATAGGTTTTTGAGGCATTTTAAATTCTTTAAAAAACTGCTCTTTAGCCGCTAAAGGAAGGTGTAAAGGAAGAAATTTTTTAAGATTAACACCCACAGATTTTATAATGCAAATTTTTTCATTTTTCAGCCCTAAATTTCGCATAAATTCAGCATCACTAGAATTAACAAAGATGAATTTATTGGCAAGTTTAAAACTGATTTTGTATAAAAGATTGATATTTAAACGCACAATTTTACTTTTAAAATCCTCACTAATATAAAAAGAACCAAGCCCCTCAACAAGTGCAAAAATATAAGGAATTTTAGCACATTTTGCAGCAATGACTCCAAAGGTATTGCTTTTATGGGCTGCACTTTGGATAAAATCTAAATTCAGGCTTTTTAATAACTTTTTTAAATGCAAGAAATTCTTAAAAACAACAAAGGGATTAACACTGCTTCTGCTTAGTTCATAAACAACGAGCTTAAGTCCTAAATTTTCAAGTTTTAAAGTATAATCATCTTTTGGCACAATCACAAATACTTCATCACCTCTAGCCTCCAAAGCTCTAATAATCGGCATTCTAAAATGATAAATACTCATACCCGAATGACTTAAAAATCCTATTTTCATATCTTTAGTTTAAACACCTTTGCTTCGTTAGAATTCACAATAAGTTCAAAGAGATTTTCATCGTAATTTCCTAAGAAAAACATTTGAACAAAAGCACTATTAAACATAGTTTTATCCATTAAAATAAACTGGAAAGACGCACTTGTATCTTTGATATAAAAAAGATAAAAATCTGCACTTTCATCAATAGGAATAAACTTATAATCTTTTTGACGAATGGAGTTAAATTCCACCAAACTATGAAGCGGATAAATTTTATCATTAAAAATAAAACTTCTAAAATCATTACTAAGCAAAATGCCATTGCTTAGATAGATAAGCCCATCATCTTCACCGCGGTAAAAGGCTGGAGAAAAAGTAAAAGTATTTTCAAGCTCGCCATTTTCCAAACTCATATAAGAAAAACTTGCCACAGTTGGAAAAATAGCTGTCATTCTTACAGGAAAATAAATATAAATATCCCTAGTTTTTGGAGTTTTTAACTTAAAATCATTTTTACCTAAACTTGCTAAAAACAAATCCACATTGCTATTATTATAATCTTTCATCATAGCTTGCAACAAATCTTCATACGGCGTTTTAAAGCTTTTTTCTGTGTATTCTACGCTAAGTCTTGCCATATTTGCCGCAGCTCTTTGCTCTTTGCTTAGCACAAAAGAAGGAAAGAAATTATCCTTACCCAAATGCTTACCTCCATCCGCTAAAGTTTTTACATCACTATAATAACGAATAGGATAACCATAATCCCACCAAGCTACGATATAATCCTCTCTTGAAACTTTATTTTTAAGCTCATTTAAAAGAGCAGCTTCATTATGATTAAAAACGGTAGGAACCCTATATTCATAGATATGTTTAAAGGCAAAAAATAAAGCAAAGAGCAAAATTGCTACCATAGAGGTAATTTTTGCTTGTTTGATTTGTTTTTTGCGTAAAAGCTCAAGCACAAAAGGAGTAAAAATGCTTAAAATCAATAAAAGAAACAATAATGAATTTTCAAAATACAAATCAGAAAAAATCTTAAAATACGAAACTTTTTCCAAAACAAAGTCATTTTCGCTTAAATTCCATAAAAACTCTATCAAAGAAAAAGCAATAAAACCAAGCAATAAAACCAAGCAATAAAGCTTAATTTTTCTTAAATTTCCGAGTTTTTTTAATTCTAAATTTTTAAACTCTTTTAGAAATTTCATACTTAAAAAACCAAAACCTAAAGCCATTATAGGCACAGCATAAATCGTAAAACGAAGTCCGCTTTTTAAAGCCAAAAAACCAAGAAAAAGCATAGGTAAAGCCAAAATCATAGTTTTATGTTCTTTAAGAAGCCAAAGAAAGCCTAAAAAAGAAAACACAAACACCATAACACTTGTGCTAATTCTTTGCATAAAAACATCTAAATCAATATTTTCAGTTTCTTGTATGGTTTTGCTTACATTAAAATACGCAAAACCTTGAGCTAAATTTGCACTCTCATCAGCCCTAAAAATATAAAAACGAAGCTGATAAAGTATAGGATCAATTCCTCCACTAAAAATCAAAAATATCAAAGTTACAATACCCAAAGTGATGATAAAAGAAAATTTAAAAGAATTTTGTTTTAAGGCAAAAAATGCAAAAAGTATTACGATTATAGCACTTTGATAAAACCAAGCAATGTTTGAAAGCGTAAGCGAACTAAGAATCACTGCGATATAAAAAAGCTTTTCATTTCTATGAAAAATCAAAGTATAAAGGAAAAAAAGTCCTATCAAAGAAACATTTAAAGTATAACTTGAAGGATACCACCAAAGATAAATTCCTATAAATAAAGGCAAGGCGATTAAAGAGAAAAAATCTTTTTTTAAAATAAGCCTTATCATAAAAAATAAAATAAACATCGGCAAGACTATAGCAAGCATATCTGTGTCATAATACCCGCTCATCGTGCGGTTATAATAGCTATTTGCAATACTAGCTATTAGTGCTGCGATAAAGCCCATTAAAGGACATTTGTATTCTTTAGCGATTAAAATAATAGGCACAACAATTAAGGAAGAAAAAAAGGTGCTCATATACAAAATAATAGTCTCAAAGCTCCAAGGAGTAATCTTATAAAGCCAAAAAGTAAGACTTGAGAGTGAGCTTCCATAGTAAGAAAGATCATTTTCTTGATGAAATCCTGCTATCATATCCCTTGCACCCTCAGCAAAGGCATAGCCATCATTTGAAACAATCATTAATTCATCATTAAAAAAATATTGCGTAAAAGAACTTGCCCAAAATACCCAATAAAATCTACACAATACGCTAAAACCGAAGGCTATAACGATAAATGAAAGCAAAATAAAATTTTCATTTTTCAAAAGTTCTTTTTTTAAAAGTTGCATTTTTTATCCTAGTAAATATTTTAAAGCCATTCTAGCAATTTTTACCTTATCAAAATCCAAAGCACGAATTTTAGCCTTATTTTTATAAGCTTTTCGCAGCCTCTCATCTTCAAGCATAAGTTTTAAACCATTAAACATACTATTTTCATCATTTACCTTAACCAAAAGTCCAAATTCATCATTGCCAAAAAGCTCTCTAGCTCCACTTTTGTGATCAGTACAAACCACAGCACAAGAACAGGCTAAACTTTCAATCAAAACATTAGAAAAACCCTCAAAAACAGAAGCAAAAGCAAAAAATTCACATTTGCTCATATATTTATAAGGATTTGCATCAAAACCCAAAAGCAAAACTTTATCTTCTAAATCAAGGCTTTGTATAAGGCTTAAAAGCTCATCTTTCAACACACCCTCACCCAAAATCACAAGTTTCAAATCTGTTGCTAGTCTCGCATAAGCTTTAATTAAAAGCTTATGATTCTTTCCCTCATCAAGTCTTCCGACACTAAGTATAAATTTTGCTTGCAAAGAAATAGGCTCTGTGGCTTTTTTTTCAATATTTTCTAAATCAATGGCATTGTATAAAAGTTCGCATTTTGAATTTTCAATTTTGAAATTTTGCACCAAATCTTCTAAATTTCCTTTGGAATTTGGCAAAATCAAATCCGCCTTAGGATACAAAAAACGGATTAAAAAACGATTGATAAAAGAATTTGCATTATTTTTAGCATACATTGCACTTGGAGTTGTGCATTCATTAATAACTAATCTTGCTTTCAAACCGAAAATTCTTGCAAACAAAGAGATGTAATTAGGACGATTTAAAAAAACAAATTGAATATCTATACCTAGGCTTTCACAGAGTTTTTTGTATTTTAAAGCCAAGATAGGAAGTTTTAAAAATTTCATCAAAGCTTTTTCGTTCGGACTTGATTTCTCTAAAAAATGGACTTTACAAGGAGGAATTTCATAAGAAATTTTATCATTCATCAAAATCAGATGCACCTCAAATTTCAAATTTAAAATCGGCAATAAAGTCGCAACGACCCTTTCAGCTCCACCACTTCCCAAAGAATAAATGAAAATTGCTAGTTTTTGCATAAAGCCACCCGAATTTGCGATAATTTTGCTATAAAACTCTTTGGAATTATACTCAAACAAAGTAAAATTAAAGCGGGAGTGTTAAATTTTATCCTTAAACTTTTATAAAGATAAAAATACATTTTTCCAAACTCACCGGCAAATTTAGCATAATAAGCCGCCATTTTGTAATGACTCGCACAAGCACTTTTATAATCCTCATCTTTGCTAAGTTCTAATTCTTTTTCCAAAAGCATAGCAAGTTCAGCATAGCCTAAATACACACGATTTGCATTCTTAGCTGCACCCAAAGTTACGCTATCTTCCCTTTTAATCCTATAAATTCTAAAAGCCTTATGGATATAAAAACTTTTTTCATCGTATAAATTAATCCAAAGTGTGGCTTCATTTCCATAAAAATCTTCATTAAATCTCTTACCTTTAAGCAAAGATTTTTTAAAAACTGAAAAAAATTCCCCTTTAAAGCTCTGCATTAAAAAATCTTTTTTACTAAGTTCAGTGTCTTTATCTAAACCCATTCCACTGAATTTAGAACTTAAAACCCCATTTTCTTCAATCAAACAATTTCCCAAAATATGAGAATAACCCTGTTTTGACAACAATTCACTCAAAGCTCCGCCCAAAAGCTCATCATCATCATCTAAAAAACTTATAAATTCTCCATTTGCATAATCTAAGCCATTATTTTTATTGCCGTTTGGACCCTGCTTGTATTTAGTATTTAACACATACCTAATGCGATTATCTTCTTCTCTCATTTTTTTGACAACTTCCTCAGTTTCATCACCTGAATTATCATCACTAATGATAATTTCTAAATCCTTAAAATCTTGTTCTTGCACACTTTTAACAGCTTTTTTGAGTAAATTTGGGCGTTTAAAAGTCGGGATAATCACTGAAAGTTTAGGCATTTTCTCTTAACTCCGCTATCAAACTAAGCCATTTTGCTTTAATATTTGAAATTTCATAATTCTCACATCTTTTTTTTGCCTCATTCACCAAAGCAAGTCTTAAATTCTCATCATTTAAAACTTCACTAATCCTTTTTGCCATAGTTACATCATCATCGCAAGGAACGATAAAACCATCTTTTAAATCTTCTATCAAATCCCTAGCCCCGTCTGTATAAGCCGTTGAAATTCTGCACACTTCAAAATACAAACTTTCGATTAAAACCGTTGGCAAACCCTCTATGAAAGAGCAAAGACAAAGAACTTTTGCCCTTTCATAAAGACTTTTTATATCCTCAACCCTACCTAAAAATTTAATATTTAAATCCTTTGCCTTAAATTCTAACTCCTCCTTAAGTTCTCCATCTCCAGCCACGACAAATTCGCAGTTTTCACGCAAAGTTTTATCTAAATTCTCAAAAGCTCTTAAAAACATCTGTGGATTTTTATTCATATCGAGTCTTCCTACAAAAAGCACAAGATTTTCTTTTTTAAATTTCTTATTTTCCAAACTAAAATGACAAGGATTTGAAAGCAAAACAACTTTTTTAACAAATTTTTCATAATAATTTTTGTCTGAACTTGAAAGAACTGTTAAAGCATTTGCATAAGGATAAGTAAAATTTCTTAAAAATCTCCAAATTTTAGGCTTTAAATAGCTTTGATGACTATGCTCACTAACAATTAAAGGAACTTTTAAACCCCATTTTGCAGCAATACAAGCAATATTTGTCGTGTCTAAAAAAGAAATAAAAATATCGCTTTTACTTTCTTTAAGAGCCAAACGCAAGGCAAAGAATTTTTTAAAACGACTTGCAATTTTATGATAAATCGTGTCAAAAGGAAATTGTGGCAAGGTTTTTACACAAATTTCGCTTTCAAGAGGATAAAAAGAATCTTCTTTATGAAATTTTATAATATCAACTTGATGTTCCTTACAGAGTGCATTTGCTAAGGTTACCAAAACCCTTTCAGCCCCGCCAGAATTTAAAGTTGCTATGATAAAAGTGATTTTCATCTTGCCCTTTCTAAAATAAGTTTTCCTTGCTCAAGTCTATAAACTTTATCGCAATTTTCAATGGTTGAAAGTCTATGTGCAATGACAATCATCGTTTTATCCTTAGAAAGCTCATAAATTGCATCCATTATCTTAGCTTCTACATTGCTATCAAGTGCTGAAGTTGCCTCATCTAAAACCAAAATTTCAGGATTTAAAAAAAGAGCTCTTGCTATGGCTATTCTTTGTTTTTGTCCTCCACTTAGATTGCTTCCTCCATCTCCAACCCTTGTTTGAATGCCTTGTGGTAAGCTTTTGATGAAAGTTTCAAGATGAACTTTTTTAACAAGCTCTTCTAAAAAATCCTCTCTTACTTCATCTCCAAAAGAAATATTTTTTGCAATGCTATCATTAAAAAGATAAATTTGTTGCGGAATATAGCCAATTTTTTGGCGATAATTTTTTATATTTTTAAAATTTAGCTCATTTTTATCGATATAAATCTTACCCTCTTTAGGACTTAAAAGCCCGATGATTAAATCCACAAGAGTGCTTTTACCGCTCCCACTTTCGCCGATAAATGCGACTTTTTCACCCTTTTTAATGTTTAAATTTAAATTCTCGAATAAAGGCTCTTTACCTTCATAAGCAAAGCTTAAATTTTCTAAACGAAGCTCTTCTTTAAACTCAAGTTTCTCATCTCCTAAATTTTCTTTTTTTTCGTTTAAAATTTTATAAATAATATCCAAGGAAGTTCGGTAATAAAGCAAATCGTGATAACTTGTAAGTATGCGGTTTGCACTTGGCATCAAACGATAAAGAGCTAAAACAAAAATTGAAATTGTTGCTAAAATGCTTGAAATATCGCTTTTATTTGAAAATACTAAAAACACGACAATTAATACAAGCACACAAAAACCTATACCCTCTAAATAAATACGTGGCAAAGCTGCAACACTATCACTTGTGATATTTGCTTTACTAAAAGTCTCACTTTGAGCTTTGAAAAGATTTAAAACACCTTCTTCTTTGGTTTTAAGTTTAATGAATTTAAAATTATTTAAATTCGTGTTTAAAATTTCAAAAAAATTTTTCATCGCTTCTTCTCTTTTAATTCCGGCTTTTTTGACAATAGGAGCTAAAAATTTTAGCAAAATCAAAGCATTTAAAATCATAAAAACACTTAAAAATAAAGTGATTTTATAATCAATTAAAAGCATTAAAGCATAAAGTAACACAAGCACAAAAATTTCACTCATCATCAGTAAAAATGAGGATAACATTGTGCTAAGATTATAAACTTCTCCTGTAATGCTTTTAAGAATTTCAGATTGATTTTTTTTAGTAAAACTCTCATAGTCTGTGTTCAAAAATGCCCAAAATACTTTAAGGGCTATATTGTGATATCTGCCTTTAGAAAAACGAGCTAAAAGGTGGAAATAATAAGCATTAAGCAAAGCCCTAAACACATAAAAAATCACAAGCAAAACCCCAAAATAAATGACAAGTTTATACTCTGGCAAGGCAAAATATTCTTTAAGTTTAATCAATATAGCATTTGTCTCAAAATACGAAAAATCACTTGCTAAAGCCACAAAAGGCATTATTAAAGAAATTGCGAAACTTTCTATAAAAGAAATAAACACCGAAAATATTAGCAAAGAAAATAAAAATTTTTTATCCTCTTTACTTAGTATAAAAAAAAGCTTTTTTAACACTGCTTTTCCCACTCAAAAGCACTTTTGCAAATGAGTTCTAAATCATCAAATTTTGGCTTCCACGAAGTAAGAGAGCGAATTTTAGACGCATCTGAAATTAAAACACCAGGATCTCCAGCACGACGCGGGGCACTCTCTACTTTAAAATCCACTCCACTAACTTTTTTCATCGCTTTAATCACTTCTTTAACACTAAAGCCGTGTCCATAACCGACATTAAAAACACAGCTTGGATTGTTTTCAAGGTATTCTAAAGCCGCTAAATGAGCACTTGAAATATCATCGACGTGGATAAAATCTCTAATGCAAGTTCCGTCCTTAGTTTCATAATCCTCACCAAAAATAAAGAGCTTATCCCTTTTACCCGCTGCACATTCAGCCGCTACTTTGATGAGTAGGGTTGCTTTTGGGTATCTTTGTCCAAGTTGATAATCCATACAAGCACCCGCTACATTAAAATACCTTAAAATGCAATGTTTAAATTCAGGATAAGCCATACTTGCATCTCTTAAAACCTCTTCACTCATCAATTTGCTTTTACCATAAGGATTAATCGGCATTAAAGGGCTTGTTTCACTCACCACAGGAGTTTTTGGCTCTCCATAAGTTGCAGCTGTGGAAGAGAATATAAATTTATTCACGCCTGTTTCTATGCAAGTTTGTATAAGATTTGTTGTATTAGCTGTATTATTCATATAATATTTTAAAGGATTTTGCATACTTTCAAACACTTCAATGCTTGCTGCAAAATGCACCACTGCATCAAATTTTTGCGTTTTAAAAAGCTCTTTAATGGCTTTAAAATCGCTTAAATCTCTCTCAAAAAACTCAAATTTTCTAATCTTACTTAAATCCTCAAGGGCAATTTTAGAACCCTTAGAAAGATTATCTAAAACACAAAGTTCGTGTGAGGTTTTTAAAAACTGCCTTAAAGTATGAGAACCTATATAACCAGCACCACCAACAATTAAAATTTTCATCGTTTTTCCTTAAAAAATTAAAACAATTAAAAATTTATTACAATTTTAATTGTTTTCTTCTGCTTCTAAAGTAGCAGTATATGCACTATAAGCAATAATGCAAAATCCAAAAATAATGACGCCAAATACGAAATATTCCATTCATTCCTCCTTTTTAGTTTCATAAATTTTTTTAATAATTTTTCGCATTTTTTTATTGATAAGAAATACTATGATAGCGAAAATTAACAAAAGCAAACAAGATGATATAATCAACCACAATTCGGTTTTGCTATAATTTGCTGCCAACCAACTGATGATAGCTAAAAAGGAAGCGACAACTATCCCTAGCCAAAATCTTAGTGATTTTAAATCTTCTTTAAGTCCATCTAATCTCGACATTTTCTTTAAATCTCTTTTCAAAAATTATATCAAAAAAATTAATTTGATAAACTAACACTAAAAATTTTAACACTTTTGTTTAAATGTTTAAGTTTTAATTTTTGAAATTTCACTTTCACAAGCTTTAACAAAAACTTCTAAATAGCCACGATGAGCCTTTTTTTCTTTTAAATATTCTTTCATTAAATCCAAAAAATCCACATAATCATTTTCATTCAAATTTCCCTTGATAAATTCATATTTTAAAAAAAGCATATAGGTATTAAGCGTATCACTTTCGCAATATTCGTGGATTTTTTCAAACTCATTTTCATAGTAAAGATTCATCACCAAATCTCCACTCATATCATATTTTCCGGGTAAATCTGCCATCAAACACAAAGTATCAAGCCTCAAACCTTTAAAAGCTCCTAAAGATTCAAGTAAATCACAATGCTTAAGCTCACTAAATCTTGTTTTATAATTATTCCATTTATCACTTTG
Organism: Campylobacter sp.; assembly: GCA_022511325.1. Taxonomy (GTDB): domain Bacteria; phylum Campylobacterota; class Campylobacteria; order Campylobacterales; family Campylobacteraceae; genus Campylobacter_D. The sequence continues at coordinate 60,995 of JAFLRU010000001.1, forward strand.
AGTGTCTAAATAACTCGCGGCTTTAATATTGTATTTTAAAGCTCTTAGAACAAGGAGTGGCATATCATAATTTTTACCATTAAAACTCACAAGTCTTGGTTTGTGCCTTTCTATAAAATCAAAAAAATTGCTAATCATTGTTTTTTCATCTTCTCCTTCGATTTTATTGACTTTAATAAACCTACCAAAATTATCACTTATAACCGCACAAATACTTATAATCTTATGAAAAGGCAAAGCTAAAAACTCACTTCCACTTTTTTCTTTTTCCATTTCTAAAGCCTTTAAACTCACCTCCAAATCACTTCCTTCAAATTTAAAACACTTGCGTATAAGCTCGCAATCAGGGATACTCTCACAATCAAAAATGCAAATATAACCTTCGTTTTTCATCTTTTAACCTTTTTTTATAAATAACTTTGTTAAAATCATAACAAAAATTTTAAAACACTAGGCTAGTTAATGAAAATAGCGATTATTCGTTTGTCTGCTCTTGGAGATATTATCCAAAGTGCTATGATTTTACAATTTATCAAAGCTAACAAACAAGATGTCGAGCTACACTGGTTTGTTGATGAAAGATTTAAAGATATACTTGAAAATCACCCTTTAATCGACCGCCTTTATCCCCTACCTTTAAAAGATAAAAAAATTTATCAAACCCTTAAAATACTTTTTGAAGCTCGAAAAAATAATTACGATTTTGCTCTTGATTTGCAAGGACTTATCAAATCAGCTCTGACAAGTCGCATTTTAAGTCGCAATAATTTTGGTTTTGATAAAAACAGCCTTAAAGAAAGCTTCGCTGCAAATTTTTATCATCAAAAATTTGCAATGAGTTACAATGAAAATGTATTTGTGCGTTATTTAAGCCTTAGTGCCTTTATGCTAAATACGGAGTTTGAACCCAAAAATATTTATTTTAAACACCCTGTGTTTGAAGCGGATAAAAAATTAAGCGAGACTTTGCGTGAAGAATTAAATTTAAGTGAAAAAAACATACTCTTACATCTTGGTTCAAGCCAAAAAAATAAAATTTATCCTAGAGAAAAGCTGATTAAACTTTGCTCTCTTATACTCCAAGATGAAAAAGTTAAAATTTTTCTTTGTTGGGGAAACGATTTTGAAAGAAAAATGGCGGAAGATATAGAAAAAACTCATAAAAATATCTTTATGCTTAGAAAAATAAATCTTAAAGAACTTAGCTCCTTAACTAAAATAATGGACTTAATCATAGGAAACGATAGTGGTCCTACACATCTAGCTTTTGCGATGAATAAGCCTTCTATTACAATATTTGGAGCAACTCCAAGCAAAAGAAATGCTTTTGAAACAAGCATAAATAAAACCATTGACGCAGGAAAAAAAATCATAAATGCTAAACATATTAACAAAAAAGACTTTTGCATAACTCAAATTGATGAAAAAGATATTTTTGCTTTAGTTCAGGACTTACTTTATGCCTAAAAATAAAGATTTGCTCTATCTTTTTCTTTACTACACTCTTAAAATTCTTATTTTTATCCTGCCAAAATTTGTGCTAAGTTTCCTTGCTTTAATAACTGCTCAAATCACATTTTGGCTAAATTCCAAACACAGAAAAATTATCGATATAAATCTCAAGCTTTGTTTTCCGCAAATTGATGCTAAAGAAAGAAAACAAATTGCTTTAAAAATCTATCGTAATTTTGCAAAATTTGGCATTGATTGTATAGAAAATCAAAATACCACTAAAGAAAAAATTCTTCAAAAAGTGCATTTTGATGATGAGGAGCTTTTAAGTGAGGCTGTTAATTCCGAAAGAAGTCTTATACTTACAACAGCTCATTATGGAAACTGGGAGCTTTGTGCTTTAGCTTACGCAGCAAGATTTGGAGCAATGTCAATCGTAGGTAGAGCCCTTGATAGCGAGGCAATGGATAAAATTTTAAGCCAAAACCGCACACAACTTGATATAGAGCTTATTGATAAAAAAGGTGGTTTAAAAAAGATGATTAAAGCTCTTAAAGATAAAAGAACTCTAGGGATTTTAACCGACCAAGATGCAAATGATAGTGAGAGTATGAGAGTGAAATTTTTTGATAAAGAAGTGAATTTTTTAGTCGGTGCAAGCGTGATTGCCAAAAAAATGGACGCTTTACTTTTGAGTGCTTTTATTTATCAAAAAGAGGGAAAATATCATATTAAATGCTTTGAAATTCAGGACGCAAAGCTTAAAAGCATTGAAGAACTTACATTTTATCAAGCAAAATCTTGTGAAGAAATGATAAAATTTAAGCCTGATGAATATTTTTTCTTTCATAAAAGATTTAAGAGTTTTGACAAGAAGCTTTATGAATGATTTGAAAGTTAGAATTTTAACTTGAAATTCACCCTCGCAAGTTTTCAAACATTTTAAATCATTAAAGCAAAAGTAAGCATAGTGTCAATTTATTAAGTCTTTAATTGCTTTCTTTTTTTACAAAAGTATACAAAACGCCAAAAAGTAAAATAAAGTATGTAAGATATATAGAAAAATATTATTTTTTCATAGTTTATATAAGTGTATCCAAAAATTCTAAAAATAGCAGGAGGAAAAGCTATAACAACACTTAAATTAATAAAATATATTATTCTTTTTCCACTCTACTCTTAACCTCATCTTCAACCTCAAGCAAAAATCTATCCACGAGTTCATCTTCTTTAAGCTTTGCCACAACTTCTCCGTGTCTTATAACTAAACCTTGATTTTTCCCAAAAGCTATAGCAACATCTGCACCCTTTGCTTCGCCGAGTGCATTTACAACACAACCCATAACACTGATATTTAAAGGCTCTTTAATGTGTTTGGTTTTTTCTTCAACAATCTTAATGGCTTTAAGCAAATCGCTTTGAATTCTTCCACAAGTAGGACAAGAGATAATATTTACTCCACTCTTTTGCACTCCACTATCTTGTAAAATAGCTCTTGCAACGCGAATTTCTTCTTCAAGTTCTCCTGTCATAGAAACTCTCATTGTATCGCCTATACCTTTTAAAAGCAAATTCCCAAGTGCAATAGAACTCTTAATCGTGCTGTGAAATTTCGTCCCAGCCTCTGTAACTCCAAGATGAAAAGGATAATCACAAAGCGGTCTAAGTCTTTCATAAGCTTCTATAGTTTTTTGAGTGTCTGAAGTTTTCATAGAAATTTTAATATCGCTAAAATCAAAATCCTCTAAAAGCTTGATATTATAAATTGCACTTTCAAGCATAGCTTCCACACCATATCCGAATTTATCGCTAAATTGCTTTTCAATTGAGCCATGGTTGATGCCTATTCTTATAGGAATTTTTCTTTGTTTGCAAGCCTCAACCACTTCTTTGATATTTTCTTTAGAGCCTATATTTCCCGGATTTATACGCACTCCATCAATAAATTCAGCACAAAATACAGCCAAATTATGATTAAAATGAATATCCACAATCAAAGGCAAAGCACTCTTAGCTTTAATCTCCTTTAAAGCTCTTGCATCAGCCATATCCAAACACGCCAAACGAACGATATTTGCCCCTGCAAAATACAAACGATTGATTTGTTCCAAACAACCCTCTATATCCCTTGTTTTAGTAAAAAGCATAGATTGAACTGAAATAGGTGCGTCCCCGCCTATTAAAACATCACCGACTTTGATTTGCTTTGTCTTAAATCTTTTATACTGCATCATTTTTCTTTATCTATAATTTTCGCAAATTCTAGCGGTTTTTTGCTTTAATTAAAGTTTATTTGTGTTAAAATTTTTAAAAATTTTAAGGAAATTTTATGTTTGATATTTTAAATCAAGGTGGAGTGATTTGGCTTACAGGTCTAGCAGGAAGTGGAAAAAGCTATATTGCACAAGCCTTATATGAAAAATTGCGTGAAAATTTTAAAAACACAATCCACCTTGATGGTGATGAATTTAGAGAACTTTTGGGGCATTTTGGTTACGAAAAAGAAAAGCGTATAAAGGTATCTTTGAAAAAAGCACAATTTGCCCATTTTTTAGGCTCTCAAGGAATGATTGTCATTGTGAGTGCAATTTCTATGTTTAAAGAATGTTATGAATACAACCGCAAAAATTTAAAAAATTTTTTTGAAATTTATGTTGAGTGTGATTTTGAGGAACTTCTTAGACGCGATAAAAAAGGATTATACAGCGGCGCTTTAAATAAAAAAATCCAAAATGTTGTGGGCGTGGATATAAAATATGATGAACCAAAGCCTGATTTAACCATAGATAACACCCATTTTGGAGCACTTGATGAAAAACTTGCTCTCATTTTAAAAAGCCTAAAATTTTAAGTTACCAAAAATGGTGTCCCGTGTTGGATTCGAACCAACGGCCACCTGATTAAGAGTCAGATGCTCTACCAACTGAGCTAACGAGACTTAAAATAAAAGCTTGATTATGCCAAAATTGTCCTTGCTTGTCAAGGATTAAATAAAAGAAAATTAAGAAGTGTTTTAAAATAAAGTCTTTAAAAATGGCGCAGCGGACGGGGCTCGAACCCGCGACCTCCGCCGTGACAGGGCGGCATTCTAACCAGCTGAACTACCGCTGCGACTCAACAGACTTCCTTAAGAATTGAGCTTTTTCTTGCTTTTTTCTATAATTTTGTCAGTTAAATTTATGGTGGTCGCTATAAGACTCGAACTTATGACATCCACCTTGTAAGGGTGGCGCTCTACCAACTGAGCTAAGCGACCAAATGGCGACCCCTAGAGGATTTGAACCTCTGTTTCCACACAGAGAGAGTGTTGTCCTGGGCCACTAGACGAAAGGGTCTTACCCTAACTAATGGTGTCCCGTGTTGGATTCGAACCAACGGCCCCCTCCTTAAAAGGGAGATGCTCTACCGGCTGAGATAACGAGACTTAAAATTTAAAATAAGTTGTGATTATACAAAAGATAAACTTAATTGTCAAGAGTTTAGGCAAGTCTAACTAAAAATTAGGCTAATTTAGATAAACACCTTGACCCTACTATCCTGCATTAAACCTGCATTAAAACTTAGCTAAGGAGCATAATATTAAAAATTAGTGGATAGAATTTCTTATTAATTTAG
>JAFLRU010000010.1 GCA_022511325.1 Campylobacter sp.
GGTGGAAAATCAGGAAAAATTACAGAGGATTATCTCAATTTGGATTCAGAAAGAGAAAATGAGCAAGCTGAATTTTTCGTTACCCAATATTTTTATAACAATCAAGGACAAAAAAAGCTCAAACATCGTTTAAGCACAAGTTATCTTACTAGAGAAGGTGATTTTGATGAAACTAGAAATTTAATGACTTATTATTATGATGAAAATATTAGATTTAATAACGAAATAGTATATTCTGGTATGCAAAGTCGTTTTAGCAGTGTGTTAAGCGAAGTTGAAACAGATTTTAATAAATTAAATTGGAACTTTTCACACGCTTATCAAAATGATGAATATGGAAAATACAGCTTTATAGGCACTCGTGCAAATTATAATCTCACAGCAAATTACAATCTTTTTGGAGGAATTTGGTTTGATACTCAAAGAGCACACGCAAATATGTGGGAATTAGGCTACACTTATCAAAGAAAATGTTGGAATTATTCTTTAATGTATAGAGAGAGAATTGATCCTCAATTAACAAGCGGAGGAATTACTGCAAGAAATCAAAGTGGAGTATATTTTATCTTTAATTTCTATCCTATTGGTGGGGTAAAATATGACTTTTCTTTAGAAGATAATGAAAATGCGATATAAAGGATAAATTTGTTAAAATTCTTTAAAAATTTAAAAAAATTACTAAACAACCAAGAAGGAACGACAATGGAATGCAAAATTGAAGTCAATGGAAATTTGGAAATTTTTAATGTTGATTATGTTGCTAAACAAGCAGCAGGTGCTGTTTTGATGAAAATGGGTAAAAGTGTGATTTTAGCTGCTGTTGCAAGAGAAGAAAAAGCTGTAGAAGAAGATTTTTTGCCTTTAACCGTGCAATATATAGAAAAAGCTTATGCAGCGGGAAAAATTCCGGGTGGTTATGTCAAAAGAGAAACCAAACCGAGTGATTCTGAAACACTTACAGCAAGGATTATCGATAGAAGCTTAAGACCACTTTTTCCTAAGGGTTATGCTTATCCTACACAAATTTCTGTGATTGTACTTTCAGCAGATAACGAAGTGGATTTACAGGTAATGAGTCTTAATGCTGCGAGCATAGCACTTTATTTGAGCGATATTCCTATTAAAGCTCCAGTTTGTGGTGTTAGGATAGCAAGAATAGGCAAGGAATTCATACTCAATCCAAGTAATTCAAAGCTTAAACAAAGCTCACTTGATCTTTATGTTGCAGGAGTTAAAGATGAGCTTTTGATGATAGAAATGAGAGCTTTACCAACCCAAAATGAGGGAATTCAAGCTATGAATGAACTAAGCGAGGAAGAAATTTTAGAAGCACTAAATCTAGCTCAAAAATCTATATTAGATGGTTCAAATGCTTATGAGCAAAATTTTTCAAAACATAAAAAACAAAGTGAAATTGAGCTTAAAAATGAGGAAGAAAATCCTGTACTTCTTTCTTTTGTAGAGCAAAATTTCATTGATGAAATTAAAAGTGCTGTCAATCAAATGGCAAAAAGTGAAAGAGCAAACGGATTTAATAAAATCATTAAAAAAATTCTTAAGTTTGAAGAAGCTGAAAAAAATGTTTGGAGTGAAGAAGATATTTTAAAAGTTTTAGGAAAAATCAAAAAAAGAATCGTGCGTGAACAAATTATTTTTGAGAGAAAAAGAGCGGATTTTAGAGCTTTAAATGAAGTGAGAGAAATTAGCATAGAAACTAATATACTTCCAAATGCTCACGGCTCTTGTCTTTTCACAAGAGGACAAACTCAAGCTTTGGTTGTAGCGACTTTAGGCACGGAAAATGATGCACAAATGATGGATTTACTCACTGAAAAAAATCCTATAAGCGAACGTTTTATGGTTAATTACAATTTTCCGGGTTTTAGTGTAGGTGAGGCAAGTGCAATTAAAGCACCGGGTAGAAGAGAACTTGGACACGGAAATTTAGCTAAACGAGCACTTTATCCTAGTGTTGATGAAAATTATCCTTTCGTGATTCGTCTTGTTTCTGAAATTTTAGAAAGCAATGGTTCAAGCTCTATGGCAACAGTATGTGGGGGTTCTTTAGCCTTGCGTGCTGCAGGAGTTCGTAGTCTTAAGCTTGTTGCTGGTGTAGCTATGGGACTTGTTTTTGAGAGCGATAAATATGCAATTTTAACGGATATTATGGGTTTAGAAGACCACGATGGAGATATGGATTTTAAAGTTGCAGGAAGTAAAGACGGAGTGAGTGCTCTTCAAATGGATATAAAACTTGGTGGAATTGATAGAAAAATTCTTAAAGAAGCCTTAGATCAAGCTAGAGAAGCAAGACTTCATATTTTAGGGATTATGGAGGAAGCGTGTGCTAAAATTGAAGTTAATGAAGAAATTTTACCAAAACTTGAAATTTTTAGCGTTGATCCATCTAAGATTGTTGATATTATAGGACAAGGTGGAAAGACAATTAAAGAAATTATTGAAAAATTTGAAGTTTGTATTGATTTAGATAGAGAAAAAGGAGAGGTTAAAATTTCAGCTTCTAAAAATGATAAAATCAAAGCAGCCAAAGAATTTATACTCAACTTAATACAAGGACAAAAAGGAAAGAAATTCGTTAAAGATAAGGACTTATCAAATTTTGAACTTGGAGAGGAATTTGAGGGAGAGGTTAAAAAAATTACAAATTTTGGAGCCTTTGTTGAGCTAAAAGATGGAGTTGATGGTTTGCTTCATAGCTCTAAAATCAAACGCAAACTTAATGAGGGCGATAAAATTAGAGTTAAAATCAATGAAATTAAAAATGGTAAAATTTCCGTTCATTTAGCTGATGAATGAACTCATTTAGAATTTCAAAAAATATTTTAAGTCATATTTTTCGCTATATTTAAAAATATAGTAATAATTAAGGCATTGGTAATATTACTAACAAAACCACCTACTAAAGGCACGATGAAAAAAGCGATTTTTGAGTAATGATACGAAGAGCAAACTGAATTCATCGTAGCCATAGATACAGGCACAGCACCCAAACCAAATCCAGTATGTCCCACTGCTATGATAGCACCATCATAATTTTTTCCACAAGCTCTAAAAGTTATAAAAACTGCAAAAAGATACATTAAAACAAGTTGTAAAATTAAAATAACTATCAAAGGCAAAGCTAAATCAGCAAGTTCGTAAAGCTTCATCGTCATAACAGATAAGGATACAAAAATAGATAAAGATATAGAACCTATGATATCTATGCTTTCATAAAGGGCATCTTTTTCTTGTTGCTCTTGTTTTTTATAGTCTAAAATAAAGCGAATGATTATGCCCGAGAGCATACTCATTACGTGTAAAGGTAAATTTATAGATGGAAAAAGTTCTTTAAAAACAACAAAAAATAATTCTCCTAAACCACAAGATAAAAGTAAAATGAAAGCGGCTTGATGAGACCTTTTTGAGCTAACCAAATTTTGAATTTTTTGTGTATGAGAGTTTTTTTCATCGTTTGGAGTGTAGTTTTTATCCAAATGATATTTTCTAATGAGTCTTCTTCCAAGAGGACCTCCCATTAAACAACCCGAAATCAAACCAAAGGTTGCTGCAGCAATGCTTACTTCCACAGCGGCACTGCCACCCATTTGCTGTGCAATAGGAGCAAAAGACGAAGCGTTTCCGTGTCCTCCTGTTAAAGAGATTGAACCCGCCATTAAAGCTGTTAAAACATTCATATTCATAAAATACCCGCATACTAAGGCTAAAATATTTTGCAAAGCTGCTAGTAAAGCGGCTAAAAAGATAAAAATTCCTACTAATTTACCACCTTTTTTAATAAAACTCAAACTCGCACTCAAACCTACAGAAGCAAAGAAAATATTATAAAAAAAGGTATTCATTGTTTGAAAATCAAATTTAAATTCCACGATTTGAAAATAAAAAGCAAAGCAAGTACATACAGAAAAAAATGTCCCGCCGATTACTGCAGAAGGTATGCACCAATTTTTTAAAATGATCATTTTATTTGAAATAAATTCTCCAAAATAAATGAGTAAAATTGCAATCATCAAAGTTTCAAACAATCCTATATGAACACTTAACATTTCTTATCCTTTTAAGCTTTGTATGAAAATTATACAATATTTTATAATTTTTAAGAAAAACTTTTATTTTGGACTTTCTAGGTATAATATAATTTTCATTATAAAGGAATTTTATGAAGCACCCTTTTAAACCCTTTTTTGATAAAAATTCTAAAATTTTGATTTTGGGTTCTTTTCCGTCCATAAAATCAAGAGAGATGGGCTTTTACTATCAAAATAAAAGCAATCGTTTTTGGAGAATTTTAGAAGCTTTATATAACTTAGAAAAAGAAGAGCTTAAAGACATAAAAACTCAACAAAATTTTTTGAAAAAACACAATATAGCTCTTTGGGATATAACACAAAGTTGTGAGATAAAAAATTCAAGCGACTCTACAATAAAAAATGCTAAAATTAATGATTTAAGTTTAATTTTAAATGAAGCTAAGATTGAAAAAATAGTAATTAATGGCAAAAAAGCTTTGGAATTGTTTCAAAAAAGTTCTTTTTATCAAAAACATAGCTTAAAAGAAGGAATTTTACATTATAAACAAAGCGAGATAAAAATTCTCGCTCTACCTTCAAGTTCTTCAGCTAATGCAAAATTCAAGCTTGATACTTTGATAAAAGAATATGAAAAATTAAAAAAAATATCTAAAAATATTCAAGTATAATTATTTAAAACCAAATATTTTCAATATTTAAATCTTTTCTTACTTAGGTATGCTCTTAGGTATACTGCAATGTTTTTATATAATACTTCAAGAACTAAACTAATCATATATAAACTAATAAACCAAGACAAAGCACCAAAACTAACAACAACTATATAGATTTTTTCAAATAAAACTACATTACCCGCTTTGTATTTAAGATATTCCTCTCTAATATCTTTGTAATTATATAAAGAATATCTATATAAATCACAAGCGTCCTCGTCTTTAATATCTTTAATTAAGCATTCTTGATTGTAAGATTTACTTAAATTAACAAATTCATTAGTCTTATCTATGTAAAAATTTTCTAAGAAAAAATAAGCAATAATCAATACACTCGTACAAACAGAATAAAGCTTTATTATGCTTAAAAATTTATTTTTATAAAATTGATTTGAAGCAAAAAAGAATAAACAAAAGAGTGCACCAACATATATAATTGTTTGGCAGAAATATCCTATAGGGTCAACAATATCCATTTTCTCAATCATTTTTAAAATTATTCCTGTAAAAATAAAAGAAAAAGGTATTTTAAAAAATATTAGTTTATTAAGCATAACAAACTCCTAATAATTTAATTTTATCTTAAGGCTTTTTAATCAAATAGCGAATGGTTGCTCCAAGTTGTTCGATTTTAAGCATTTCGTAGCCGTGATTTTGTGCATCAACAGGAATATTATTAATGCTTTGAGGGCAATCACTCAAAACCTCTAAAATTTCACCTTTTTTTAGTTCAGGTAACACTTCTAAAGTCCTAACTGCAGGATAAGGACAAGGCTCACCTTGTAAATCTAAACGATAATTTGGGATAATCTCTTGCATTTTTTCTCCTTAAGCTCTTTGGAATTTTTTATTTTTAAGAAAATAACGCCTTTCTATATACAAAACAAAGGCTAGAAATAATAAAAGCAATATGTAATTAATAATTAATCCTCCATAGTTTCCAAAGCTATCGAGCAAATTAATGCGTGGAAAACTTGTCGCTAAAGCTTCTGAATAATAATCCCAAGTCGCCGCAAGCAAAGTTGAGCCAATCACATTTCCAACTCCAACAATCCAGTAATGCACTTGCCCTTCAACCGCACGATACATCCAACCACACTCGCAACCCCCAGCAATCACTATGCCAAGACCAAATAAAAACCCGCCAATAATTGCATTAGGAGCTGCCCACATAATTTTAGGAGGCAAACCCAGACAAATATAGCTAAAAACGCCAATGGTTGAAACCATCATACCAATGATTACCGCTCTTGCCATATAACCGCGTCCTGTGATAAATAAATCTCTAAAGGCTGAAGTAAAACAAACTTGAGCCCTAGCAATCACAAAACCAAAACCAACTCCAAAAAGCATTGCAATACCTAAAATAGGGATTTTTTTACCTTCGGGAATCACACCAAAAAACATCAAATAAGCGATCCAAATTCCAATGCCTAGTAAAACCAAAATACCGAGTTTAAAAAGTAGTTCCGCTTTAGCTTTTGGATTTTCAATTTCTTTGATTTTTGAAACCTTAACAAGAGGGATATGCGAGCGAAATATCGGTAAAAACACTATTTTGTTACCAACCCAAACGCCAACTAAAGTCATTATTGTAAAAAACCAAGCGTGCAGACTAAATTGCGGAATTCCTGTGAAAAAACTTGCTAAATTACAGCCCATACCAATTCTTGCTCCAAAACCAGCAATGATACCACCAATGAGGGCTTGAAATATTCTAATATTACTTTGAGGCAGACGAAATTTTACATTATTTGCCATTAAAGCAGCGGCTAAAGCTCCTGCAAACATTCCTATAATCATCACTCCATCAATTCTATCTAAAGGAGTTCCTTGCAAACCGATGATTTTAAAATATCCCCAAGTGCTTGTATCTATGCCGATAAGATTTAGAATATGTCCTCCCCAGCGTGTAAATTCGCCTGTAACCGCCCAATAAGTGCCAGTTATTCCAAAATAATAAGCCGCCATAACGCCCAAAGCAATGATAGCAGGTATAGGAGACCAAAACTTTACCAAAAAATTTTGTTTAAAATTCTCAAACATTAAAAATCCTTTTAAGATGATAAAAAAGCTAGAAACAAGAAATTCTAACCGCTTTAAACTAAAGCCTTTAATAAATTAGGAAAGAATTTTAAAATATTTTTGGTTAAATGCTTATTAAAAATTTCAAAAGCAATTTCTCCTTATTTAAATTCTAAAATAAAGAGAAATTTTCAATGTATATATAGAACTTGCATTAGATTTGCAAAGTGTTTTCAAGTAAATTTTGTTCTTTCATCGCTTCATAGACTTTATCATAGCCTCTAAGTTCTTCTTCACCAACTCTAATCCACTCGTTTAAGCCCTCCATTTGCATCATTTTAGCAATAATTGCATCATTTTTCTTCTCATTTTGGCTCAGTAACATTTGACAAAAGCCTTCAGCAAGAGTTTTATCAAAATCTTCTAAAACAGAAAAATTACAATGACAATAAGTTGGCGAAGTCCAAAAACTTTGCATTTGCGGGTAAGTTCCTTCACTAAGTATTCTTACCCAAGTGCTTGAACCTATACTTCCAGCATCAAGCTCACCTCTTTGTATGGCTGAAAGTATATCAAATTCACTTCTTCCTGTATCGCCGTGTTTTCCAACATCACTATTATGTCTGATGATATTTAAACCTCCGAAATTAAGTTCATCAGCCTTTCCTCTACCGCATTCATCAGGAGAGTTAAATTCTTTAAGTTCTAAATTTAAATTCTCTCTTTTTAAATAATATAAGCCCATAATTGCAGCTTGAGCAGAATCCATACTCCCAAGTCCAAATTTTTTGCCTTTTAAATCCTGCAAAGTTTTTATTCCACTATCTTTGCTTGTGATAAACATTGTTGCGAAATTTTTATCAGTATCTCTCATCATCAAAGCTTTTGCTGTATTTTTAGTTGCATAAAGGGTTTTAATCCACGCTGTATTTGTATTCCAAGCTATGTCAATGTGTTTTTTAAGTAAAGCATCAACTTGCCTTTCGTAATTGCTAAAAAGCACATAATCAAGCTTATATCCATAAGCGTTTGAGTAGTCTCTGATTATGTCCCAAATCGGCACCACCTTAGCATCGTAAGCTACAGCTCCTAAAAGAATAGTTTTCATTATATCTCCTTAAATTATTTTGCTAAGGCATCTCCAAGCCAAATTTTAAGTATATCAAGACTTGGAGCCATAACTTGAGAAGCCAAAGCATCTCTTAAATATCGTTCTAAAGGTAAAAATTTTGCATAAGCTTTCCCACCACCAAGTCTCATTGCTAAGGTACAAAGCTCAATCACATTGTTTGTCGCATTGATTCTTGAAGCAAAAATTTTTGCCGCAGCATCAGCTTCATTATTTACAAAACTTCTTGCACCCTCGAAAGTTAAGGCTTTACTTGATTCTACTTTGGTATAAATTTCGGCAAGATGAATTCTTACAAGTTCAATATCACTTAAAGCTTTAGCTTGTTGATTTGTATATTTTCGGTTTTTAGTGTGAGCTAAAACATTTGCAAAAGCTGCACTCCCAAGCCCACTATAAACTGCAGCAAGTCCAGCTACAAAATACATTACTACAAGCCCAGCGTGATTTTCTCCATCGCCTTCTTCTCCTACTCTTAAGCTTTCATCGAGTTCTACATCGTTGTATTGCACAGGCATTGAAGAATTTCCTCTCATTCCAAATCCATTCCAATTTTGTATTTCGTGGTGTAATTTTTCAAGTTTTGAGCTTACAAGCCAATTATTTTTAGCTCCAGTTTTTACGCAAGAATTTGTATAAGTTAGGTAAAAATCTGCATTTAAAGCTCCAGTTACAAAGCTTTTTCTCCCTTTTAAAATTCTTTTTGAACCAGATTTTGTTTCGCTGATTTCAGGAGAGCCAAAGTGAGTTCCAGAGCCACTTTCACTATAAGCTAAGGCTAAAGCAGCTTCTCCTTTTGCAATTTTAGGCAAAAATTCTTCTTTCATTTTTTGGCTTCCAAAATTAACAATACAGCTTGTCGCACAATTATGCATCATATAACAAAGTGCAGTAGAAGCGTCAAATGAACCAAGATGAAAACAAATTTTTGCGTGTTCTAAGCAGGTTCCGCCAAGTCCGCCATATTCTTTTGGCACTAAAAGTCCCATAAATCCTTTTTGTCTTAAAGCTTCATAAGCTTCTTTTGGAAAACGACCCTCTTTATCGACATTTTCAGTGATAGGTGCAATGAATTGCTCTCCAAATTCTCTAGTGTAACTTTCGAGTTTGTCTAAACTTAACATATTTTCTCCTTATAAATTTGATTTTACATAAAATTAGGTGTATGAGCACGAGATAAATCATAGGCTAAATCTTCATCTATCCCGCATTCAACTAACCTTTTTGTGCGATTTGTTTCCATTTTTTGTTTTAAAAGCTCCACAAGTTCAAAGCCTTGTCTGATTTGTGAAGCACCGCTACCTTTACCTGCAAAAAGGGCTAAAGATTCTATTAAAAGTGTGGATTCTCCGCTTAATTCATCTAAATAGTGTTTGCGTTTAAACACAGCATCTTTTAAAAGTTCGATTTTTTTAGGATTGCTAGCAATGCAAGTTTTTACATTGTTCATACCATAAACCACGTGTCTAGCTTCATCCTTTCTTGCAAGATTAAAGAGTTTTTTTGTGGGTTCATCCTCAGAATGAACTTCCAAAAATTGTAAAAGATCAATAAAAGTTCCCTCGCCCATAATATGAAGTAAAAAACTTGATTTAAAATAATCTTCCTCTTTAAATAAAGTAAAAAGGCTTTGTTGGGTTGTTAAGGTTGAGTATTGCAAACCAAGCCCTGTTGCTTTAGCTCTTTTGATAAAGGTTTCAATATGTCTTGCCTCATCACCTATGATTGAAGAAAGTAGCAAGGGCACTTCAGTATAATAAGGCGAAATTTTAGCTAAGAATTTAGCAGGAATATAAAGGGCTGAAAGCTCATTTTCGACTAGATAAGTCATAATTTGAGCAATAGCAAATTCCATTTTTTTATCATAATGTCCTATTTCGTTCCATTCTATATCTTTACTTGCATTCCATTGTGCTTTTTTAGAATCCTCATAAAGTTGATTTAAATTTTGACTCCAAATTTCTTCTTTTGAGACAAGTTCAAAATGATAATTTGGATTAGCTAATTCATTTTGCGAACCTCTTGCAGCGAGTCCTGTTTGAGTTGGAGCTAGGTTTAAAATTTCATTTTGGAAATTTTCATCTTGTATATTTAAAAATTCGAATTTATTTGGAGATTTTTTAGTCAAAGTATAAGTGGTATAATGCTCAAAAGATTTTTTCTCTAAAAATTGCTCTCCTTTGAAAATGCACCAAGCTTTTAAGTCTTGCTCTAAATCATCAAAATCACTAAGTATTTCATAGCTATCTCCTTTTTGTCCAAGAAGTAAAGCATTTTCTAAACGCAAGAAAAAAAGCTTTCCAAGAGGCGTTTTTTCCATTATAATACTATGTTTATTTTGCATACAAAGCCTGTAATCTTATTGTTTATTTCACACGGAAACCTAAAATAAAAGTATAGCTTAAAATAACTTTTGCAAATATAAAATTCCAATTTTAAGTTATAATTTCAAAAAGAGGTGAAATATGGCGAAAAATAAGACTTTATTTGAATGTGAAGCTTGTGGAAATCAACAAAGCAAATGGCTAGGAAAATGCCCAGAATGTGGAGCTTGGGATAGTTTCATAGAATTAAAAAGCGAACAAATCAAAGTTTTAAAAGAACTTGCAAACTCAAGCCTTAAGGCAAGTGAAGCTGTGTGTATTGAAAATGTGGAATTAGAAAAATTTTCAAGACTTGACACAGGCGATGAAGAGCTTAATCTTGTTTTAGGAGGAGGTTTGGTTGAGGGTTCTTTAGTTTTAATAGGCGGAAGTCCGGGCGTTGGAAAATCCACTCTTTTATTGAAAATTGCCTCTAATCTAGCTAAAAAAGGCAAAAAAGTGCTTTATATAAGTGGGGAAGAGAGTAAAGCTCAAATCAAGCTTAGAGCTAATCGCCTTGAAGCAAACACTCCAAATTTGTTTTTACTCACTGAACTTTGTTTTGAAAATATACTTGAAGAACTTTATAAGAATGATTATAGCGTTTTGATTGTAGATTCTATACAAACACTTTATTCAAATAAAATCGCTTCAGCTGCTGGAAGTATTTCTCAAGTTAGAGAGCTTACTTTTGAACTAATGAAAGTAAGCAAAACAAGGAATATTAGCACTTTTATAGTTGGACATATCACTAAAGAAGGTTCGATTGCAGGTCCTAGAGTGCTTGAACATATGGTTGATGTGGTGCTTTATTTTGAGGGCGATACAACGAAAGAAATTCGTCTTTTAAGAGGTTTTAAAAATCGCTTTGGTGGAGTGAGTGAAGTTGGGATTTTTGAAATGACTCAAAGAGGCTTAATAAGTGCAAAAGATTTAGCCAATCGTTTTTTTACAAGGGGTAAGGCAAGTGCAGGAAGTGCTTTAGGTGTTGTGATGGAGGGCTCTCGTGCTTTGGTTTTAGAAATTCAAGCCCTTGTTTGTGAAAGTTCTTATCCTAAACGCAGTGCTACAGGTTATGAGAAAAATCGCTTAGATATGCTTTTAGCTTTGCTTGAGCGCAAACTTGAAATTCCACTTGGACATTATGATGTGTTTATCAATGTAAGTGGAGGAGTTAAGATTAGCGAAACAGCAGCAGATTTAGCTGTAGTAGCTGCTATCATTTCAAGTTTTAAAAATCGCCCCTTAAGTAAAGATAGTGTTTTTATCGGGGAATTAAGCTTAAATGGAGAAATTCGCGATGTTTTTAGCTTAGATACGCGTTTAAAAGAAGCTAAGATGCAAAAATTTAAAAACGCCATTGTTCCTTCAAAGCCTTTGGAGGATTTGGGGATTAAATGTTTTGAGGCAAAAGAACTCACTCAAGTTTTAGAATGGATGTAAGGCTCATTTAAATTTTTGTGTTAGACTTAAAAAAATTTTGATTTTTTAAGAATTAACACGGATTTTAGTTAAATTAGGGAAAATATAAAATGCAAAAACGCCTATTTTTTTTAGGTTTTACTTTATGGAAAAGAGGATTTATCAAACCTTTTTTTAAAACTCATAAAATCATCTTTTTAAATTCACTTAAAAAGCTTAACAAATTTGATTTAAATGAAGAGGATGAATTTTTTATTTGGGGAAGAAGAGTTTGTAAAGATGAACTTGAAAACACTATAAAAGAGCTTTTAAAGACGCGTGATTTAAATTTCGCTCCGCAAATTTCCTTTGTTGAAGATGGCTTTATTCGTTCGATTTGTTTAGGTTCTGATTTAACGCGTCCTTATTCAATCATCGTTGATAGCAAAGCTTTGTATGTTAATCCAAATCAACAAAGTGAGCTTGAAGATATTTTGCAAAATTATAATTTTGATGAAAATTTGCTTTTTAGAGCTAAAAAAATCATAGAATTTTTAAAAATGAATAGATTTTCTAAATACAACGCTTTAAAACACGAAAATATTAAATTTAAAGCAAAAGAAGGACAAAAAATTATACTCATTCCTGCTCAAGTTGAAGATGATGCTTCAATGATACTTGGAGGTTGTGGGCTTAATACAAAAGAATTTATCAAAGAAGTTCGCAAGAAAAATCCTAAGGCTTATATAGTTTTTAAACCCCACCCTGATGTGCTTAGTGGCAATCGTTTAGGCTTAAAAGATGAAAAAATTATTTTAGAATTTTGTGATGAGATGATTGAGGATATAAGCATTGATAGTGCAATCAATGCAAGTGATGAAATTCATACTATCACTTCCACAGCGGGTTTTGATGCACTTTTAAGAAATAAAGAGGTTTTTACCTATGGAAAACCCTTTTATGCAGGTTGGGGGCTTACAAAAGATAAACAAGATATTGAAAGAAGAACGAGAAAATTGAGTTTAGAAGAGCTAGTGGCTGGTGCTTTAATACTTTATCCAAGATATATTAACCCAAAAACCAAAGATTTATGCGAAATTGAAGTTACTTTGGATATAATGCTTAAAATGCAACAAGATTATTTTTCTAAGCCTTGGCTTAAAATAAGAATTGATTTGAGGAATTTTTTACTTAGAAAAATGCGTAGAGCTTTTGAAAAGATAATGTGAAAAACTTAATATGGGGGGGGCTTTGCTCTCCAAATAAAATTTATGGATTTAAATCGAAAAATTAAAGAAGAATTTAGCGGTAAAAATGTTGTGCTTTTGCAAGGTCCTGTTGGAAATTTCTTCGCACTTTTGGGCAAAAAATTAAAACAAAATAATGCAAAAATAAGTAAGATTAATTTTAACGGAGGAGATTTCTTTTTTTATCCATTTGGATTTACTTGCAGGGTTTCAAAGGAAAATTTAGAAAATTTTTACGAAGATTTTTTTAAACGAAAAAACACCCAAGTGGTAATTATGTATAATGACTGCAGATTCATTCACGAAAATGCGATTAGAGTTGCTAAAAGGCTTAATATAGAACTTTGGATTTTTGAGGAAGGATATTTAAGACCTTATTGTATTACTTTTGAAAAAAATGGAGTCAATGCAAATTCGCAAATTCCACGCGATAAAAATTTTTATCTTTCTAGAAATTTTTATGAAAAGCAAGCAGATATTAAAACCATTCCCGGAGGTTTTAAATTTATGGCTTTTTATGCGTTTTTGTATTGGTTTTTTTCTTTTATTCTTGCACCTTTTTTTAACAACAAACTTCATCATCGTTCTTTAAATCCTTTGGAAATGTTTGTGTGGTTTAGAGCCTTATTTAGGAGGTATTTATATAGAATTACCGAAAAAAAGCTTAATGAAAAAATTTATAGTCTTAAAAAGAGATATTTTTTGGCTATTTTGCAAGTTTATAATGATACCCAACTCACTCATCATTATAAAAAAAGCATAGAAGAATTTATTGAAGAAACTATATTATCTTTTGCTAATCACGCTCGTGCAAAATCTTACCTTGTCTTTAAACATCATCCTATGGACAGAGGATATAAAAATTATGCCGCTTTGATTGAAAAACTTAGCCAAAAATACTATGTTGAAGGACGTATTTTGTATGTCCACGACTCGTATTTGCCAACTTTACTTAAAAATGCACTTGGTTGTATTACTATAAATTCTACTGTGGGACTTACTGCTGTGCTTGAGGGTTGTGCAACTAAGGTTTGTGGCAAGGCTTTTTATGATTTTGAGGGTTTAACTTATCAAAGAAAACTTCATTTTTTTTGGAAAGAAGCTTCAGCACATAAACCAAATTTAACTTTGATAGCAAATTTTAGGACTTATCTTCTTGAAAACAACCAAATCAACGGCAATTTTTACAAAAATTCATTTTTAGCTAATAAAATAGACTAAAATACTCTTTTGACAAAATAACCAAAAATCAATAAAATTGCCTAAAAATGAGAATTTTAAGAAAGATAAATGTTAAAAAGAGATGTATTTTATATAGCTGGATACGACCCTAGAAGTTATAGGCATTATTATGCTTTGTTTAAAAAAGAACTAGGTTTTTATGAAAATTCTTTAAAAATGGATTTATCTAAAAGCAATACAAGCAAGGAATTTCCTTTTTGGGAGCTCTCTACGCCTAATGTTAAAACTTCTTATACTTTTTTAGCGTGGAATGATATTGTTAAAAAAAATTGGGCAGAGAATTTTAAGGATTATTTAAAAGATACTTTTGAGGTGTTTAGAATTTATATTATCACAGGACTTTTTATCAAATTCGGAAAAGCCTCGATTTATCAACTCATTACAGGATTTTACCCCTTTTTTTATGTGCTTTTTTCTTTAATTTTTTCTTTTGTTTTGGCTTTTTTGACATTTATTTTTGTAAAGGCTTATACATTTTGGTTTTTGGCTTTGATTTTTGGAATTTTAGTTTTAATCGGAGTCAATCAAATTTCATTTAAATTTGGAAAAAAACTTGCCGTGTTTTGGATTGCAAGAATTTGTTCTTTTTGTGCAAATTGGCATAAAATCAAACAGAATGAGCTTGAAGAAAGATTAGAAAATTTTGCTCAAATTGTTTTTAATACCTTAAAAGCTCATCAAAACACAAAAAATTATGAGCTTATTTTGCTCTCACATAGTGTTGGAACTATACTTTGTATTGAAGTTTTAGCTAAGCTTTTGCTTTTATGTGAAAAAAACAATTTAGACTTTTCGAAACTTAAAATTATAACTTTAGGGGAATGTATTCCTTTGGTGAGTTATCAAAAAAAAGCTTTAGAATTTAGAAAAAACCTTGATTTTATCTCAAAGTTTGATTTAAAATGGTATGATTATACTTCGATTATTGATGGAGCGTGTTTTCCACAAGTTGATTTTTTTACAACAAGTGGGATTAAAGAAGGGTTTAGACCTAAGTTTTATTCGCCTAAATTTCACACTCTTTATGAAAAAGAACATTATAAAAAAATTAAAAAAAATAAATATAAAGCCCATTTTTTATACCTGATGAGCAGTGAAATTAAAGCAGAATATGATTTTTTCAATTTCGTTATAGGCGAAAAATTTTTAGAAGAAAAGATTAATTAAAGGAGGAAATATGAGTCAGTGTCCTTTTCATCCAAAACCTTATAAAAATAAGGCTTCTACTCTTCTAACTTTTTTACTTAAACGTCGTTCTTGGCTTGATGGTTTGTATGAAAAGAGCTATGAAATGCAAACAGGTTATGTTAAAATGCCAAATTTTGATCTTTATGTGATTAATGATCCTAAAGAAGTTAAAAGAATAATGGTTGATGAGGTAAAAGAATTTCCTAAAAGTGCTTTTTTGCACGAGCTTTTAAGTCCTTTGTTGGGAGAAAGTATTTTTACAACAAATGGAGAAACTTGGAGCAGACAAAGAGAACTTTTAAGACCTTCTTTTGAAATGACACGCATTTCTAGGGTTTTTAACCTTATGAGTGAAGCGGTTAAAGATATGATGATTCGCTTTGAAAAATATCCTGATGAGTCTGTTATCGAAGTTGATGAAATGATGACTTTTGTAACTGCTGATGTGATTTTTAGAACAATTATGTCTGCAAAGCTTGATGAGCAAAAGGGTAAAAAAATTCTTTATGCTTTTGCGGATTTTCAAGAACAAAGTGTTCGAACAGCAATGCGGAAAATGTTTCGTTTTCCACAATGGCTTTCTTATATTTTGGGTGATAGAAAAAGACTTAAGGCAGGTGAGATTATAAGGGAAGTTTTAAGTGAAATCATCAAGCCAAGATACGATGCAGTGAGTGAGGGTAGGAATTTAGGAAATGAGGATATTTTAGAATCTTTGCTCTTAGTCATTGATGCAAAGAATAACGAGCGTTTTTCTTTTGAAGAAATTTTAGACCAAGTGGCTATGCTTTTTCTAGCTGGGCACGAAACTACGGCAAGTTCTTTGACTTGGACTCTTTATCTTTTAAGCTTATATCCAAAAGAACAAGAAAAAGCTTATGAAGAAATAATGCAGGTTTTAAATGGACAAGAAATCGAAATATCGCATTTGAGGCAGTTTAAATTTCTAACAAATGTTTTTAAAGAGGCTTTAAGGCTTTATCCGCCGGTTGGATTTTTTGCTAGAGAACCAAAAAAAGATGTGAAAATTCGCGATAAAAATATAAAAAAAGGCTCGGGTGTGGTTGTTGCACCTTGGCTCATTCATCGTCATAAACATTTTTGGAAAAATGCAAATGATTTCAATCCGTCGCGTTTTGAGAAAGAATACAAAAAAGATGTATATTTACCTTTTGGAATGGGAGAGAGAATTTGTATAGGACAGGCTTTTGCAATGCAAGAAGCGATCTTAATCCTTGCAAATATCTTAAAGGTTTATAAACTAGAGCTTGAAGAAGGTTTTGTTCCTGATGTTGTGGGACGTCTTACGATACGTTCGGCAAATGGTATGAATATTAAATTTAGCAAAAGGCAAAAATGAAAGAAAAAATAGCAGGAACTTTTTTACTTTGTGCCATCGTGCCTTTAGCAATTTTGGGCTATATTTTTATAGTTTTTGTGGGAATTTTTATCAGTACCAAAAGAGCAAGACAAGGTGTTAGGGCTCTTGATCATTTTGTCAATGCAAGCTTATTTAATGGTTATGCTTGGGAGAGTGTTTCTTCGCACGCTTGGAGAGAAAGAAAACACAAAAGATGGGCTAGAGTGGTGATTAAAATCACAGATTTATTTCAAAAAGATCATTGTAAAAGAGCAAACAAAAGAGAACAACCTGTAGTGGATTTTATTTTAAAAAGGGCTTTACACGAGCAAACTATAGGAAAAAAAGACAATCCCAAATCTTAAATTTTTAGAGTTAAACTTAAATATTTTTTAAAAAATTCCTTGACTTTTATTTTTTTTTTTTTTGTATAATCGCACATTTTATTTTTTAAGGAGACAAAATGAATTGTGCTTTTCACAATGAATTAGCTGCTGTGGCTGCTTGTCAAAATTGTAGTGTAGGACTTTGTAATGAATGTATTGATAAAGGTTTAAAGATAGATAATAAACCTACTTGTAAAAAATGTAGCTTAGAATATATAAATACGGCTCTTGATGAGCTTGATACAGAAAAAGCAAAAATTAAAACAAGAAAAATCATTTGGACGATTATTTTGGTTTTGGGTGCGGCTTTTGTAATTTATGATTTTTTATCAATCCTGACGGAAAAGAGGGATTATTTTTGGTAGGATTTTTTATTTGGGGTTTAGCAGGATTTTGGGATAGAGTAAAACGCAAAATTGATTTCGAAGAAAATCAAAGTTCTCAAAGTGCAATGAAAAATGCTTTACGTGAAAGAGAAATGGAGCGTGATGGCTCGATATTTATTGTTTGGGGACTTAAGTTAGTTTGGGTTATAATAAGGGGTGTGTTTTTTCCAATTTTTTATATCATTTTTATGATTCGTGGGGAAAAAGAAATCAAAGAGCAAATTGAACAAACGCAGGAGTTAAAAGCAACTTTAGAATCATAAAAAATTTAAGTGTTTTGATTTGATAAGAAATAGTAAGAATTATTTTAATCCCAAGTTTTTAAGCAATAGTAACGATTTTTAGAGAGATAAATTCCTTATTTCTCTAATACAAAGCTTTTAAAGGCAAAGTTGGTTCATATTCTTTTTATAAGGTCTAAAAAACCCTGCCCGCTAATACTTTTGCAAATTTGCTTATTAAAAATTTAGTTATATCATAAAAAATTTTAATTTATCCACAATATTTACTCTTTTCTAAAATTTTAAAAAGTGTATCGCGGACAAATTTAGCTTGTTCTAAGCTCATTTCTTGATGAGCTGGAATACTAAGTTCTGCCTTGTAAAAATTGTCGCAATTTTCCAAATACATTTCACCTAATAATTGTTTGTAAAAGCTAAAGGCATAAACCGGTTTATAATGCACTTGAACACCTATTTGAGCGTCGATTAAAGCCCCAAAAATTTCCTCTTTTTGACAATAAAATTCTGGAAAAAGTAAAATAGGATATAAATGTCTCGAGCTTTTTTTATAATCTTTTATTTTTATGGTTGAAAAATAAGGATTTTTAGCGAATTCTTTCTCATAAAACTGGGCTATGATTTCTCTTTTTTCTAAGTTTGCATCGAGTTTTTTAAGCTGATTGATTCCTAAGGCACAAGCTACATCACTTAAGCGGTAATTGTATCCTAAAAAGAGCATATCGCTATCCCAAAGTCTTTTTTTAACTATGCCGTGGCTTCTTAAAAGCTTGATTTTTTCAATTTTTTCCTTATCATTACTCACCACAGCACCACCTTCAAAGGTCGTAATAGGCTTAACCGGATGAAAAGAAAAAATACTTAAATCCGCTTTGCTTCCAACTTTTTCTTCCTTATATAAAGCTCCTAAAGCGTGGCTTGCATCGTCGATTAAAGGAATATTGTAAGTCTTGGCTAAATTTAAAATGAAGTCCATTTCTACACTATTTCCTGCAAAATCTACAACACAAATTGCCCCTATATTTTTGCTATCTTTTTGAAGTCTAGCTTCAAGCTTTGTTTCGTCGATATTGCCATCATTTTTTATATCGATAAATTCTACCTTAGCTCCTGCCATTAAAGCAGCATTTGAGGTTGCAACGAAGGTCATTGGAGTGGTAAGAACGATTTTTCCACTCACATTTAACGCTGTATAAGCTAGGTGTAAAGCTGAAGTGGCAGAATTTACCACACAAGCGTATTTAACGCCTACATATTCACAAAGTGCGTTTTCAAATTCCTCTACCTTTTTTCCGCCTGTTAAAAAATCTTCTTTCAAAGCAGAGCAAACAACTTCTATATCACTTTTGTCTATGTTTTGATGAGAATAACTAAGCATTTAATACACCTGTGTATGATTGATAAGATCTAAAATTTCAGCTTCACTTGCCCATTGTGGATTATTATCTGAGCTGTAAGAAAAATGATCTTTGACCTTTTTGCCTTTTTCACCCAAAGCATTAGCACTAAAGTCGTTTTCTATATTTGCAAAGCGTATGCTAGGACTGATTGCATAGTATTTTTCAAATTCAAAAGTTAAATGGCTGTCATCACTTGAAATCATAATTTCGTGGAGTTTTTCTCCCGGTCTTATGCCTATGATTTTTATGTCTAAATTTGGAGCTAAAGCGTGAGCTAAATCAGTGATTTTCATTGAAGGAATTTTTGGAATGAAAATTTCTCCTCCGTGCATTTTTGCAAAATTTCCTAATACAAATTTAACTCCATCTTCTAAAGAAATCCAAAATCTTGTCATTCTCTCATCAGTGATAGGAAGTTCTTTGGCACCTTGTGCAATAAGTTTTTTGAAAAAAGGCACAACTGAACCTCTTGAACCAACGACATTTCCATATCTTACGACACTAAAACGCGTGTGAAATTTACCCACGATATTGTTTGCAGAGACAAAAAGCTTATCGCTTGCAAGTTTGGTTGCTCCATAAAGATTGATAGGATTGCACGCTTTGTCTGTGGAAAGGGCGATACATTTTTCCACCTTATTTTTTAGGCACGCTTCAATCACATTTTGAGCCCCGTTAATGTTAGTTTTGATACATTCCATCGGGTTGTATTCGGCTATGGGAACGTGTTTGAGTGCAGCAGCGTGGATTACAAAATCCACATCACGCATTGCGGTGCTAAGTCTGTCTAAATCTCTAACATCTCCTATAAAATACCTCATACATTTATCATTAAAAATATTTGCCATTTCATATTGCTTAAGCTCGTCGCGTGAATAAATGATGATACGATTAGGTTTGTAATTTTCAAGTAAAATTTTCGTATAGGTTTTACCAAAAGAACCTGTGCCACCTGTGATGAGTATATTTTTATTATTAAACATAGCTTTCCCCAGCTTTTATTTTTAAAATTTGCAAGTATATTTTAACAAATCTTTGTTATTTTCCAGCAAATTCTGTTCCAAAAATTCTAAGTATGTTTAAATTTCGTAGAAAATTTAAAGCTTAAAAAACTATATTTCAATGAAATTTGTAAGATTATAACAGACAAAAATATTTTCATAAAATTTTGGTTGCGAAGGGGAGATTTGAACTCCCGACCTTCGGGTTATGAGCCCGACGAGCTAACCACTGCTCTACTTCGCGACAAGCTCTTTTGTGAGATTTGTGGATGGGGTAAAGGGATTCGAACCCCTGAATGACAGGACCAAAACCTGTTGCCTTACCGCTTGGCGATACCCCAATTTTGACTTTTTTAAGACTGAGATTATAATCAAAATTAAACTATTTGTCAAGAAAAGCAAGTTATAATTGCTTAAAATATTTAAGGAAAATAATGAATTTTATTAGTATAGAGCAAGCTATTGAAGATTTGAAAAATGGTAAAATGCTCGTAATGGTAGATGCTGAAGATAGAGAAAACGAGGGAGATATAATTTTTCCAGCACAATTTAGCTCACAAGAAAAAGTTAATTTTATGATAAAAGAAGCCAGAGGCGTAGTTTGCGTGGCTTTAAGTGAAAAAATTGCACAAAAATTTAAACTTCCTTTAATGGTGCCTAAAAATACTTCTAATCACGAAACCGCTTTTACAATCACCGTTGATGCAAAAGAAGCTACAACAGGAGTGAGTGCTTATGAAAGGAATATGACGATTAAAATTTTTGCTGATGAAAATGCGAACGAAAATAGCTTTGTGCG
Organism: Campylobacter sp.; assembly: GCA_022511325.1. Classification (GTDB taxonomy): domain Bacteria; phylum Campylobacterota; class Campylobacteria; order Campylobacterales; family Campylobacteraceae; genus Campylobacter_D. The sequence goes on from JAFLRU010000010.1 coordinate 20,932, forward strand.
TCCCGGACATATTAATCCGCTCATTGCTAAAAATGGTGGAGTTTTAGAACGCACAGGACATACTGAAGGAAGTGTGGATTTATGTCGTTTGGCAGGACTTAAAGAAGCTTGTGTGATTTGTGAAATTGTCAAAGATGATGGAAATATGGCTAGACGTGCAGATTTAGAGGAATTTTGTCAAAAATATGAGCTAGGAATGATAGCTGTTTCTGATATTATCGAATACAGGCTTAAAAACGAAAGTTTGATTAAACTTGCCAAAGAGGAACTTTCTTCTTTGGCGGGTTTTAAGGCGAATAAATTCACTTTTAAAGACCACAACAATATCCATCATATAGCCTTTTGTTTTGGGAAGTTAAAAGAAAGTGAGAATGTTAAGTTTCATATTAGTGGGAGTGATTTTGAGCTTTTAACCTCGCAAAAATTTTCAAAACTTTTAGAGCAGATTAAATTTTTACACGATAATGGAGGTGTGATTATCTTTATGCAAGGAGAGAAGCTTAATAGCACACAATTTAAAAACTACGGCATAGGAGCACAAATTTTAAAATATTTTAAGATTAAACACATTAAGCTTTTATCTCAAAGTTGTGATAAAGATTTTATAGGGCTTAAAGGCTTTGGATTAAACATTCAAAGTTGTATTCTTAAAGAGGAGATATTATGAATTTAAAAGAACAAATTTTAAACGATATTAAAGAAGCGATGAAAAACAAAGACGAGTTTAAAAGAGATACCCTAAGAACGCTTAATGCAGCGTTTAAGCAAGTTGAGGTTGATGAGAGAATCATGCTTGATGATGAGAGGGTTTTAAAGATTATCGCGAGTGAGATTAAAAAAAGAACAGACGCTTTAAGTCTTTATAAACAAGGGGGTAGAGAGGATTTAGCACAAAAAGAACAACAAGAAATCACACTTTTTGAAAGTTATTTGCCAAAACAGCTTAGCGATGAAGAGCTTGAATCAGCTTTGAAAGCTCTTTTAGAGGAGCTTAATATCCATTCTTTAAAAGAACAGGGTAGGGCAATGAAAGAAGCCAAAGCCAAATTTGGTGCAAGTGTGAATGGAAAAAGACTTAACGAGGCTTTGAGGAAATTTTTGAGTTGAGTTTTTTGTTTGAATTTAGCTTTTATGTAAATAAATTTTGTTTGATAAAAACAAAATTCTAAAGGCTTTAAATAGCCTTTAGAATTTTATGTTATATTTTTTATTTCTTTTTTTAGTTTTAGATATTCTAAACTTCTTTTAATTTCACTTTTAGTTTCACTTATTATAACTTTATATAATAAAATAACAGAAAATATAATAAAGGAAATTGCAATAAGAGGAAGAATATAACTATCATAAAATGACCTTAAATTTAAAAGTTCAAAACCAGCTTGAATAATTGCAGCTACAAATACAAGAAAAATAATAAGAAAGAAAAAACCAATAATTTTTCCAATAATGTTTTTAAAGGCTTTAAAAATTATGGCAAGAATTCCATTAGGTAGATTAGTGAAATCGCCAACCCAGCCTCTTGTAAGATTTTTACATAAAAGAACCCTGTAAAAGCCATTGTTATTAAGCCTAGCGACAACCCCAATTTCATCACCTTTTTCAATTAAAGCCTCATCTTCTAGTAAAAAGGTGCGGTTGTCATTTTCAAGCTTGAAAGTAGTTCTTGTTAAAAGCCTAGTATTAACACTCCCTTGAACTTCTCGTTTCGAACCGAACGCCCCCCCCCGTCGTATAGGTTTCAC
>JAFLRU010000100.1 GCA_022511325.1 Campylobacter sp.
GGAATAAAACAAATATAAGCTATCCTTGTGAAGAATACATTTATCATTTTTCTTTAAAAAAAGATAAGATAGAGTTAGAGTGTGAGAAAGTGGAGAAATAAATTAATTTTATCCAAAATAAAATTTAAATCTTAATAAAAATTTAGTAAAATTATATTCCTCAAACTCAAATTTAAGAATTTGATTTTTATAGAAAATGAGATTTAAATGCTTGAAAATTTTAGTTATACTGCTCTTTTTATAGTAAGTTTTCTCTCAAGTACCCTTGTGCCTCTTTCAAGTGAAGCCTTTGTGTTCGCCTTTATAAAACTTGATTTTAATCCTTATATAGTGCTAATCGTTGCAACTTTTGCAAACACTTTAGGGAGTTTAAGCACTTATATCCTTGCTTTTTTAGGCAAAAATTATATTTTAGAAAAATACTTCAGCAAAAACCTTAAAAAACTTGAAAAATTGAGTTTTAATTTTTATAAATTTGGAGCATTTTTTGCATTTTTTACTTTTTTACCCTTTGTGGGCGACATTTTTGCCTTAGGACTTGGTTTTGCAAAATATCCTTGGTTAAAATGTGCATTTTTTATATTTTTAGGTAAATTTTTGCGTTATATTTTGCTTATATTTTTGGCAAATTTTGTTTCAATCAATTAGAATTTAATAGTATTTTTGAGATAATATTTTAAAAATTTAAAGAGAAAAATCAGATGAAAACTTTGACGATTATTGATACTTTTGGATTTTTTTTCCGCCTTTTTTATGCGTTAAAGGGTTTAGAAAATTCAAAAAAAGAACCTAGTGGAATGATTTTAGGCTTTGCAAATTTTATTTTAAGTCTTAAAAACGAACATAAAAGTGATTATATCATCTTTGCTTTAGATTCTAAAGGTAAAACCTTTCGCAGTGAGTTTTACCCCGAATACAAGCAAAATCGCACCCCACCTCCACCCGAGCTTTTAGCTCAAATCCCAATTTGCATTGAGATGATAGAAAAAATGGGTTTTATAAGTGTTTCAAAAGAAGGTTATGAGGCTGATGATATCATCGCTTCTTTTGTAAAAATTTGCAAAGATAAAGATATTTTTGTGCGTATTATTACCCAAGATAAGGACCTTTATCAACTCATAAAAGATGGAAAAACAAGTATTTATAGTCCTCTTTCTAAAAATGACTACAATGAAGCAGCTTGCCTTGAAAAATACGGGGTTAAACCCTCTCAAATCCTTGATTTTTTAGCTCTTTGTGGAGATAGCTCGGATAATATTCCCGGAGTTAAGGGCATTGGTGCAAAAGGAGCAAAAACTTTGCTTGATGAATTTGGAAGTTTAGAGGGAATTTTTGAAAATTTAAGTCTTATAAGAAATCAAAGAAGTAAAAATTTGCTTTTAGAAGGCAAAGAAAATGCCTTTTTAAGTAAAAAACTTGCCACTCTTTATGAGGATTTAGAACTTGAAAGCTTTATTGAAAAATCAGTTTTCAAAGAAGATGAACCCTTGCTTAAAGTGCTCGATATTTTAGAACATTATGAACTTCATTCTGTATTAAAAAAACTTTCTTTCGAACAAAAGGATAAGAATTTAGCTTTTAAGGCACGACTTATCTTAGATGAAAATGAACTTTTCGAGCTTTTAAATGGGCTTCCTAGTGAAAGTATTATTGCTTTTGATACTGAAACTACAGGACTTGATGCAAAAAAAGCCAAAATTGTTGGTTTTAGTTTTTGCGTAAATGAAAATGAAGCCTTTTATGTGCCTTTAGCTCATAGTTATTTGGGAGCTCCCTCTCAACTTTCTTTAGAAAATGCGAAAAAAGCTATAGAAATTATTTATAAGCATTTTGTAATAGGACACAATCTTAAATATGATTTTAAAATCATAGAAAATAATTTTGGCTTAAAATTCCCTTTAAAATATGCAGATACAATGATACTAGCGTGGCTTGAAAATCCGGGGCTAAGAGTAAATATGGATGATTTGGCTTTAAGACTCTTTAATTATGAGACTTTGCATTTTGAAAACTTAGTTAAAAAAGGTGAAACTTTTGCAAATGTCGATGTGAATAAAGCATGTGAGTATGCAGCAGAAGATGCTTATATCACATTTAGATTTTATCTTTATTTTTTGAAAAATTTAGAAAAACCTTTACTTGAACTTGCAAATAAAAGTGAATTTGAATTCATTAAAGTCATTATGATGCTTGAAAATAATGGTATTAAACTTGATACACAATCTTTAAGTGTTTTGATGAAAAGTTACGAACAAGAGATTAAAATTTTAAGCGAAGAAATTTATACTCTTTGTGAAGATAGGTTTAATCTTAATTCACCTAAACAAGTAGGAGATATTCTTTTTGAAAAGCTTAAACTTCCAAGTGGTAAAAAGGGCAAGACAGGCTATTCCACAGATGAAAAGGTTTTAAAAAATCTTTTAGATAAACACCCTGTGATTGAAAAGCTTTTATCTTACAGAGAGCTTGCAAAACTTTATTTTACTTATTGTGAGCCTTTGTTAAAACTTGCTTTAAAAGATGAAGACTCAAGAATTTATTCTCATTTTTTACAAACAGGAACTGCCACAGGAAGACTCTCATCAAAGGACCCTAATTTACAAAATATCCCTGCACACGGGCAATACGCAAAAGATTATAAAACTTGTTTTGTTGCAAAAGAGGGTTTTAGCTTTGTTTCGCTTGATTATTCTCAAATCGAACTTCGAATGCTTGCTCATTTTAGTGAAGATGAAAAACTTCTAAATGCCTTTGAAAATGATGAAGATATACACGCAAGAACAGCAATGATGATTTTTAAAGAGAGTAATTATCATACAAGAAGCATAGCTAAAAGCATTAATTTTGGGCTTATCTATGGAATGGGTTATAAAACTTTGAGTCAAAATTTAAAAATTGATGCTTTACTTGCAAAAAGCTATATTGAAACTTATTTTAAGAATTTTACAAGCATTAAAAGCTATTTTGAAAAGGTTAGAAATGAAGCTAAACAGCAAGGCTTTATCACGACTTTAAGTGGTAGAAAAAGATATTTTGATTTTCAAAATGCTAAACCTATGCAAGTTGCGATGTATGAAAGAGAAAGCATAAATTCCATACTTCAAGGTTCAGCTGCAGATATTATAAAACTTGCAATGATAGAACTTGCTAAGGATTTAAATGAGGATAAAAAAATGATTTTACAAATTCACGATGAGCTTATTTTTGAAGTTAAAGATGAACTTTGCGAAAATTTTGTAAAAAAAGCTAGCGATATTATGGAAAATATAGTAAAATTAAAAGTAAAATTAAAAACCTCATCGAACCTTGCTAAAAATTGGGGTGAATTAAAATAAGGAGAATTATCATATGGATCTTTCAACTATACTTGGAATGGTGCTTGCGGTAACGAGCATTAGTATTGGGGATATACTCGAAGGGGGGAATCCTATACACGTTATCCACCTTTCTTCGTTTTTGATTGTGATGCCAACAGCAGCATTTTGTGCGATGACTTCAACCCATAAAAAAATTGTAAAAGCCGCTTGGTCAGAACTTGGAATAGTTTTCAAAGGAGCCAATGTCAATCTTTCTCAAACCATTGCTCAAATCATAGAATACGCTATTATAGCAAGAAGAGACGGACTTTTGGCTTTAGAATCTAAAACAAATGAAATTGAAAACGAATTTTTTAAAAATGCAATTATGATGCTCATTGATGGTAAATCTTTTGATGAAATTAAAGAAAGTATGGAAATTCAAACTG
>JAFLRU010000101.1 GCA_022511325.1 Campylobacter sp.
TGATTTATGGAAGTGCTATGGGAAATACTGAAGGTGCAGCGGGTTTAATCGCTTCAAAACTTGGAATTAGTGATGTTTTAAACATTGCTAATATTGATGCAGATAAAATAAATTCTTATGATAAACTCATCTGTGGAACTTCAACTTGGGGAAGTGGCGATTTACAAGATGATTGGGACGGCTTTGATTTTTCAAGCTTAAAACTTAGCGGAAAAACTGTTGCTGTTTTTGGAATGGGCGATAGTGAAAGTTATTCTGATACTTATTGTGGAGGTATGGGAAAGCTTGCACAGCATTTAAAAAATGCGGGAGCCAATCTTGTAGGAGAAGTTTCAACAGAGGGTTATACTTTTGAATCAAGTGATGCGGTTGTCAATGGAAATTTTGTTGGTCTTGCTTTAGATAATGATAACCACGAAGATAAAACCGAAGCTAGAATTGATGCTTGGATTTCTAAAATCAAACCACATTTTTCTTAAAAATTAATAACCTTGTTTTGCTTTCTTGCAAAACAAGGTTTGATAGATAAACATCAGAAAATAGAGAGTTTTAAATAATAATTCAAGCTATTCTTGATAAGATTTTAATATTATTAAAAAACATAAATAACTCTCCTTTAAGTAAAAACGGGAGAAGGATTAAGAAAATCATCTTTCTTGCAAGTTTTGAAACAGGAATTATTTCAATGCTTTAAGTTTTAAATTTGGATTTTAAGAGACTTAAAACTTTCATCACGCAAAATTAACTTTTAAGAAAATATTAATCAACTTTAGCCTAGAATGCTTTGTGTATAAAAACTAAGGAATTAAGCCATTTTACCGAATAAAGGCTCAAATCAATGAAGCAAAAAATCATCATAGCCACTTTAAAAAGTTGGAATATAAAAAACTATAAAAAGCTAGGAGAGCTTTACCCCGAATTTTCTTTTTTTCTTGTTCAAAAAGAGCAGGATTTAAGCTTAGAATTTGTGAAAAAGATTGAGCCAAAATATATCTTTTTTCCACATTGGTCTTTTTATATCCCTAAAGAACTTTATGAAAATTATGAATGTATCGTGTTTCATATGAGTGATTTGCCTTTTGGACGCGGAGGCTCACCTTTACAGAATTTAATCTTAAGAAATATTAAAAAAACTAAAATTTCAGCTCTTAGAGTTTGCGAAGAATTAGACGCTGGAGATATTTATCTTAAAAAAAGCCTTGATATTTCCAAAGGTAGTGCTGAACAAATTTATAAAAAAGCTTCAAAACTCATCTTTTTTAAGATGATTCCTCGTTTTTTTAAAACCTCTATCAAAGCAAAACCTCAAAAGGGCGAAGTTATCATATTTAAAAGGAGAAAAGCCGAGCAAAGCTGCTTAAACACTTTGCAAAATCCAAACTTAAACGAACTTTATAATTTTATAAGAATGCTTGATGCACCAACTTATCCTAAAGCATTTTTAGAATTTGGAAATTTTAAGCTTGATTTGAGTAAAGTTCAGTGTAAAAATCAAAAACTTATAGGAAGGTTTGAAATCTATGAAAAATAAAATTTTAATCGTTGCAGCACACCCAGATGATGAGGTTTTAGGTTGTTTTGGGACTATCTCAAAACTTATCAAACAAGGCTATGAAGCCTATACTCTCGTGCTTGGAGAAGGAAAAACAAGCAGATATGATGAAAACGGGGGGGGGGTATTGAGGAATTAGAGGAGCTTGATGATGAGTTTAAAAAGGCGAATTTAAGCATAGGGATTAAACAGATTTTTAGGGAAAATTTTCCGGACAATCGCTTTGATCAAGTCGATTTGCTAGACATCATCAAAAGTATAGAAAAAATCAAAAAATTTTTAAAACCCCGAATCATATTTACACATTTTGAAAAAGATTTAAATATCGACCATCAGCTTACTTACCAAGCCGTGATCACAGCCACGCGTCCTTTGGAAAATGAAAGCGTTAAGCAAATTTATAGTTTTGAGGTTCTTTCATCAACTGAATGGAACTATCCTACGAGCTTTTCACCTAATGTATTTTTCGATATAAGTGAAACTTTAGAAGATAAAATCAAAGCTATGGAGTGTTATAAATCCGAGCTTTGCGAATTTCCACATCCTAGAAGTCTTGAGGGCATAAGGCTTAATGCAAAATATCAAGGAATGAGAGTGGGATTAAAATACGCCGAAGCCTTTAAACTCGTCCGAGCAGTAGGAGATTTTTTAAATTTTTAAAGAAAAATTAACTTAAATGCGGTAAAATGAGCCTTTTATAAAAAATAAGGCTTATTTTACTATGAAAAATCTTTGTATTATACCCGCCCGTGGAGGCTCTAAAAGAATTCCTAAAAAAAATATTGTTGATTTTTTAGGCAAGCCTTTGATTGCTTATAGTGTTGAAAATGCTTTAAATTCAGGCGTTTTTGATGAAGTGATTGTATCAAGTGATGATGAGACAATCCTTGAAGTGGCTTTACAATACGGAGCAAAAGCCCCTTTTGTGAGAGCTAAAGAATTAAGTGATGATTATACTTCAAGCATTAAAGTTATACAAAATACTATTCTTAAACTTAAAGATTTGGGGCAAAATTATGATAATGTTTGCTGTCTTTATGCAACTGCACCACTCATTGATGCAAAAATTTTAAAAACAGCTTACGAGAATTTTATTCTTAAAGATTATAAATTTTTATTTTCTGCGACTGAATTTGACTACCCGATTCAAAGGGCTTTTTACCTTGATGAAGAGCAAAGAATTTATATGTTTGATGAAAGTAAATATTTTGCTAGAAGTCAGGATTTAACGAAGGCTTATCACGATGCAGGGGCTTTTTATTTTGGAAAAGCTTCAGCTTGGCTTGAAGAAAATTTTATGTTCAAAAATCATTCAAGTGTGTTTTTATTGCCAAGAGCTTTAGTTTGCGATATTGATACGCCTCAAGATTTAGAATTTGCAAAGGTGCTTTTTAAAATCAAACAAGAAAATCAAAGATAAAAACTTTTTAAAGATTTAAATTACCTTTGTAATGAGCTTATTTTGTGGTTTTTAAAATAAAAATTATAAATTTAAAATAAAACCTAAAATTAGCCACTTAAACACTAATAATAATCTGGTTTTATAGGTATTTTAAGGGAAAGAAAATTTGGTTTTATCTAAATTTAATGGTTTTTTGGTTAATGTAAAAACAAAATTTTTAGAAAAAAGGTATTATGAAAGTTCTTTTTAGAAGCGATAGCTCAAGTGAAATCGGCTTTGGACACATTAAACGCGACCTCATTTTCGCTAAGCAATATGAAGATGTAAGTTTTGCGTGCCTTGATTTAGAAGGTTCTTTGATTGATGAACTTCCTTATCCCGTTTATGAGTTAGAAAGTGAAAGTATTTATGAACTTATCAATCTGATTAAAGATGAGAATTTTGAGTTTTTAATCATCGATCATTATGGAATCAATGCTGATGATGAAAAACTCATAAAATACGAAACTGGGGTGAAAATTCTAAGCTTTGATGATGAAATTAAGCCTCATAATTGCGATATTTTACTCAATGTCAATGCTTATGCAAAACCAAGCGATTATGAAGGTTTGGTGCC
>JAFLRU010000102.1 GCA_022511325.1 Campylobacter sp.
GAAATTCCACCAAGCCACAATATAAAAGCAGATTTTGATAAATGCCACCAATCAAGGTATTTTAGTGCCTATAAGCTCATATTGCAGTGGTGCGAGGTGTTTTTAAAGCACAAGAGCTTTGCGCCTTATAGTGGGGACTCTATTAACTTTGCCCTGCTCTTTCCTATGGAAAAGCTTTTTGAATCTTTTGTCGCTTTTCATTTGAAAAAATACGCAGCAGAAAATAAAAATTTCGAGGTAAAAACGCAGGAGAGAAGCAAGTATCTTATAGAATTTAAAGAGAGCAATGAAAGCGGAGAATTGTTTCAGCTTAAGCCTGATATTGTGATATATGAAAACTCTAGAGAAATCATCATCGCCGATACAAAATGGAAAATTCCAAGCTCTCAAAGAGATGAAAAAGGCAAGCTGATTGATGAGAAAAGCGGGGTTTCTCAAGGTGATTTGTATCAAATGTTTGCCTATGCGAGTAAATATAAGGCTAAGGAAGTGATTCTTATCTATCCTTTATGTGAGCGAACAAAAGATTTAAAAAACGAATGGGATTCAAATAAAGAATGGACATTTAAAGCTAATGATATAAGGCTAAAACTCGCTTTCTTTCCTCTATTTGCTCTTACTAAAAGCCCTAAATCCCAAATTCAAAGCAAAACCCACGCAAGCTAAGATGATGATACAAGCACCGCTTGCAACATTTAGATAATAGCTTAATATCAGCCCTAAAACGCAAAAAAGCATACTTAAAAATGCAGATAAAATCATCATTTGCCCTAAATTCTTAGTAAAATTTTCTGCGATAAAACTAGGAATGCTTAGCAAAGCCATCACTAAAATGAGCCCCACAAGTCTTATGCAAATGACTACACAAAGGGTAATCATAACGATTAAGAGGTAGTAAAAAAAAGTTGTATTGATACCCTTAACCTCGCTAAATTCCTTATCAAAACTAAGGGCTTCAAATTGTCTGTAAAAAAGCACCAAAAGCACTAAAATCACGCTATCTACAAAGCCCATAAGCAGTAAATCTGAAGTTGAAACTGCTAAGATATTGCCAAATAAATATGCCATTAAATCACTTTGATAACCCGGACTTAAATCAATAAGCACAATACCAAGAGCCATTCCAAACGCCCAAATCACAGCGATTATGCTATCGCTTCGGTGTTCGTAATGTTTGCTTAAATAAGCGAGTAAAAATGCCAAAAATAGGGTAAAAACGCTCGTGCTAAGTAAAATAGGCAGTGAAAAATAAAAGGCTATGCCTATGCCCCCAAAAGCTCCGTGAGTAATGCCTCCAGCCATTGAAAAAAGGCGATTTATCATAATCAAAACCCCGATTGCCCCGCAAGCTATACTCACTAAAAGCGCCGCTAAAAGTGCATTTTTAAAAAAATCAAAAGTTAAAAGTTCAAGCATTGTTTTTCTCAAGATTAGAAATTTGACTTTTAAAAGGGCTTTTTAAGGTAGAATTTTGCTTTAAAAATCCTCCTTTGTTCGCAAAGTTGATATTGCTAAAATGCGAGCGAGCGGCTTGTCTCCTTGCAAATTCTTCTTCACAAGCTTTTCTGTCTTTACAATCACTAGGGCAAGAATTTAAGCTCATTTCCACCGCACAAAAATGGGAGTGATTTTCATACAAATGTTTTAAAAACATACCCCTTTGCTTTTCTTTGGTATTTGAATGCAAAAAAAGCTCTTTGTCTAAATACGCAATTTTGTCGCTGTAAGCAAGCACGAGGTTAATATCGTGGCAGATTACGATTATACCGATACCCTTTTCGTGCAAGTCATTTAAAAGCTCAAAAATTTGCACTGCACCCTTGCTATCCACACTTGCTGTGGGTTCATCTAAAATGAGAATTTTGCATTCATCAACCAAAGCTCTAGCGATGAAAATTCTTTGCCTTTGTCCTCCGCTTAGCTCACTGATTTTTTTATCCCAAAATTCTTTCATACCGACTTTTTCTAAAGCTTCTAAAGCCTTTTTTTTGTCCTTTTTTGTGTAAAAACCTAGAATTTTTTTATTGATTAAACCCATTAGCACAATTTCAAGCACTCTTGCAGGAAAATTAGGATTAGCTAAGGTGTATTGAGGAACATAACCTATATCTTTTTTGTTAAAAGAAAAAAATTCTATGCTGTTGTTTTTGTTTTTGAGTAAGCCTAAAATGAGTTTAATTAAAGTCGATTTTCCTGCCCCATTAGGTCCAATAATGGCTAAAAAATCTTTAGTATCATAGCTTAAATGGATATTTTTCAAAACAAGCTCATCGTTATAAGCATAATTTAACTTTGAAATTTCAAAAACTTTCATCATCTACCTTAAACTAAGAGCTAAAGCTTTTGCAGTTTTTTTAAGTTCATTTTCCCAATCAAATGCTAGATGATTGATATAAATTAACCTTGCATCACATTCTTTAGCTAAGGTTTTTGCAGCATTTTCAGGAAAAGCAGGTTGAACGAAAATAGCTTGAATCTTTTTTTGCTTAACAAAGCTAATGAGCCTTTGCAAATCTTTGATTTTTGGTTCTTTTGCGTCGATTTCAACAGGAATTTGCACGAGTTTGTAAGCAGAGGCAAAATACCCCCAAGAAGGGTGATAGACTACAAATTCTCTTTGTTTGATGTCTTTAAATTCGTTTTGAAGTTCTGCATTAAGTGCGTCAAGTTCTTTTAAAAAATTTTCTAAATTTTTTTCGTAAAGAGCTTTGTTTTGCGGATATTTTTGACTTAAAGCTTCATAAATTGTATTTGCCATAGTTTTAACCAAAAGAGGATTTAGCCAAGTATGAATGTCTTTTTGGTGTTTGTGTTTATGGGAATGTTTGTGCGAAAAGTCTTTGATGTAGGAATTTTCTTCGTCAAAGTCTTTAAGTTTGATATTTTTTTGCATATCTACAAATTCTAAATTCTTGAAATTTTCTTTAAATTTTGAGCCAAAAGACTTTTCAAACTCCAAGCCTATGGTAAAATATATATCACTTTTTTCAAGTTCTTTCATTAAGGAGGGTTTAAGCTCAAAAGTGTGTTCATCAGAATTTTGAGTGATAAGAGTATTGATTTTTAGGGTATCTCCTGCGATTTTTTGCACAAAAAAAGCTTGAGGAGGAATGCTTACACTTACTAAATTTTCCCCATACAAAAACACGCTCATCAAGCAAAATAAAAAAAAATTTTTCATCAAAATCCTTGTAAAATTTAGCCTTGCTGAAATTATAATCTTTTTTGTATAAATTTTATGTTATTTTATACTCTCATTTTTTTTTTTTTGGTATAATAGTATCCAAAATTTTTACTTTCAATTATTTTATGAAGTAAAATATGGTTTTAACTTAGATTTAAACGCAAGGAGATTCGCTATGTTTATGCTCAAGACTTTAGGTGCAAAAATACTTTCAGTTGTATCGATTGTATTTATTTTATCTATTGGAACCATCTTGACTATTAACTATAAAAGTTCTTCAAATGAAACCACAGAACTTTATAGAAGTATTCAACAAGGTATTTTAGCTGCTTCTTTTACAACCA
>JAFLRU010000103.1 GCA_022511325.1 Campylobacter sp.
TTTTTACCCATAAGGAATAAATCCGCAAACCACTCAATTCAATTTGCTATGCTAAGTTTAAAAACATAGAAAATTCAATCAACTTCTTTCCTTGTAAAGTAGTATTTGCCTTTTACCATTACAAAACTATCTTTGTTATAAAAATTTAAACTCCTTATATTTTTTAAATTTCGTTGAATTATTCCACACAGTTACTTAAAAATATTTGAAATATTAAATCAATATTATAAAAATCATTGAATATTTCAAGTGTTTTTTATAAAGAATTGTTGAAGTAAAATTAAACAAAAAGCTAAGGATAAATCAAGTGGCGAAAAAAACCAAAAGAGATATGGCGTATCATTTGGGTATTGATGTTAGCACTTTGTATAATTGGCGTAAATACAAACCAAATCTTTACCGCATTGTTATGCTTGGTTTTAAATTTGATGAACTTTTGGAACAAAGCAAGAAAAATTACGAGGAATTGTTAAATTTAGATGAAGAGATAAAAAATGAGCTTTAAAAGCATTAGCTTTTTTAAAGTAAAATTAGTTTTTATTTTATTTAAAGGTTTGCTTTGTTTGAGTTCTGTAGTATTTTGAGTATAATTTGTGAAATTTTCTCCTTATTTTCAGCCTTTTATTTTAAAAATACAAAAATTTTTTTCCTAAGTCTTTGTTTGATACAGGCAAGATTTGTTTATTTTTATACAAGTGTTTTTCAGGCTCATTTGTTTAATTCTTTATTCTTGCCTTTAATTTTTTGCTTTTTAGTTCTTAGAAAAGATACCTTGCTTATTTTAGATAAAAAAAATATCTCTGCAGTTTTGGCTTTATTTTTTATCATAATCCTTGGAGTGTTTTTAGCTCCAAATACAAATTTCAATAGCTCACTTTTGGATTTTCATTTTTTAAGTTTTCTTAAGCCTATGAGTGAGCTTGGTTTAGTTTTCTTCATTTTTATGGCTTTGGTTTTATTGATAAAAAGCCTTAAAACAAAGGAATTTTACTTGCTTTTTGCCTTTTTTGGAATGTATTTTCAATTTTTGTTTGAAAATACTTTTGCATTCTTTGAATTCGCTTCTTTGATTTTTGTTTTTCATCTTTTATATAAGGTTTATAAAAATGCTTTTTTTGACTCTTTAACCCTCTTACCAAATGCTAAAAATTTAAGTCGCTTTGTAAAGGGAAAAGACTACTATATCATTGCTTTACTTCATTTTAAAGAATTAGAACGAACAAAAGAAGCTTATGCTAAGCTCATTTTGAAGAAAATTGCTAAAATTTTACGCCGTTTTAAGGCAAGAATTTTTATCGTGGATTATGATTTTATTTTAATTTTCAAGGATAAAAATGAGGCTTTAAATCATCTTGGCTTTTTAGAATCTTTACTTAAAAATACTGAATTTGAGCTTGAAAATGAGAAATTTAAAATGGAATTTGAAATTGCTTGGCAAGAAAACGAAAGAAATTTAGAACAAAATATTGCAAGCCTAAGAAAAAGATTATCTTAGGCTTTTAAATTTTTTAGACGAGAGAGCTTTTATTTAACTTTTTAGTTTAGCTTTTGTTTTAAAGATTTATTTTTCGTTAGCTTCAACTTCTATATTTAAATTAACATCATCTCCCAAAGTCATAGACGAACTACTTGGAGCAAAATTAAACTCTGTTCTTTTGATTTGCCCATTTAAAGAAAATCCTACTTTTTCTTTGCCGTCTTTTGCCTTCGCTGTGCCGCCAATTTCAGTGTCTAAAACAATATCTTTTGAAACACCTGCGATAGTTAAAGTTCCGTTCATTTTACCTTTTTCATTGCTGATTTTTTGATAGCTTTTCATCACAAAAGTAAGTTCAGGGAATTGTTTAGCCTTGAAAAAATCATCTTGTTGAAGATGGTCATCTCTATTTTTGTTTTCTGTATTTACTGAAGCAACTTTAATTTTTGCTTCAAGTTTTTTAAATTCTGCACTTTGTGGGTCAAAATCAATCACGGCATCATAATCCTTGAAATTTCCTTTTACATTGCTAATTTGCAAATGTTTGATTTTAAAGCCCACATCGGTATGAGCTTTATCTACAACATACTCTTTAGCAAAAAGCCCACTGCTAAGTAAAGAAGCAGCTAAAAGCGAACTTAAAAGAATTTTTTTCATCATTTTTCTCCTTGTTTTTAGTTTATTTAAGGTTTGGAAATTTTATCTATGAAAAAATAATGATTATTTAACAAAGTTTGCTTTTAAGAAAAATCACAAAATCACTAAAATTAGGCAAATTTAAATCTTTAAATTCCCTTTGTTGTTTTCCCCACATACATTCAGGAAAAAAGGCGTCCTCTTTAAAACGTGCCATTATATGAAAATGCACTCTTGGAACATAATTTGCAAATGAAGCGATATTGATTTTATCAGGTTTGTAAAATTCAATTAAAGCTTTTTCACAAAGTAAAATTTTTTCAAATAATTCTTTTTGCAAAGCACTAGGACATTCACTAAGTTCCTTGTAAATTTCTTTGGTAAAAATTTTAAGCCAAGGCACTTGAGCTTCTTCTTTTTCTATGTAAATCAAATCATTTTCGTAAAACATCACTTTTCCTTAGAAAATAAAATTTATGAAATTTTGTAAATTTTATAAATTTTTATGTTAATTTTTAGTAAAATATATAAATTTTGATATTATAGATTTAAGGAGGAGTTATGCAAATTAACAATGCTAGTTATGGTTTAAACAACGATTATTATAATAAAACTTCCTCAAATTCTTTAAACAACGGACAAACACAAAATTCAAACGGGGAACAAAGTTCAAATCAAAATAATAAACAAACTCAAATGGTAAATGGCGTAGAACTCGACACAAAACAGCTTCAAACCTTAAGAGAACTTCAAAGCGTTGATAGAAATGTCAGAGCTCACGAAGCGGCTCATCAAGCTGCGGGTGGAGGACTTACAGGAGCGGCAAGCTTTAGCTACACTAGAGGACCTGACAATCAAATGTATGCAACTGCTGGTGAAGTTCCTATAAGAATGCGACAAGGAAATACACCCGAACAAACCATAGCTATCGCAAGACAAATCGTGGCTGCAGCTATGGCACCGGCTGATCCTAGTCCTCAAGATTACAAAGTCGCTGCAAATGCTACAAAAATGGAGATTCAAGCAAGAGCTGAAGCGATGAAAATACAGGCAGAGGAAGCCAAACAAAATTCGAGCGAAAATGAAAATTTTCTAATTCAAACCAAAGTGGAAATTCTCAAAACGAGCAAAATAATAATAATAATAATAATAATAGAGAAAATAACAATATAAATAGAGATTTTAAGGCTTTCGTGGCTAATGCTTATCAAAGAAACAGCACAGATTTTAATTACACTCTTAACTTAGCTTCTTGATTTGGATTTTTTGAAATTTTAAGACTTGCTTCTGCTAAAGTTTTTTAATTTAGAGTTTTTCAAATTTGTAATTTTAATTTGAGCTTGTATGTTTTGGTTTATTTTTTACC
>JAFLRU010000104.1 GCA_022511325.1 Campylobacter sp.
AAAATGATGATAAAAGATACTGAAATTTCACAAACTCAAAACAAACAAGAAAAAGAAAACTTTAAACCCATACAAGGTGAAAGCAAAAACAAAGAAACTTATAAAGATAACAATATAACAAACGAGTTTTTAAAAAAGCTTTTAGAAAATCATTTTGATACAAAAAAACAACTCGAACTTCTTTTTGGAGCAAAATTTAATGATGATAAATCAAATAATGAATTGAAAAATATAGATATAAAAGCCTAAAAACTAAATCCTAATTAATGAGCTTTAAACTTTGCTTTTGCTATTAATCTTTGAATTTTTCAAATTAAAGGAGTTTAAAGCTTTTTCTATGAATTTCGCACACCCCAAATTTAGTGATAAGTTCTTTATGTCTTTTCGTGCCGTAAGCTTTGTGTTTTTCAAATTCATAGCAAGAAAAGGTTTTAGCAAGGTATTTCATAACCCTATCTCTACTTACTTTAGCCAAAATACTTGCGGCACTAACTTCTTTTACTAAAGAATCCGCTTTGACTAAGGTCCTAATTTCACTCACCCCAAAATTTGTGTTGCCATCGTAAAGAAAAGTGGAGTGTTTAAAATGAGCTTTGATAATCTCAAGTCCTTTTTTAAGGCAAAGACTAAGCCCTAGATTGTCGATTTGTTCGTTTGAAAAAGCAAGGATTAAAAATTCTGAATTACAAGTAATAAGCTTATAAAATTCTTCCCGTTTTTTTTCACTAAGTTTTTTAGAATCCATAAGTTTTGGCAACTCGCATTTAAGTTTGCAAGCTGCCATCATCATAGGGCCTGCTAGAGCTCCGCGTCCTGCTTCATCTATGCCAACAAGTTCTCTAGCTTTATTTGTTGAAAAAAACTCATTCAACTGAAATAGAGTCTTTGATTTCTTCAAAGGTTTTTTCACCTATACCTTTGACTTTTTTAATATCCTCAATACTAGTGAAATTTTGCTCTTTTCGGTATTCTAAAATAGCTTCAGCCTTTGCTTCACCTATACCTTTAAGACTTTGAAGCTCCTCTTTGCTTGCTGTATTAAGATTTACTGCTGCAAATAAAAAACTTGCAAAAATTAGAAGTAAGAAAGCGATTTTTTTCATTATTTGTCCTTTTTGTAAATTTAATCTTAAAATTATTTTAACTTTATTTTATTAATAAAGATTAAATACACCTAAAGCGAGCATAATTTAAACTTAATTTTATTTAAAATGCTTATACTTTAAAAGCGTTGATAAGTTCAAATAAAGGAAAAATTTATGCGAAGTGATACAATTAAAAAAGGACATTTAAAGGCCCCAAATCGTTCTTTGTTAAGAGCGTGTGGTTTGAAAGATGAGGATTTTGATAAGCCTTTTATAGGGGTAGCAAATAGTTATATAGACATAATTCCGGGACATTTTTTTCTAAACGAATATGCTAAGATTGTTAAAGATGAAATTCGCAAAAATGGTTGCGTGCCTTTTGAGTTTAATACCATAGGCATTGATGATGGCATTGCTATGGGGCATAAGGGTATGCTGTATTCTTTACCAAGTCGTGAAATCATAGCAAATTCTGTCGAAAGTGTTATGAATGCTCATCAGCTTGATGCTTTAATTTGTATTCCAAATTGTGATAAAATCACTCCGGGAATGCTTATGGGTGCTTTAAGAGTTAATGTTCCTACGATTTTTGTAAGTGGGGGTCCTATGAGTGCAGGTTTTAGTAAAAAAGGTGAAAAACTCACGCTTAATAGTGTTTTTGAAGCTGTTGGAGCTTATGAAACTCAAAAAATCAGCGAAGAAGAACTTAAGGATATTGAATGCAAAGCCTGTCCAAGTGGAGGTTCTTGCTCGGGAATGTTCACTGCAAATTCTATGAATACGCTTTGCGAGGCTATGGGTATAGCTTTGGAAGGAAATGGGACTATTTTAGCCCAAACTCCGCAAAGAGAGGAGCTTTTAAGAAAAGCAGCAAAAAGAATTTGCGAGATTGCTTTAGATGAGAAATTTAAAATTCGCAATATTATAAACCAAAAAGCCATTAGAAATGCTATGGTTGTGGATATGGCAATGGGTGGGAGTTCTAATACCATTCTTCATATGCTTGCTATATCAAGAGAAGCTGGAGTTCCACTTGATATTAAAGAGCTTAATGAGATTAGCAAAAATACTGCACATATTACGAAAATTGCTCCTTCTTTACCAAGCGTTACGATGAAAGATATTGATGATGCGGGTGGAATCAGTGCTGTGATGAAAGAAATTTCTTTACAACAAAACCATATGCTTGAGCTTGATGCTTTAACTATCACAGGGCAAAGCCTTAAAGAGCGTATTAAAGATGCAAAAATAAAAGATGAAAAAATCATTCGTAAAACAGACAATGCTTTTTCAAAGGTTGGAGGACTTGCAATTTTATTTGGAAATTTAGCCGAACAAGGTTGTGTTATAAAAACAGCTGGAATTATAGGAGAGCGTAAATTCAAAGGAAAAGCCGTGTGTTTTAACTCTCAAGATGAAGCCATTAGTGGCATTATAAAAGGCAAAGTGAAAAAGGGTGATGTTTGTGTAATCCGTTATGAGGGACCTAAAGGGGGTCCGGGTATGCAAGAAATGCTAAGTCCAACGAGTCTTTTAATGGGTATGGGTTTAGGTGCTGATGTAGCACTTATTACTGATGGAAGGTTTAGTGGAGCAACAAGAGGTTTAAGTGTGGGACATATCTCGCCTGAAGCAGCTGAAGGGGGACTTATAGGACTTTTAGAGGACGGAGATGAGATAGAAATTGATGTGGATTCTTATACTATCAATGCACTTTTAAGCGAGGAAGAACTTTCCAAAAGAAAAGCTGCTTACAAAGCTCCTAAAAAAGAATTAAACTCAAGGTGGCTTAGAATGTATCAAAAACTTGTAAGCAATGCAAGCAAAGGTGCAGTTTTGGATATGGATTAAAATTAAAATTTTGAATTGTTTTTGTCAAAGATAAGAGCGATTTTATGCTTGTTTTGTAATTTTGATATTTTTGCTTGGTATTTAAATTTAAGCAATTTAAATTGTGATTAGAGTATAAGTTTGCAAGGTGAAAACTTATACTTTTAAATCCACATTGTTTTATTTTTTAATCTTAAAAATTTAAACAAAACCCTCAAGCCACTCTTGTTTGATTCATCAAATTTTTAAATCTCTCCATAATAGAACCTACATAATCATCTATACTAGAACTACTTGCTCTCCAACCATTAGCCTTAGCTTGTTCAAACATTCTATCAAAAGAAGCTCCACCATAGCCTATGGCAGAATTTTGCCATTTGACACCATTTTCATAAGCATAAATATCATCATCAAGCCAACCATCTTGTGCATAGCCTTTTAATATACTTGCAAAATCAACCTTACCTGTCATAATATCATCTAAATTTATATCAATGTATTTTTGTTTTGGAATGCTTTGTTTGGCAGCATTAATATTA
>JAFLRU010000105.1 GCA_022511325.1 Campylobacter sp.
ATTATAATTACGGGTGCGCAATATTGTATCATAGTTGCAGTTCCTGCGTCTGTATAAAATATAGCCTTAAAATAACTATATTGAGTAAGTAATAATCCAAAAAATCCAAATATAATTAAAGAAACGATTTCTTTTTTAGAGGTGAAAAGTTTAATTTTTTGAGTATTGAAGCTAAAGATTATCAGCAAAATTCCAGTGAAAAAAAGCCTATAAAAACTTATTTGTTCGGCATTTAAATTATTTTTAAAAAGATATTGAGCCAAAGCTCCGCTGATTGCCCAAAAAATTCCTCCAAGCAAAACCAAAAAAATCCCTAGCATTAATTTCTCCTTAAAAGACTTAAATTATAATTAATAAAAGTTAAAAAAGTGTATAATTAAGATTTTAGATTTGAACAAGGAAAAATATGACTTATTTAGAGATAGAAGGCGTTAATCAACTTAGTGGGCGTGTGGAGATAAGTGGAGCAAAAAATGCAGCTTTACCTTTGATAGTTTCAAGCATTTTGGCAAAAAATGAAGTGAGCATTTCTAATGTTCCAAGTGTTGCAGATATTAAAACTTTAATTAATCTCTTACAAAATTTAGGCGCAAAGGCTGAATTTAAAGATCATAAAGTGTTTTTGGATACAAGCACTTTAAATAAAACCACAGCTAAATATGATATCGTTAGAAAAATGCGTGCTTCTATACTCACTTTAGGACCTCTTTTAGCAAGATTTAAAAATTGCGAGGTTTCACTTCCGGGAGGTTGTGCCATAGGACAAAGACCTATTGATTTACATCTTTTGGCTCTTGAAAAAATGGGTGCAAATATACAAATTAAGCAAGGTTATGTGGTTGCAAGTGGAAATTTAAAAGGTGCTGAAATCATTTTTGATAAAATCACAGTTACAGGAAGTGAAAATATCATTATGGCAGCAGCTCTTGCTAAGGGTAAAACGCGTTTGATTAATGTTGCTAAAGAACCTGAAGTCGTGCAACTTTGTGAGATTTTAAAAGAAGCTGGACTTGAAATTTCAGGCATAGGAAGCGACGAACTTGAGATTGTAGGCACACAGGGTGAGCTTTTAGAATTCAAAGAATTTGCTGTTATACCCGATAGAATTGAAGCTGGAACTTATCTTTGTGCGGGAGCAATTGTCAATTCTAAAATCACTCTCGAAAAAGTTATTCCAAGCCATTTAAATGCTATCTTATCAAAGTTTAGTCAAATGGGCTTTGAAACTCTAACTCAAAAAGATAGCATTACCCTACTTCCTGCGAAAGAAATTAAGCCTGTTGAGATTATAACAAGCGAGTATCCAGGCTTTCCAACCGATATGCAAGCACAATTTATGGCTTTAGCACTTAAAGCAAAAGGCACAAGTATCATTGATGAGAGATTGTTTGAAAACCGCTTTATGCACGTAAGCGAACTTTTAAGAATGGGTGCAGACATTAAACTTAACGGACATATCGCAACCATAGTGGGTGGAAAAGAACTTAATGCCGCTGATGTTATGGCAACAGATTTAAGAGCTTCATCTGCCCTTGTTTTAGCCGCACTCGCCGCAAAAGGCACAAGTCGTGTTCATAGAATTTATCATCTTGATAGGGGTTATGAGAATTTAGAAGGTAAACTTAAAGCCCTAGGAGCTAAAATCACAAGGTTAGAAGAATGAAAAATGTTTTTGAAACCCTGATAGAATTAGAAAAACAAATCAAAACTTTGAATGAATTTGAACTTATCTCTTTAGAAAATGCTAAAGGGAGATTTTTGTATGAGGATTTAAGAGCAAAAAAGGATTTACCAAGTTTTGATAATGCTGCTTTAGATGGTTATGCTTTTAATTATGAGGATAAAAACGAACCTTTAAGTATCAAAGGAACAATCTTTGCAGGAGATAAAAAAACTTATAAGCTTGAAAAAAACGAGTGTTATAAGATAATGACAGGGGCAAAAATTCCCAAAAATGCTGATACGATTTTAATGCTTGAAGATGAAAATTTACAAAATGGGAAGCTTATTATTTCTAAGGAAATCAAGCAAAACAACGCTTATCGTTATAAAGGTGAGGAACTTAAAAAAGGTGAGCTGATTTTAAAAAAAGGTGAGCTTTTAACTTCGGCTAAAATTGCACTTTTAGCCTCTCAAGGACTTTACAAAATCAAGGTTTTTAGAAAGGTAAAGATAGGAATTTTTTCAAGTGGAAATGAACTTAAAGAAGCTTGGGAGAGTTGCGATGATGATAACATTTATAATGTCAATGCTCTTGCTTTAAACGCTTTGTTTTCTAGTCCAAGCTGTGAAGTAAGCTATCTTGGAATCATCAAAGATGATTTAGCTTCGACTAAAGAAGCTTTTGAAGAGCAAAATTTTGATATTTTGCTTTGTAGCGGTGGTGCAAGTGTGGGTGAGGCTGATTTTATGGAAGAAGCTTTAAATTCACTTGAGTTTAAAGCAGTTTTTAAAGGACTAAAAGCCAGACCCGCAAGACCAACAAAACTTTATGAAAAAAATTCTAAATTTGTTTTAGTATTGCCTGGAAACCCTATGGCAGCTTACTTAGCTTGTTTTATTTTTGGGCTTAAAATTTTAAGGCTTTTATGTGCAAATTTAGATAACGAGCCTAAAATTTTTGCAAAAATGGGAAAGACTTTAAAACTTAAAAGTGGTAGAAATAATTTTGTCTTAGGGAGATTAAAAAACGGATTTTTCTATCCCACTAACGATAATAAATTTGGTTCAGGTATGATAAAACCTTTAATTCAAAGCGAATTTTTACTCATTAGTGATGAAAATCAAAATGAGTTAAAAGAAGGCGAGGAATTAAGCTTTATTTTATTATAAGTTTTAAAAACAATTTTACTTAAAAAATTTAAATTATCTTAATGCAAATTTTAAGCATAAAAAATTTTTGATTTTGTTAATTAAATTTAGGTATAATCACACTTTTTGCGGGAATAGCTCAGGGGTAGAGCACAACCTTGCCAAGGTTGGGGTCGCGAGTTCGAATCTCGTTTCCCGCTCCAAATTATTTAATCTAAAACCATAATAAATTTTTAATACTATTTTTTCAAATGTTTAAAAATTTAAACAAAACCCTCAAGCCACTCTTGTTTGACTTGTTAGTCTTCTTAATCTTTCCACTATGGAATTTGCAAAAGAATTGATAAGACTTTCACTTGGGGAATAGAATTTTGATAAAAATCACCTAATAATCATATCGTTTTAAGCAAGGTTTCTAGCAAAGAATTCTTTTTGTTCTCGAATATATTTTTAGA
>JAFLRU010000106.1 GCA_022511325.1 Campylobacter sp.
CGATTTAACTTATAAAGATTTAGCCGAATGCATAGGATATAATCCCTATTCTTTAAGCAACCTAATAAACAAAAATGACGAGGAATTGCCTAAGCCTTTAAAGGCTACATTAACGCTTTTAAAGGAAAATTACGAATTGAAAGCGAAATTGCAAAGCTTAGATAATCTCAAACGAGCCTTTAAAGAGTTTTTAGAGTTTTAAAACAAATTTTAATGTTTTTGCTGGAAAGAAAAAACATTAAATTATTAATTTTTTGTATTATTTATTAATATTTTATGCTAGTTTTCAGCTGGGGAAATTTAATAAAAAATTGATTTAACTCTTTGTGCTTTCACCTTAAATCAATCCCGCCTTTTTGCATAGACTTAGCGTTTTCTACGCTTTCATTTTGCGGATTTAAAGCCCTTTCTTGTAAATCTAAAGTTTGGCTCATCGCAACGCCTGTAGCTAAATCACCTTGTGAGCTGTATTTTTTAGCTTTAGCTTGTAATTCTGCAATTTGAGCGTTTAGCTTTTCAATTTCAAGCTGCATTCTTAATTGTTCGGTTTCGTTTGGCTGCTGTGCTTGCTCTAACGCTTCATCTTTTGCCTTTAAAATTTCCTCTAATTCCACGCTTACAGGGCTATCTGTATCACGCAGCATTAAAGGCAAAATGTCGCTGATTAAATCAGGTCTAACGCTTGAAATGGTTTTAAACATTTCACTCCAATAAGCAAAGCGTTCTTCTCGTCCTTGCACTTTGATTTGTGATTTGTAAATCAAATCAAATTCACTTACTTTGATTTGATTTTGAACTTCTCCGTTTTGATTTTCATTGATTTTAAAATAGCGTTCCCCCGTTTTTTCATCGGTGATTTTAAAAACTTGCTCTTTATCGAAATAATGCGTGATAAAGTAAATCACTTTTTCAAAAATCAGCCTATCCATATCATCACAAGCATTTAAATACTCTTGCAAACCCATTAAACCCGTTTCTTTCCTCTGCGAAACAGCGTTTGCACTCATTCTATTATTTGCAAGTCCTAAAGCTTCATCATTTAAACCGCTTAGCATTTTTGCTAAATTGCGTTTTTCATTTGCTTTTTGGCTTAAAGTCGCAATATCGTTATGGTGTTGTATAAATTGAAATTTATTCTCTTTTAAAGCCCCGCTTCGAACCTTTACGATTGCATTATCAAAACTCGCCTGTTCGATAAACTCTTCAGCATTTAGCACGGCGTCTTCTTCAAAAAAAGCTTTCATTGAACCCATCATATTTGCCATTCTGTTTTCAGCAAAATTTACATAATCTTGCAAGGGCTTAATATCTCTAAATATCCCATACCAAAGCCCTTTTTCGTCGATTTGATACTTACAGATGATAAAGGGGTGTTTTCCGCATTTAAAAGGGGTTTTTTCGTATATTAAAAGCCCTTGCTCTTGCCAAAGATAGCGGGAAAATCCCTCGTCCTCTTTTATCCAAGTTTCTGTAATTAAAGCTCTTTTGTCTTCTTCATTGGCTGTGATATTATCACTATGAGGAATTTTATTAAATTTTGCTATAAAATCATTATAGCTTACATTGACTTTTTTATGAAAACGCTTTGCGTCCATTGCGTTTTTATCCTGCGAAAATCTATCGATTAAAAAGGTGTTTGGATTAATATTTTTTAGCTCGATTTCATAATTTGCATTCTTATTTTCTTTTATCCAAAGCTCAACCACTGCTAAACCAAAGATTAGTTCTTTATCCCTTGCAATGATTTCTTTATTGTAGTTATGATTTTGTGAAAAAAGCTTAAGCAAATCGTTTAAAAGGTTTGCTAAGTCCTTATCTTGCTCTTGTCGTCCGCTCACTTTAATTTCACTGATACTTTGTGCTTTGTATCCTATGATTTTATTAACGATGAGCTTAAAAATGTTTTCTACTATCGGGCTTTGTCCTCTTTGCTCGATAATGGCTTTTGCACTTGGCGGTAACTGGTCGCCGTGATAATACTTTTTAGCTTCTTCGTATTCTCTTAATGAAAGCTCATTGTGTTTTTTATCCGCTTCGTAAAGCTCTTTTAAATCGCTTATGCTTAACATTTAATTTTTTTACTCCTTTAAAAGCGGTTTTAAAACCTAAACTAAGATTTTAAAATCATTTGCAAAAAAGGCTTTATCCTAGCTCTAAGATTTAAAGGGCTTTAAAATGAAAAGCTTTAATCCAAAAGAAAAAATGCGTTTAGCATTAAGTTTCTTTTGTGATTAACGGCTTTGAATGTAAAGTCCTTTAAATCCCCTTAAAACTTTCAAAAATCCTTTAAAAGAGTTTGCCTCGTGTTTTATCAGCCTCAAGCTGCACTTCAAACGCTTTTAAAAGATTTAAGAGGCTTAAAAAAGCCTCTTTTTTGGAGTAAAAGTTATGTCTAAAAAGCAAAGAAACTTTAACAAAAAAGCTTTTTTAAAAAAAGGGTTAAAAGGTGTAAGCTCAAGCCTAACCACGCTTTAAGCTTGATTTGTAAATTTTAAAAAGTGTTTAAACTGACCTTAAGCGTGGTAAAGCTATAATTAAGTTGAAAGTTTTTATATGAGTGTTTTTCTTAGTTTTTCATAGCTAAGATTAACACAATCAAAAGAATTAAACATAAATTTAACTCTAACATTTTTTCAAACCTCCTAACTCAAATCAAGCCTTTAAGCAGTGGTTTAAACACTTTAGAATTATAGCCTAACTTAACTTAATTCTTACTTATATTTTGATAATGATTATTATTTATCATATTTTTTATAACTAAAGCGGTTTAAAAAGTAGTGTTAATTTTCGTTTTCGTTGATTATCTTTAAAAGCTGGTCGTTGCTTAAGTTTTCAAGTTCTTTTTCAAGCGGATTATTTAAAGCCTTACTTAAAATTCTATCATCATAAAGGTTTTTTTGAATTGAACTTAAAATATTATTGTATTTTTCAGCACTTGCGATTATAACAGGATTTATTTGCCCCTCTTTTCTTAAAAGTCTCATTCTTAGCAGTTCCTCTTTTGCGATTAAAGCCGATTTCATCATTTCTTTATGCAAAAACTCTACATTTAAAATTTTAAAGAGTATATCATCACTAAGCCCGTCCAAAATTTCATCTAAATTAATATTTTCATAATCTTTCGGG
>JAFLRU010000107.1 GCA_022511325.1 Campylobacter sp.
AAGTCCTGCAACCCTTATCATATAAAACTCATCTAAATTTGTAGAATAAATTGCGATAAATTTAAGCTTTTCAAGTAAAGGTAAATCTTTTGAACATTGGTCTAAAACCCTTGAATTAAATCTAAGCCAAGAAAGTTCCCTGTTTAAAAACATATCTGGACTAGTTTCCATAAATTTCTCCTTTTTGCAGTTTTTAATCAATGAATTTTAGCATTTGTTTATTTTAAATTTATTTAAAATTATTAGAATAAAACAAATATTTGCTAAAACCTAAAGAAATTTCATAAAAATTATTTATTTAAATAAAGACTAAATATATCCTTAAATTATCTTTAAACAATTAAGTTATATAATTTCATCCATATTTAATAAATCATTTTGTCTTTAAGGAGGATATCTTGGGTCAAAAGACAGGTTCTTCAAATGTTTTAGGCATTTTTTTGATTTTACTTTTTGTCTTTTTTGCAGTAGGTTTTTATACTTTTTATAATGCAAAAGGCACTTCATATCTTAGTAATGCAAGCGAATCTTGTAATAATTGTCATATTATGAATGAGGTTTATAATGATTATCTAGCAGCCCCACATTCTAAAAAGGTAGCTGGAGAGCCAAGAGCAACTTGTGTGGAATGTCATTTACCACATAATTTTGTGGATAAATGGATAGCTAAGGCTGAAAGTGGATTAGGACACGCTTATGCTTTTACTTTTAAGCTTGATACCTTGCCAACAAATTTAGACGCAAGTGAAAAAAGCAAAAAAATGGTTCAAGCAAACTGCATTCGCTGTCATTCTGATTATGCAGCAGTAGCAATCAATGCGACTTCAAAACCACACGCAGATAGTAGCCTAAGCTGTGTATCCTGTCATAGTGGTGTTGGGCACAAAAGAGGATTTTAATTTTAAAGGAGGTTTCTTAATATGGAGAAAAAAGGCGTTTTATACTTCGGTATAATTATCTTAATCATCTTGATCGGCGGCATTTTGTGGCTTAATAATGATGTGAGCCAAAAACAGCAAGAGGGTTTAGGCGGAATTGCTAGCAAACAAATTGTTGAGCTTAGTGATGATAATCCTACTTTTGATGAATGGGGTAAAAATTTCCCAGATTATCTTGATATGTATCTTACAGTTGAAACAGAGCAGCCTATTCCAACTGAATTTGGTGGAAATTTATCTTATTCTAAACTTATACGCTATCCACAGCTTACTTTACTTTGGGCAGGATATCCTTTCTCACTTGATGCAAATGAAGAAAGAGGACATTTTTGGGTTCAAGTGGATCAAATGGATACAGCAAGAAACAATAAAGATTTCTTAAATGCACACGGCTTTGCAGCATTTGGTGGACAACCAACTGCCTGTATGAATTGCCATAGTGGTTGGACTCCTTGGCTTTTGAAAAATGTTGCTAAAAATGATTGGGTAGCATTTAACTCTACAAAATATTGGACTATGATTAAAAATATTCCTGCAATGAATGGAATGAAAGAAGGCTCTCCTGAACATAGCGGACCACACGGCGGAAAAAGAATGGGTGTAACTTGTGCGGATTGCCACGCTCCAAATACTATGGAATTAAGACTTACTCGTCCAGCTTTAATCAATGCTTTGGTTAAATTTAGAGGTTATGAACCTGATCCAGTTCAAGGAGTTAAAGCTTCAAGAGAAGAAATGAGAACTCTTGTTTGCTCACAATGCCACGTTGAATACTATTTTAGACCAACAGGACAAAAAGTTAAAGTTATAGGTGAAAGCATAGCAAGTGATAGTTCTAAAAAATGGTGGAACGGCACTCAAAAAACTTATGATGAAATTGATTCTTGGAGAGATGGCAATAAACCAACTGAAATTGAAGTTGATGGTATAGAACTTGTATTCCCTTGGGGTGAGTGGAAAAAAGGACAACCATTTAGGATTGAAATGTTTGATGATTATTATGAAAAAGCTCGTGCTGTGTTTGATAAAGATTGGGTGCATAAAATCACAGGAGCTCCTATGATTAAGATTCAACACCCTGAAAGTGAGCTTTTCAGCGGGGGCGTTCACGCTGCTAATGGTGTAAGTTGTGCGGATTGTCATATGCCTTATATTAGAAAAGGTTCTAAGAAAATGACTCAACATAATGTTACTTCGCCTTTGCAAAATATCAATGCTGCGTGTAAAACTTGCCATACTCAAAGCGAAGAATATCTTAAATCACAAATCAAAGATATTCAAAATTCAGTTGCTTATGATTTAAGATCTGCAGAATACAGCATAGTAAGCCTTATCAATGATACTAAAAACTTACGCGAAGCTTTAGGTGGCTTAGAACAATACCAAAGCGATGGTAAGCCTGATGCTGCAAAAATCAGTGCGGAATTAAAAGATGTTTTAGAACTTCATAGAAAATCTCAAATGAGAGCAGATTTTGTGGGTGCTGAAAACTCAACAGGTTTCCACAATCCTAGAGAAGCTTCAAGAATGCTTTTACAAGCGGTTGATATGGCAAGACAAGGACAAGCTAAACTTGTTGAAATAGCTGCTGCGAATGGTATTAAAGATTTTAAAACTTCGACTTTAGGTTTTGAAGATATGCAAAAATTAAATCCGGGTGAAATTCGCTATAAAGTGGATATGAACGGACATAAAGCAGGAGATCGCTATTATGAACACGAAAATATTAATGGCAATCCACCAGCTAAACTTTTAGAAGATGATAAAAATCTTAATCCATACAACTACACTTATGTAGATAAAAAATAATTCCAAGCTCCCTAAATTTTAGGGAGCTTTCTTTTTAGAACTAAAATTTCATTCTTAAATTTCACATTGATTTCACTTTATTTCATTAAAATATTTCATAAATTTTTACATTAAAAAAGGAAAAACAATGAACAAGAATAAGCTTTTTAGACAAATTCACATTTATTTGAGTCTTTTTTTCTTACCTTGTGCCTTTATTTTTGCACTTACAGGCATAGTTTATATTTTTGGGATTAATCAAGATGTAGGGCTTAAAGAACAAAGTTACATACTTGAAGAAAAAATTGAAAAAGGCAAAGAAATAGAAAGTTTGCTAAGCTTTTTAAAGCAAAATAA
>JAFLRU010000108.1 GCA_022511325.1 Campylobacter sp.
CTGTGCTAAAGTTTTTTGGAGATCTTGTTTATGAGTCGCTAAAACAGCGTCTCTAACCAAAATCGAGCGGTCGTGAACGCTTCCTCTAAAATCAATCGCTTGACGCGAAAGCAAGGAATTCTCTTCAACAACTGTTTTAAGGATTGAATCTAACTGATTAACTTTCATAAAACTATAAAAAGCTATGAAAAGCATAGCTAAAATAATAAAAGCAAAGCTAAGATAAAGTTTTGTAAAAACTCCTAGGGTTTGTTTTTCCATTTCCCCTCCTCTTTTTTTGTATAATTTTAGTCTATAAATTTTATGCATATATTTTTTAGACTTTGATACTATATCGTATAATTGTAAATAAAATTTAAATTTTAAAGCTCAGAGCATTCTTTAATTTTTCCATTTTTAAGCTCAATATTTTGTTTATTTACACTTTGAAATTTGGGAATATAAGCAAAACCGCTTAAATTTTCTATGATTATGCAAAGCTTTTTTTGATTTTTATGCAAAAGCCTTATGATACATTTTTCATCTTTTAAAGCAAGATTTTTATCAAAGGTGCTTTTTGCATTTTTCAAAGGAGAATAAAGTCTTCCAAACTCATCAAAAACAATACGCGTTGCACCCGAGCAAGAACCTTTAAATTCGACTTTGATAATGCCAAAATTTTTTTCTATATTAAATCTTTTATTTGCCCTTTCATCATCTTTAGAAATCACTCCACTTTGCCCTGAATTCATTAATTTTCTAGGGTTAATCAAATCTACAGCAATTTCTCTATCTAAATTTACCGCACTTTTTCCTATATTTGCATTCCCATCGCCATTTTTATCTAAAAATATAGTATAAGTTTGTTCATTTTGCGTGGCTGAACTTGACTTGATAAAATAAAGCTGCCACCTGCTTTTATACCATTCTTTTTTTGCTAGAGCTAAATCCTCTATCCTAAAATTTTCTTGCATTATTGCTAAGGTTCTAACATAAATAATATCATTTAGAATTTGCCTTGCTCCTTCTAAAAGTCTATCTTTTGAAAAATCAAAATGTGCCACACTTAAAATTATACCTAAAATGAGTATGACTAAGACAAGTTCTAAGAGACTAAATGCCTTTTTCATAGCTTTTGACTTGATAAATTCTAGTTGAGTTGCCAAGTTTCACTTCTATAGTTTTTTCATTTGGATTTAAATCCTTTTTATCTTTAATGCTTCTTAGATAAAACTCATTGCTATCTAAAATCCCATAAAATCTCAACCTTTCTTGCAAGCTTTTATCTACTCTTAAAGCATTAATATTTTGTTTTTTAAGATCTATACTAAGTTCTTTTGCAAAATGGTAATTGTTAGCAAAATGCCTTTTAGGCTCTATAAAATAATACAAAATTTTATTTGCTACAATCAAAACATAGCAAAAAAGCAAAAAAATCACACTACATTGTATAAAAATTTTATATTTAAGTCTAAACTCAGGAAGTCTCACGCGGTAAGATTCCATCAAGGTTTTAATAAGAAGTGGAGTGCTAATCACACAAAAGGGCAAAAAATCCTCCAAATAAAGCTTTTGTCTTAAAGAAAGTAAAGAGCAAAAGATGAAAGTTACGCTCATTAAAAACCAAAGCAAACTTTTATTTTCTTTAAAACTAAGGCGATAAATCACATAAAAAAAATAAACAAAGATAAGAGGTGAAAAACAAGCCGCAAAAATTCCTAAAGTATCAAGTAAATATCCTCTAGGACGCCCTCCAACTTCAAAACCATAAAAATACAAATTCAAAGCAAAAAGCACTAAAGAAAGCGTGTAGAGTAAGGAATTTTTCTTGTAAATTCCAAAAAAGAAAAAGGTTAAAAATAGGATATTAAAAGACTTATCTACAAAAAATGCAAGGATTAAAAGCAAGTAAAATAAAATCTGCTTTTTATATTCGTAAGCACAAAGTATAGCAAGACTTAGGAGTATAACTAAAGAGGCTTCATTTACAAGCAAAGCACTTGCAACCGAACCGGGTAATAAAATAAAAAGCAAAAGAGCGAAAATCGCGTCATTTTGGGTCTTTGTATATTTTAAGGCAAGTAAAAAAAGCAAAATGCAACTTAAAAAATGAAAAAATAAAAAAGGAAGCCTTAAACCAAAATCATTTTGTCCCAAAACAAAGGTGCCAAAATGAGTGATATAATAAAGCAAAGACTTTTCGCCAAAATAAATTTTAGCCTCATATTCACTTATGCTAAGAGAATTAATGCCGTAAATCAAAGCAAAAAAATCTATACTTACTAAAACTAAAAAAAGCTTTAAATTTTTATTCTTTTCCATAGTTTTGATTTTACAAAAAATAGACTAAAAAGCTTTTTAAGAAAGTTTTTTAATCGGCAAAAGCACCAAAGCACTAAGTATATGTAAAATCACGCAAATATTGAATAAAGTAGCATAATCTGTCCAATTTAAGCTATAAGTGAAAGCAAAAGAAAATAAGGCTTGAAATAATCCAAAAGCAAGGGTTAAAAAGCTTGAACTTTGACTAAAATACTCTTTTCCTACAATCTCTAAAGCCATAGCATTAGTTAAAACAACATTTCCTGTGGTTGTAAAACCCATCAAAAAAACTGAAACATTGAGTGCAGAAAGCAAAAAATCTTGAGGAAATATAAAATAAAATCCTGCAATCAAACAAGAAAGAGCTTTTAAAAGTAAAATGATAATATGAGCATTTTTAAAGCCGATTTTATCACCAAGTATCCCGCTACCTAAGCTTCCAAACGCTGCTCCTATACCAAAAAAAGCCCAAGAAGCTCCGGCTAAAACGATGTCAAAATTTAAATCTCTTACCAAAAAATCCACCCAAAAAAGTGTGTGTGGTAAATACGCAATCGCATTGAGTGAATAAGAAATGACAAGCAGCCATAAAAAATAAGAAATTTTAAATTTTTTATTTTCACTTTGTTTTTTTTGAGCAGGATTAAGAGTTTTGAGTGTAAAAAGACTCCAAATAAAAGCAAATAAAGCAATACAGCCAAGTAAAACCCAAGCATAATCAAGATGATATTTGCTCAC
>JAFLRU010000109.1 GCA_022511325.1 Campylobacter sp.
TTGATAATTTCTCTAACCTTAGAGACATTGACTCCATAAATTCCTTCATAAACCTTGTCTTGTCCTTGTTTAAAGATACGAAAATCAACAAGCTCCATTTCATTTGAACCCGTTTTTACGATATTTTCATCAAACATTTTGACCCCTAAGTTTGCATTCTCGAAATTTAATTTCTTGTTCGCATTCTACTATAAAAAAACTTTTCTCATATGCAAAACTAGCAAGGTTAAAATATTTAATTTTTTCTTCATCTAAAAGTAAATTTTGATGATAATGCCCCTCTATAACCCAAGATTTATTTGCCTTAAATTTTTCATATCTTTTTCTTGCTAAAAGTTCAAAATTTTCTATCTTAAAAAATAAATTTTTTTGTTTTTGTTTTTTTAAAATACTCCTAGAAATGAGGTTAAAACTTATAAAATTTAGAAAATTTAAAAAAGATAATAAATAATGATTTCTTAAGCTTTTCAAAGCAAATTCTAAAAAAGGATTAAGAAAAATATCTCCGTGTGCAAGGTAAAATTCACATTTTTTATCTTTACTTGTATGCAAAACTAAGGCTTGTTTTTCTAAACTAAAAACCTTTACTTTATTAAAAAATAGCGAAAGGTTAAAGTCGTGATTGCCTTCAAGATAAATAATTTCCATTTTATCCGCAAGTTCTTCTAAGAGTTCTATATAGGGCTTTGCAAAGTCGTGTGTGGCTGAAATTTCGCCGATGAGCAAGTCGAAAATATCACCCATTAGAAAAAGTTGCGAAGCTACAATTTCATCTTTTTTTAAAGCTTGTAAAAATTCCCAAAATCCTTTTCTCTCATCATTTTCGTGGGCATCGGCGATGAAAATCGCTCCATTTAAAAGTTCTATCATAAAACCTAAAAATTTAGGGGTTCATAAGTGATTGAAATGATTTCAAATTCGCTCTCGCCCTTTGGCAAACGCACTTTAAACTCGTCTCCCTCTTTTTTGCCAAGCATAGCTTTTGCAAGAGGTGAAGATATTGAGATATAACCCTTTTCTAAATCCCCTTCATTAATACCTACAAGAGTATATTTACTCTCTTTTTCACTCTCAATATCCATAATCACAACACTTGAACCAAATTTCACGCTTTCGTGCTCATAACTTGAAGGATCAATCACTTCAGCACGAGATAAAAGCCCACTAAGCTCGGCTATACGGCTTTCAATCAAAGCTTGTTTTTCCCTTGCGGCGTGATATTCAGCATTTTCTTTCAAATCTCCGTGGCTTCTTGCAATATCAATTTCTTTTACGACTTCTGGGCGGTCTTTGGTTTTAAGCCTTTCTAGTTCTTCTATGATTTTATCGTAGCCAAATTGACTCATTAATTCTTTTTGCATTTTTTTCCTTCAGAATTAAATTTCATTCAGTATTTTAGCCAAATTTTTTGCACTTCCAAACTTTAAATATTCTTTTAAAAAATCAAGTTTAGCAAAAAACGCCTTATAATCGTATTTTAAATACGCTTCAAAAAGATTTTTAGCACTCACTTGTTCTTGTAAAAATTCAGGATTAAGCTCATCTTTTCCCGCAAAATCACAAAAAATATTTGCTAAACCTATATGTTTAAGCTTCACAAACAATCTTGCAATAAAAATATCAATCTTTTTTGCCTTGTAAGCTAGGATAAAAGGCGTTCCAACAATAGCGGCTTCTAAAGTCGCTGTGCCACTACAAATGAAAGCAAAATCCGCTTTTTTAAGCACTTTCGGTGTATCGCTTTCTATCTTAAAGCCCTCAAGTTTGTCATAAATTTCAAGTTTGCTAAGATTAAAAGGAGGCACACAAAGGATTTTTTCTCCTTTGAAATTTTGACTAAGTTCTCTAAAAATAGGCATTAAACGTTTAATCTCACTCTTTCTTGAGCCGGGTAAAAAAGCTATGATTTTTTGTTCCTCTTTTTTTGAAAGTATCAAATCACGCTCGTTTTTATCTTTAAAATCTTTGATTTCATCTAAGAGCGGATGTCCTACATAAGTGCTTTTGCTAAAAAACTTCTCATCAAAAGGCAAAATAGAAGCTAAAATATCAAAATGGCTTTCGATGATAGGAATGCGTCCTTTTTTCCACGCCCAAACCTGCGGTAAAATATAATAAATCCTTTTGGTTGTGGAATTTTCTTTTTTTAAAGCCTTGGCTAAAGGAATATTAAAAGCAGGAGAATCTATGCAAAGCACAGCGTCAATTTTTTGAATTTGAGGCGAGTTTTTTTTCAAAGTTTGAGAGGTCTTATTGTCCAAATTTAAACTTTGGGGATTTAAAACTTGAGAAGCTTTGTTTTTGGAATTTAAATTTTGCAAATTTAAGGTTTGAGCTGTATTTTGTTCTAAATTTAAAGGCGGTTTTTCGCTTAAACTTTCACTTTGCAAAATAAGCTTAGTTAGTTCTTTGATAGCTCTTTTAGCCTTAAAAATCAAAGGCACAATCTCAACAAAACCCATAGCCGAAAATTCGTGCGAACTATAAAGTGGCTTGGTTTGAAGTCCAAATTCCTTACATAAAAGCTCATCAAAAATCCCACAAAGCTCAAATTTTCCATACTCTTTTTGATAAATTTTTAAAATCTCTTTCAAATGCAAATTTGCTGAAGGCTCTAATGCACAAACGAGAAAGGTTTTCATCATGTAGGCTCACATATATTATTTAGTATATTTTTTAATTTTTCTTTGAGTTTGCTTTTTAAATTACTTAAATTATTTGAATCATATTCAATATGCTCCATTGTTGATAAATCAAATCGTGGCTTATTTTCTTTTGTTTTTTCTTCAGTTGCTTTTTCGTCAAACAAAAGAATAAGGGGTTTATTTTGCCCCTGTGCCAAGCCAATTTCGTAATACACATTTGGATTATTGTAAGTTAAATCAGCTATGATTAAATCACATTCTTCAATGCCTTTTTTGATTGTTTCTATTATGTCTTTTGATTCTAAATTATC
>JAFLRU010000011.1 GCA_022511325.1 Campylobacter sp.
GCTTTCAAATTCCTTGAAAGCTTTGCTTAATTCTAGCAAGGCTAGAATTCTTAGCCTAACTTTTAAGAGAAGTTTAGACTAAGTTAAAGCTTAACATTCAAGGCAGTTTATCACAAAAGAAACTTAAAGCTAAAGCTTTTTTCTTTTGGATAAAAGCCTTTCATTCATAAGCTTTTAGCTTTGAGTTTAGTTTTAAAACAAAACTTTCAACTTGAAATTTCTTTGAGGTTAAATACTTCAAAAATAATCTTACATAATTTCAAAGAAATCTCAAATAATCTTTCAAGCCCTAAATTAGTTTAGGGCTTAAATCTGCAAAATTGATTAAGAGATTTATAAAGGTTTTTAAATTCAATCACTCGTTAAAATTTTTAAGTTTATTTCAAGTCTCTTTGTCTGTAAAATTCTTTTTTAAACTCATCAAAACGCTGATTTAAAATAGCTTCTTGCATTTGTTTAACTAAAGTAAGATAAAAATGTAAATTATGTAAGCTTGCTAAACGAAAAAAAGTTAGCTCTTTGGCTCTAAAAAGATGATTAAGATAAGCTCTTGAAAAATGTCTGCAAGTATAGCAAGAACAGCTTTTGTCTATGCTTTCATTATCATTTATAAATTCGGCTTTTTTGATATTAAATTTGCCAAAACTTGTAAAAAACGTCCCATTTCTTGCATTTCTTGTTGGCATAACACAATCAAACATATCCACACCCCGACTTACCGCTTCAACTAAATCTTCAGGTGTTCCAACTCCCATTAAATAACGCGGACGATTTTTATCCATAAAGGGCATTAAATTTTCAATCGTATCATACATTAAAGTATTTTCTTCCCCAACACTAAGTCCTCCAATAGCTAAGCCATCAAATTCCATTTCATTTAAAGCTAAAACACAACGTTTTCTTTCTTCAAAATCTGTTCCTCCCTGTATAATCCCAAAAATATTTTGATGAATTCCTATGCCCTCGCTTTTCTTTTTTAGGTGGTAGGTTATAGCTTCTTTTGCCCACTTTATTGTTCTACTTACAGAGAGTTCTACTCTTTTTTTATCTGCAGGTAACGCAATTAAATCATCAAGTATCATCATAATATCGCTATTAAAATCATATTGAGTTTCAAGCACACTTTGTGGAGTAAAAAGATGCAAGCTTCCATCAATGTGGCTTTTAAATTCAATTCCTATTTCATTTTGTTTAGAATTTTTACTCAAAGAAAAAGCTTGAAAACCTCCACTATCGGTTAAAAAACTTCTTTTAAAACCGCTAAATTCGTGCAAACCTCCACAATTTTTAATCACAGCACTCGTAGGTCTTAAATACAAATGATAAGTATTTGCAAGTATAATTTGGGCATTAAGTTCATTCATCAAATCATTAGCATCAAGACTTTTTACCGCTGCTAAGGTTCCAACGGGCATAAAGATTGGAGTTAAAAAACTGCTATGAGCTGTTTTTATTTCACAAACTCTTGCATTTTTATCATTTTGTTTTATTTTAAATTCCATTTTGCTATAATTCCTTAAATTTTTGGAGTAAAATGATGAATAATATTTTGATTATAATCGGTGGTATTTTATCAAAGCATTTCTTAGAAAGGCTTTGTTTTGAAAAGAATTTAGAGTATTTTTTCACTATAGTTTGCAAAGATGAGAAGGATATAAAGTTTGATATTAAAAATAATGAATATTTGGAATTTCATAATTTTGATTCTACAAGTGTAGCACGACTTCAAATTCTTATGAAAAAGCCTTATAGGCAAGCTTTTATCTATTTAGATGATGAGTTTGAAACACAAAAAACTTATGAGGCTTTGCGTTCTTTAGATGCAAAATTAGAAATTAACATTATGGATTTTTGGGGACTTAATATTAATGATGAGCTTTGCGACCTTATTGATGCGAGAACAACTTTAAGTCATAGATTTTTAAGTTTTTTGCCTAATATTGCTTTAACCGCTCAATATATTGGACTTGGAGCAGGTGAGGTTATGGAGGTTAAAATTCCAATCGGTTCAATTTTTGCTTACAGACATATTAGTTCTATTCATCAAAAAAGATGGCGTATTGTTTTAATTTATAGAAATTCAAAAATCAATTTTGCTAGACCTTCTTTTGTCTTGCAACCTAATGATAGTATTTTGCTTGTAGGAGACCCTGTTGTCCTTAGAAGCGTTTTTCATAATATCAAAGCAAGTTCTGGACAATTTCCAGTGCCTTTTGGGAACAATATTTTCACTCTTATTGATATGAAAAATATGAGTGAAAAAGTGCAAAATACCCTTATAGAAACGGGTTTAGCTTTAATTCAAAAAACTAATGCTAAAAAATTTTTTATTACAATTATTAATCCTAAATTAAATAAAAATTATGAAAAGCTTAAGAAATTAGCCGATCAAGGCGAAAATGTATTTTTTGATTTTTTCAATACAAATTTTAAGAATCTAAAATCCTTCTTAGAAAATGATGATATAGGTTTGTTTTTAACCGACATGAAATCTTTTGAAAGAGAAAAGAAA
Source organism: Campylobacter sp. (assembly GCA_022511325.1). Lineage (GTDB taxonomy): Bacteria > Campylobacterota > Campylobacteria > Campylobacterales > Campylobacteraceae > Campylobacter_D. The sequence continues at coordinate 2,513 of JAFLRU010000011.1, forward strand.
CAGCTTTTTGAGCTTAAAATTCCTATTTTAAAAATTGGAAAAACGGATTTTAAAGACTTAAAAGAATCAGTCATTTTAAGTGATGATGAGGGAGAACTTGAAAATCAAGCCAATGTGATTGTGGATTTAAGTAAACAGCTTCAATTTGGAGTTACTTTATATCATTACAACCCAAATTCTAAAAATACAGCAGATATGCAAGAATATTTTGAAAGTTTGTCAAAACTTTACGATAAAAACATTCAAATCATTGATAAAAATGACCACAATCCTCTTTTAAATTTGCATTACAGAGAGGATTTACTTCAATTTTTAAGTTTTAAAGAAGAACTTTTGGGAGGGATATTTAGTAGGAGTTTAAGTGCAAATTTAAACAGACATTATCATAAAATGAAAAAAAATTACCAACTTTTTATACCAATGAGTTAAAATATTGCTAAAATAAATTTTTAAAAGAAGAAAAAATGCAAATAGAAGTTGATTTAAAAGAAAACCCTTACAAAGTTTTTGTTGATGAGCCGTATTCTTTGGAATTTGATACTAAAGTAGTCATCCTTAGCAATCCAAAAATTTTAGGACTGCACCTTAATTCTTTACTTAAAAATATAAAATGTAAAGAACTTTTTATTATTAGTGTAAAAGACGGCGAAGAATATAAAAATTTAGAAAGTATAGAAGAAATTTTAAATCAAATGTTTAATTCAAAACTTGATAGAAAAAGTTTGCTTATCAGCTTTGGAGGAGGGGTGATTTCAGATATGGGGGGTTTTGCAGCAAGTATATATCAAAGAGGTATTGATTTTATCAATATTCCCACCACCCTTTTAGCCTGCGTGGATGCAGCTGTAGGTGGAAAAACGGGTGTAAATAATGCTTTTGGCAAAAATCTCATCGGTTCTTTTTATCAACCTAAAGCTGTGTATTGTCAAAGCGAATTTTTAAGAACTTTAAATGAAAGAGAGCTTAAAGCAGGCTTAGCCGAAGTTATAAAAATGGCTGTAATGTTTGATGAAAAATTGCTGGATTTTATAGAAAACATTGATGAAAACGCCTTTTTAAGTGCAACTTGCAAGGATGAAATTTTTACTACACTCATTTCAAAAAGTGTAGAACTTAAAGCAAGAGTGGTTGAAAAAGATGAAAAAGAAGCAGGACTTAGAATGCTTTTAAATTATGGGCATACCTTTGCTCATATTATAGAAAATCAAACACAATATAAGACTTATCTCCACGGAGAAGCTGTAGCAATTGGAATGAATATGGCAAATTCTTTAGCTTTAAATTTAGGTTTTCTTACTCGTAATGAATGTGAAAGAGTGGAAAAAATTCTAGAGAAATTTAAACTTCCAACCACTTATAAAATCAAAGATTTAAACGAATTTTATGAAGCCTTTTTCCTTGATAAAAAAACCCATCACCAAAAAATTAATTTTATTTTAGCTCATAGACTTGGCAAAGGTATTATTAAAGGGGATATTAGCAAGGATATGATTTTAAAAAGTTTAGGAAAATTTCAATGAAAAAAATTTTATTTTTGTTTTCATTTTTTGTTTGTGCTTTTGCGAGTACTGATATAGAAAATATAAAACAAAAAATTGAAAATCTCGATGATATCATCAGTGCAAATACTTGGAATGCCTCTTATGAAAATTTTGTTAAGTATGAAAATATCAACGATGAATTAATTTTACTCAATTTAGAGCTTAAAAAGAATTTAACTCCTGCTCAAAAAGATGAAATCACAAGAAAAATCCCAGCTCTACAAGAACAACTTAATATTCTAAAAAACTACAAAGATTCTAGTTTTATCCAAAGTCTTAGTGCTCCTGAAAGTATAGAAATTTTACCTAAGATTACTAATCCTTTGGCGATTATTGAGGGTTTTTCTCATATTAAAAAATTAAGAAATGAAAAAGAAGAATATATTTTTAAATATAATGATTTTAAAAATTTAGTTGAAAGAATTCGTGAAAAAAATTCGCAGCTTAAAGAACTTGTAGCACTTGAACCAAACAAAAAAAATACAGAAGCCTTAAAACTTTCAGATAAAAAACTTGACGAATTTGAACAAGCTTTGCAGTTTGCTACGGTATCTTTTTCAGTTTATGAAAAAAAGATTGATGAGGAAATTGCTCGGGTTAATGTTGAGATTAAAATTCAAGGCATAAGAGCTGCTAATATACTTGTTACTATAATTTTTACCATTATTATTTCTTTCTTACTTAAATTTATAGCAAGAAAATATATCAAAGATAGTGAGCGTTATTATACAGCGGCTAAGATTATTAACTTCATTAATGTCAATACAATTCTTCTTATCTTGCTTTTTGCTTATATAGAAAATATAACTTATTTAGTAACGATTTTAGGTTTTGCTTCTGCAGGTTTAGCTATAGCAATGAAAGATATGTTTATGTCTATGCTTGGTTGGTGTGTGATTATATTTGGTGGAAGTTTTCGCGTAGGAGATAGGATTAAAGTTATACAAAATGATTTTACTTATGTGGGAGATATTATTGATATTTCTTTTCTTAGAATTACAATTTATGAAGAGATTACTTGGGAGAGTTATACTAGAAATCGTCGTAGCGGACGCATTATTTTTATCCCAAATAACTATGTTTTTACGGATTTAATTGCAAATTATACTCATCACGGAATGAGAACTGTGCTTGATGGCATTGATATTACTATAACTTTTGATTCTAATTTAGACAAAGCCTCAAAAATTGTTGAAAATATCGTTACTCAACGTTCTAAAAATTTCACAGAACTTGCACGAAAAACAATGCTAAAACTTCAAGATGAATACAGCATTAAAAACCTTAAGGTTGAGCCTAGATTTTTTATGTTTTTTGAAAACTGGGGTATGAGAATTTCAGCGTGGTATATGACAAATTCTTATGCGGCTTTGGCTTTAAGAAGCACGATAAGCAAAGAAATCATCAAGGAATTTAACAAACACGAGGATATAAAAATTGCATATCCTAGCCAAAATCTTTATTTGGGAAAAAATACTCCTACAAATTTTGAATTCCAACAAGGAGAAATGCCTTGAAAGAAAGAATTTTCTTTAAAACCTTTGGCTGTCGCACAAATATTTATGATACCGAGCTTTTAAAATCTTATGTGAGAGATTATGAAATTATCAATGATGAGAATTTAGCTCATATTGTTGTGATTAATTCTTGCACGGTAACTAATGGTGCAGATAATGATGTTAAAACTTATATCAATAGCCTACAAAAAAGAGGAGTTAAAATCATACTTACAGGTTGTGGGGCAATTAAAGGTAAAGAATTCTTAGATAAAAAACAAATTTTTGGAGTTTTAGGAGCCTCTCACAAAGATAAAATCAATGAGTTTTTAAAAACTCAAAAAAGCTTTTATGAGCTAGGAAATTTAAATTTTATAGATAAAGATAGTGTCAAAGAATACAAAAATCACACTAAAGCCTTTTTAAAAATTCAAGAAGGTTGCGATTTTAAGTGTAGTTATTGTATTATTCCAAGCGTTAGAGGCAAATCAAGAAGCGTTAAAGAGGAAAATTTACTCACCCAAGTTGAAACTTTAGTCCAAAATGGTTATAGCGAAATTGTCCTAACCGGCACAAATATAGGAAGTTATGGTTTAAAAGAGGGAACAAGTCTTGGAAAACTTTTACAAAAAATGGGGCAAATTTCAGGCGTTAAACGTATAAGACTTGGGAGTTTAGAACCATCTCAACTTGATGAGAGTTTTTTTGAAATTTTAGACGAAACTTGGCTTGAAAGGCATTTGCATATCGCCTTGCAGCATACAAGCGAACAAATGCTTCGTATTATGCGTAGAAAAAATCGCACAGACAAAGATTTAAAATTATTTAGTATTTTGGCAAATAAAGGTTTTGCCTTAGGGACTGATTTTATTGTAGGTCATCCGGGTGAAAAAGAAGAGCTTTGGAATGAAGCTTTAGAAAATTTTAGAAATTTTAAACTTACTCACTTGCACGCCTTTGTTTTTAGTCCAAGGGAAAATACGCATTCTGCTACGCTTGAAGGTAAGATAGATAATGTTTTAGCAAAACAAAGACTTCGAGTTTTAAAAGATATAGTGGAAAAAAATAATTATGAATTTAGAAAAAAACAAAATGTTAAGCTTGAAATTCTTGTCGAAGGTCTAAAAAATGGTGTTTATGAGGGATATGATCAGTTTTTTAATAAAATTAAAATTAAAAGCGATAAAAAACTCTCTAAACAATGGCTAAGTATTGATAAATACGAAGTTAAAGAGAAAACTAATGAAGCAAATTTATAAGGAAAATTCGTGAAAAATAAAAAAATCATACTCATTTCTTTTTTGATACTTTGTTTGCTTTTTGCAATCTTGTATTTTAAAAATGAACCGAAATTCATTGACAAGGATTTATACGAAGGACTTCTTAGCCAAAATCTCATTCAAAAAGCTGTGATAGAAGAAGATAAAATTTTGCTTAAAGCTGCAGGTGAAAACTATGCGATTATTAAAGAAGGAGTGGATTTAAAAGAGCTTTTAAACAAGGTTCCTATTGAGATTAAACAAGATAATAGTTTATGGATTTTCTTTATTTTAATGGTATTTTTAATTACCTTGCTCGTATCTTTGGGTTATTTTAATCGCAAAAAACAACTTGAAAAATTCCCAATTTCTAAAAACCCTACACCACAAAGCTCAAATTTAGAATATTCTAATATAAAGCCTGTTATATCAAATATCAATTTTAACGATGTTGCAGGTGTAGATGAAGTAAAACTGGAATTAAGTGAACTCGTTGATTTTTTAAAAAATCCTAAAAAATACAAAGAATTCGGTGTTAAAATGCCAAAGGGCGTTTTGATGGTAGGACCTCCCGGAGTTGGTAAAACCCTTATTGCAAAAGCTGTTGCAGGAGAAGCAGGTGTGCCATTTTTTTATCAAAGTGGTTCAAGCTTTGTTGAAATTTATGTCGGAATGGGAGCTAAACGCGTTAGAGAGCTATTTTCAAGAGCTAAAATGATGGCTCCAAGTATTATTTTCATTGATGAGATTGATGCTGTAGGTAAAGCAAGAGGTGAGCTTTCTAATGTCGAAAGAGACAGCACGCTCAATCAGCTTCTAACTCAAATGGACGGCTTTGAGGACAATAGCGGAGTTATAGTCATTGCTGCAACAAATAAAATCGAACTTATCGACCCTGCACTTTTAAGATCAGGTAGGTTTGATAGACGTATTTTTCTATCTTTGCCAGATTTTAAAGATAGGCTTAAAATTTTAGAGATTTATATGAAAGATAAGAAAAATAATGTGAATTTAAGTAAAATTGCAAAAGCAAGTGTAGGTTTTAGTGGAGCAGGGCTTGAAACCTTAGTCAATGAAGCTGCAATTAATGCTTTGCGTAGAAATTCAACTTTGGTTGAAGAAAATGATTTTTACGCTGTTCTTAGTAAGGTGCTTTTGGGTAAAAGAAAAATTTTAAGTTTTAATGATGATGAGAAAAAAATTCAAGCCACTTATCAAGCAGCAAAGGCTTTGAGTGCGTATTATTTTGACATAGGTTTTGAAAAAATTACCCTCATTGAAGATCGCTTTAGAGAATATGAGCATAATATCAAGTCTAAATCAGAATTGATGAATAAAATCAAAGTTTATTTAGCGGGTTCAAGTGCAATGAAACTCATCTATAATGAGACTTATACGAATTCACAGGGAGATTTTCTTAAAATCAAAGAATTGCTTGATTTTATGTTAAGTTTTGGAATGGTAGAAGAATTAAATTTAGAAGAGCAAAAAAAAGAACTTAAAGAATTTCTAAGTCCAATGAAAGATAAAATTTTAAAACTTGCAGAAATTTTGCTTGAAAAAGAACGTTTAGAATATGAAGATGTTAAAGCTTTAATGCAGTTTTGATAGTAATCAATTATGAAGCTTTTTTTCCAAAATTGTTCCATTAAAGTCTATAATAACTTTTAAACCATTGTTAAATTTGATTTTATAGTAATTTATCTTTTTTTTAATCTCTATCATTGAAGTGTTGGGAAATTCACTTTTGATAATATCTGCTAAATTTGGAGGTAAAATGTTAAAATTTAAAGGATTGCCTTTAGATTCTACTTCTTTCCAAGAGCCATCCATATTAAACTCAAGTTCAGTGCCATCACTAAGATAAACCTCGTATTCGTTTTTATCTACCTGCACAATGCCAATTTCAGCATTAAAATTTTTTTGCAAAAATTCCTTTGCACTAGCAGGTAAAGAATCAGGAGAAGTAATAAAATCAGCAAACAGCATATAAGGCAAAATCAAAGCTAAAAATATAAATTTCAAAGTTTAATCCATTTAAAAAATAATTTTAGAATTTAGTTTAACAATTTTATGTGAATTTTATGTGAATTTTAAGACAATTAGTTTTTTATTTTATAAATAAGGTAATTTTTGATTACATTTTGTTTGATTTTTACCAATGTTTTGGTATATTTTCTTGTGCAAAACGATTTTACTTATGCCTTATTAGGGCTTAATATCTTATTTTTTAAAGAAGGATATTTTTGGCAACTTTTAAGCTCTATGTTTATGCATGCTAATTTAACACATTTGGCTTTAAATATGATAGTCTTGTTTCAATTTGGCAGAATTTTAGAAAGTTTTTTAGGAGCTTTGAAATTCTTTTTGCTTTATTTTATAGGAGGCGTCATTTGCTCTTTGCTTAGTGCTTTTTATGTGCTTTTTGCCTTTGATATTTTAGATGAAAATACTAATATCGTGGGTGCAAGTGGGGCAATTTGTGTTTTAATGGGATTTTATGCTTTTATGGATAAAAGTGCAACAAAAGGACTTATTGTAGCAATTTTATTAATGAGTTTTGTGCCTTTATTTATGGGTATAAATGTGGCTTGGTTTGCACACATTTTTGGTTTTGTTTGTGGTTATATTTTAGCAAAACTAAGGAGAGCAATATGAAAAGAATTTATTTAATAAGACACGCAAAAGCTGAAAAAAATGAGCTTAAGAGCGATTTTGAAAGAGAGCTTAATGATGCAGGTAAAGAAGATTTAAAAAAACTTTTTTTAAGACTACAAAATTATAAAATAAAACCGGATATGATTTTTGCTTCTCCTGCTAAACGCACTGCAAAAACGGCAAAAAAGCTTGCAAAATTTTATAATTTTGATAGAGCAAAAATCACTTATATTGATTTGCTTTATACGGCAAATGCTGAACAAATTTATCATTTAATTAAAGATATTAGTGAAGTTTTTAAAGAAATTTTTATCATAGGGCATAATCCTGTTCTTAAAGAACTTGGAGAGCTTTTAAGCACTTTATGCTTAGATTCTTTTCCAACTTCTTCTGCGCTTTGTTTAGAATTTGATATTAATGATTTTACTAAGCTTAAAACTCATAGCGGCAAGCTCATATTTTTTGAACATATTAGAGCTTTAAAGAGCGAAAAAGCAGAAGAAAACATACAAGGTTGATAAAAATCAACCTTCAATATAATTTTTAAGTTTTCTTCCCACCTTAGGATGTTTAAGTTTTTTAATCGCTGAGCTTTCTATTTGTCTTACTCTTTCTCTTGTAACATTAAGTTCTTTGCCAATTTCTTCTAAGGTTCTATCACTCTCATCATCCATTAAACCAAAACGCATACGAATAACAGCCTTTTCTCTGTCATTGAGCTGATCTAAAACTTCGTCAATTTGTTCTTTTAAATCATCTTTAAGTATATGTTCCATAGGAGAAAGCGAAGTCCTATCTTCTACAAAATCTCCAAATTTTCCATCATCTTCACTGCCTATTGGTGCTTCTAATGAAATTGGTTCTTTGGTGATTTTAATGACTTGTTTCACCTTATCTACACTTAGATTAACTTCTTTAGCAATAATACTAACATTAGGTTCTTTACCGTGTTTTTGCAAGTGTTCTCTAATGATTTTATTGATTTGGTTAATGGTTTCTATCATATGAATTGGTATGCGTATAGTCCTTGCTTGGTCTGCAATTGCTCTTGAAATAGCTTGACGAATCCACCAAGTCGCATAAGTTGAAAATTTATAACCTCTTTTATACTCAAATTTATCCACAGCTTTCATAAGCCCTATATTTCCTTCTTGGATAAGATCTAAAAACGGTAAACCTCGATTTGTATAACGTTTTGCAATGCTTACAACTAAACGCAAATTTGATTTTGCCATTCTTGCCTTAGCCTCATCGGAGATTTTTTTACCTCTTTTAATCTGTTCTAAAATTTCTTTCAAGCGATTTTTTTCTAAGTCAAAACTTTTTTCACTTGCTTCTTTGGTTTGAAAAAGTTTCTTAATCTCCATATAAGTGCTAACCATAGTGGTTTCTAAAGCTTTTTCAGTAATTTCTTCTTTACTAAGTTTCGTAATATCCTTAAGAATATTTGCGTGTCTTGTTTTAAGCTCGTCAGAAAACATAGGCAAACGATATTCTAAACGTTTGAGTTCTTTATCAAATTCTTCATCGCTTTTAAGTGCTGTTTCTATGGATTTTACAATCTCTGAAATGAGTTTAGAAGTAGGTCCAAGATCCATTAATTTTTCTTTAAGTATATTTTTCTTAAAAGCTATGCTAAGTTTATCCAAAAGAATATTTCCGCTTTCTTTATCTTTAGTAACTTTAAGCCAATCTTTTTTAGCTTTTTCTAAAGCTTTAAATTTTTCAATCACCTTTAAAGCTCTTTCATCTTCTTTTTTACTTAATTTTTTAGATTTTACATTTTCATCTTCTTCTCTATCCATATCAAGTTCATCTTCGTTTTCATCATTATCATCTAAATCAAGCTCATCAAGCTTATCATCATTTTTTTCCTCATCATCAAAACTTTTAAAAAGTTCTTTAACTCTTCTTTCGCGATTAAGCAAAGGCTCCTTATAATCTAAAATAAAATCAATCAAATAAGGCACAGAACAAAAAGCATCAATGATAATATCCTCACCAAGCTCAATTTTTTTAGAAATTTCAACTTCCTCGTCCTTATTAAGCAAAGAAATTTGTCCCATCTCCCTTAAATACATACGCACAGGAGAATCTGAACGGCTCCATTCAAGCAAATCATTCTCACTTGCAAGGTCAAATTCGTTTTCCAAGCTTATATCTTGAAGTTTTTGTTTTTCTTCCTTAAGTTTTTTTGCATCTTCAATATTTTTCTTTTGAGCAATTTCAGCGGCAGAAAAAAGACGAACCTTATATTTTTTTGCTAAGGTTTCTATTTTTTTTGTAGTACTTAAATTAGGTTGCTTTATGAAAGATTTGACAATTTTTTCATAAGTGAGATAATCTTTTTGATTTTCCTTAAATAGTTTTTCTAATTCACTATCTTGACTTTTAGCACCCATTATAACTCCTTTTGTAACTCTAAGTAAAAAGCTTTTGATTTTAGCTAAAATTTACTTAATTTTTGTATAATCGGCATATTAAAAATTAAATTTTAGAAAATTGGAACACTCTTTGCTTTAATGATTTAAAATTTAATTTTAGCAGGTGAAGAAATGCAGAATGGATATTATCAAGCAACCGGTGGTATGGTAACTCAGTTTAATAAACTTGATGTTATCACCAATAATCTTGCAAATATCAATACAAGTGGATACAAAAGAGATGATGTTGTAATTGCAGATTTTAAGAGAATTTTCAAAGAGGTTCAAGATGAGCTTCCTATTGAAAACCATACAAGAGATGCTTCAAGATTTGTTAATACGACAATTGATAGGGTTCCGCAAATAAGTGAAGAATATACAGATTTTACCACAGGTTCGATGAAGGCAACAAATAATCCTTTGGATTTGGCTATAACAAGAAATGATACTTTTTATCTTGTTCAAACTAAGGACGGAGAGATAAGACTCACTAAAGATGGAAATTTCCAGCTTGATGGTGAGGGATATTTAGTCAATAAACAAGGCTATAAAGTTTTAAATAGCAATTATTTTGATAACCCAGAAAACGCAACCATTAAAATTAATGATGGTGCTTTACAAATCAATGTAGATAAAGATGGCGGCATCTCTGTTGATGGGGAAGATAACTCAAAGCTATTTATTGCTCAAGTTGATGATATAAGAGCCTTGCAAAAAGACGGAGATAATGTTTATAAAATCAATGATTTAACAAGAATTAGAAATTTAGAAAATTCAAATTCAGTAAGACAAGGTTTTTCTCAAGGCTCAAATGTCAATCCAGTTACTGAAATGGTAGCACTTATTGAAGCCAACAGAATGGTTGAAATGTATCAAAAAGTTATGACCGCTCATATGGATGATTTAAACCAAGATGCGATCAATAAACTTGCAAGCACACGATAAAATTTAAAGGATAAGCTATGATGAGATCACTATATACTGCTGCTACAGGAATGATGGCACAGCAAACACAAATTGATGTAACTTCACACAATATTGCGAATGTTAATACTGCAGGTTATAAGAAAAATCGTGCAGAATTTGCTGACTTAATGTATCAAGTTATGAAATATGCTGGAACTTCTACTTCAGCAACCACTCTTTCTCCTTCAGGGATAGAAGTAGGTCTAGGAGCACGTCCAACAGCTGTAACAAAAATCTTTACTTCAGGGAATTTTAAATCTACAAGTACAGATAGTTTTGATATGGCAATTACAGGGAACGGCTTTTTTCAAATTCAGCTTCCGGATGGAACCATAGCTTATACAAGAAATGGTTTATTTACTAGGGATAATGAAGGAAATATAGTCAATTCAGACGGATACAGACTTATACCTGAGATGACTGTGCCTGAAGGGGTTATCAATATAAATGTAGCAACAGATGGAACTGTTTCTGTAATGCTTGCAGGCGAACAAGAAGAAACACAAATTGGACAAATTGAACTTGTGCAATTTATCAATCCTGCGGGACTTCATTCTTTGGGTGATAATCTTTATTTAGAAACAGGTGCAAGTGGAGCTCCTGTTGCAGGTATAGCTGGACAAGATGGCTTAGGACAAATCAAACACGGCTTTATCGAGCTTAGCAATGTCCAACTTGTAGAGGAAATGACAGATTTGATTACCGGACAAAGAGCTTATGAAGCAGGTTCTAAAGCAATTACAACAAGTGATGATATGCTTGGTATTGTTAATGGTCTTAAGAGATAGGCTTAGTTTTTAAACCTTTAAAAATTTTATAATATCCTTAGCTTTTAAAAAAGCTAAGGATATGATTTAAATTTTAAATCCACGCAAAGCATAATAAAATTCAAAACGAAAAATACTTCTAAATTAAAATTTTGTATTTAAAAATAGCTTCTACATTAAGATAAAAATTCTTTACAAAATATCGTATATAAAATTTTCAAAATAGATTTTTAGAATTTCAATGATTTCTTGTTTAATTTCACTTAATATTTTATTATTTTATAATTTAAAATTTAAGACATAAAAAGTCTTTAAAATAGGGCTTAAAAAATATTATTTTTAATATTTTATTTATTATTTAAGTAATATAATTAAAAAAATTTATATGACACTTTAGGAGGATTTAAGTTATGAATAGAAGGGATTTTATTAAAAATACCGCTATTGCAAGTGCTGCAAGTGTTGCAGGATTAAGTGTGCCGAGCTTTGCTGCTGACGAAGAAGAATGGCGATGGGATAAGTCCGTTTGTAGATTTTGCGGAACAGGCTGTGGAATTATGATAGCTAGAAAAGACGGCAAAATCGTAGCGGTTAAGGGTGATCCTGCTGCTCCTGTAAATCGTGGTTTAAATTGTATTAAAGGATATTTTAATGCAAAAATTATGTATGGAGAAGACCGCATTACAATGCCTTTACTTCGTGTCAATGAAAAGGGCGAATTTGACAAAAAAGGAAAATTTCAGCAAGTTTCTTGGCAAAGAGCTTTCGATGAAATGGAAAAGCAATTTAAAAAAACCTATAAAGAACTTGGAGTTACAGGTATAGGGGTTTTTGGAAGTGGGCAATATACCATTCCGGAAGGTTATGCTGCGGTTAAGCTTATAAAAGGCGGTTTTAGATCCAATAACATTGATCCTAATGCTAGACACTGTATGGCTTCTGCTGTTGTTGGTTTTTATCAAACTTTTGGAGTTGATGAACCAGCAGGCTGTTATGATGATATAGAGCTTACTGATACTATCGTAACTTGGGGAGCAAATATGGCTGAAATGCACCCTGTTCTTTGGTCAAGAGTGAGTGATAAAAAGCTTAATAATCTTGACAAAGTTAAAATTGTAAATTTAAGCACTTATTCAAACAGAACTTCAAATATAGCAGATTTAGAAATCATTTTTAAACCAAGCACAGATTTAGCGATTTGGAACTATATCGCTAGAGAAATTCTTTACAATCATCCTGAAGCTATGGATAAAAAATTCGTTGATAATCATTGTATTTTCGCAACAGGTTTTGCAGATATTGGTTATGGTATGAGAAATAATCCAAACCACCCTAAATTCCTACCAAGCGAAAAAGATACAGTAATGAAGCAAAAAGTTATTACCATAGATGATGAAGAAGCTGTATCTTTAGGTTATCTTGGCGTAAAAGTAGGGGATAAACTTGAAATGAAACACGCTGATATTCCAGATACTCATTGGGAAATCAGTTTTGAAGACTTTAAGAAAGCTTTAGAGCCTTATACTCTTGATTATGTTGCAAAGGTTGCAAAAGGTGATGATAAAGAGAGTTTAGATGATTTTAAAGCAAAATTACAAGAACTTGCAAAACTTTATATAGATAAAAATCGCAAAGTTGTAAGCTTTTGGACTATGGGCTTTAATCAACACACACGTGGAAGCTGGGTTAATGAACAAGCTTATATGGTGCATCTCTTACTTGGAAAACAATCTAAACCAGGTAATGGAGCTTTTTCTCTTACAGGACAACCAAGTGCTTGTGGAACAGCGAGAGAGGTTGGAACATTCTGTCATCGTTTGCCTGCAGATATGCTTGTGGCAAATCCAAAACACAGAGAAATTACAGAAAAAATTTGGAAACTTCCTGCAAAAACTCTTAATCCAAAACCGGGTGCTCCATATGTAAAAATTATGAGAGATTTAGAAGATGGCTTGATTAAATTCATTTGGGTTCAAGTTAATAATCCTTGGCAAAATACCGCAAATGCAAATCACTGGATAAAAGCTGCTAGAGAAATGGATAATTTCATTGTAGTAAGTGATCCTTATCCGGGAATTTCGGCTAAAGTAGGGGATTTGATTCTTCCAACTGCGATGATTTATGAAAAATGGGGTGCTTATGGAAATGCTGAAAGACGCACTCAACACTGGAAACAACAAGTTTTACCTGTTGGACAAGCAATGAGTGATACTTGGCAAATGATGGAATTTGCAAAACGTTTTAAACTTAAAGAAATTTGGAATGAAACTAAGGTTGATGATAAACTCACTCTACCAAGTGTATTAGAGGAAGCTAAAGCTATGGGTTATAGCGAAGATGATACTCTTTATGATGTGCTTTTTGCAAACGAAGATGCAAAGAAATTTAGTGCAAATGACCCAATCATAGGAAAATTTGATAACACTGAAGTTAAAGGCGATGAAAGAGGTGTTATAGGTAGTGATGGCAAAGAATTTAAAGGATATGGCTTCTTTGTTCAAAAATATCTTTGGGAAGAATATCGTAAATTCGGCACAGGACACGGACACGATTTAGCAGACTTTGATACTTACCACCAAGTAAGAGGCTTAAGATGGCCTGTAGTAAATGGTAAAGAAACTCAATGGAGATTTAATACTCAATTTGATTATTATGCAAAAAAAGCTGCTCCAAATTCAGATTTTGCTTTTTATGGAAAATTGCTTAAAGAGGTTAAAAGAGGGGATTTAACAAAGCCTACTACTGAAGAAACTTATCCTTTGCCAAACAAAGCTAAAATTTTCTTTAGACCATTTATGAAAGCTGTTGAAACTCCAAGCAAAGAATATCCTTTCTGGCTTTGCACAGGAAGAGTTCTTGAGCATTGGCATAGCGGAACTATGACTATGCGTGTGCCTGAACTTTATAGAGCAGTTCCTGAAGCTTTATGCTATATGCACGAAGATGATTGTGCTAAGCTTTCTTTAAAACAAGGCGATGAAATTTGGGTAGAATCGCGTCGTGGTAAAGTAAAAGCAAGAATTGATATGCGTGGAAGAAATAAACCACCTGTGGGACTTGTTTATGTGCCTTGGTTTGATGAAAATGTTTTCATTAACAAAGTGTGCTTAGATGCAACTTGCCCGCTTTCTGGCGAAACTGATTATAAAAAATGTGCAGTTAAAATTACAAAGGTTTAAAATTTTATGAGTGATAGAAGAGAATTCTTTAATACTGCTTTTAAAGGTTTATGTCTTTGTGCTGGAGGCGGGTTTTTAGCAGCTTTGGCATTAAAAGCTGAAGATAAATACTATCTAAGACCGCCTGGTGGTGAAGATGAGAAGAGATTTTTAAGCAAGTGCATCCGTTGCGGATTGTGTGTTAAAGCTTGTCCTTATGATACGCTTAAACTCGCAAACTTGCTTGATAGTCCTAAAAATGGAACTCCTTTTTTCGAAGCACGAAAGATTCCTTGCTATTTGTGTGAGGATATTCCTTGTATTAGGGATTGTCCTACGGGTGCATTGGATAAAAAATATCTTCAAATGGATAAAGGCTATAATCAATTAAAAATGGGTGCAGCTATTGTTGATAGCATTAGTTGTATAGCTCATTGGGGGATTCAATGTGATGCCTGTTATAGAGCCTGTCCTTTGATAGATAAAGCCCTTAAAGTAGAATTAAAGCACAATGACCGCACTGCAAAACACGCCATTATGGTTCCTGTAGTTGATAATGATGTTTGCGTAGGGTGTGGAAAATGCGAAAGAGCCTGTGTTACAGAAGAGCCAGCCATTCGAGTATTGCCTAGAGCTTTCGTTTTAGGTTCTGTAGGTAATCATTATGTTAAAGGTTGGGATAAAAAAGATGAAAATCGTCTAAAAGGCGTTGAGTCTAAAAAGAAAATCGATGATAAAAAAGCTAAAGATTATCTTAATGATGATGGAGGCTTGTTATGAAATATCTTATTTTAAGACGCATAGTGCAATTAGGGATTTTAGTTCTTTTTGCTTTTAAAGGATTTGATTTTATTTTGGAAGGAAATTTAAGTTCTTCCAAGTTTTTTTCAAATATACCTTTGAGCGATCCCTTTGCTGTGCTTCAAATCTTTCTAGCTTCTTTAAGTATTGATTTAACAGCTCTTTTTGGAGCTTTAATCGTACTTATTTTATATGGAATATTCTTAGGAAGAGCCTTTTGTTCTTGGGTATGTCCTGTAAATTTAATCACAGATTTTGCAGCTTTTGTGCGTTCTCGTTTTAATTTTCAAACAAGCAAATTTTTCATTTTAAATAAAAATTTGCGTTATTATGTTTTAGCTTTAGTTTTAATTCTTTCTTTTGTGCTTTCAATGCCTGTATTTGAAAGTTTTTCTTATATAGGCATAGTTCATAGAGGGATTATTTTTGGTGGAACTTCTTGGCTTTTTGTTGCTTTTATTATCTTTTGTGTGGATACTTTTTTAAGTTCTAGAGCGACTTGTTCGCATTTTTGTCCTCTTGGAGGATTTTATGCATTAATTAGTCGTTTTGCTTTACTAAAAATTAAACACAATACCGATAAATGCACTAAGTGCTTTAAATGTGTTGGAATTTGTCCAGAAAAACAAGTGCTTTGGATGGTAGGAAAACAAAGTGCAAGTGTAAATTCAGGTGAATGCACAAGGTGTGGTAGATGTATAGAAGTATGCAATGATGATGCTTTGAATTTTAACATATTTAATTTAAGGAAAAAATGATGAAAAAGAAAATGTTTTTACTTTCAGCGGCTGCAAGTTTGTTTATAGCAGTATGCACTTTAGAAGCTGCAAATTCTGACCAAATGAAAATTGTTAGAGGTGCGGATTTGGAAAATGAAAATAAGGTTATTTTAGGCAATATTGATTATAATGGAACACAACCCGGAGAATCAACTCTTGTTGAAAGATCTTATGAAAATGCTCCTCCTATTATCCCGCATTCAATAGAAGGTATGCTTCCTATTACTACAGACAATAATAGCTGTTTGAGCTGCCACGATAAAAGCATTGCTAAAGATGTTGGAGCTACTCCTATCCCAGCAACTCATTATTATGATTATAGACATAATAAAAAAACAGGTAATTCAATCAGTGATGCAAGATTTAATTGTAACCAATGCCACGTGGCTTTAAGCGACGCAAAACCTTTGGTTGAAAACAATTTTAAAGCAGATTTTAAAAATGAAAAAAGTAAAAAAAGCTCTAACTTATTTGATGTTATCAATGAGGGAGTAAAATAAAAAATGAAAAATTTGTTTTTAATCTTCGTTTTAGCATTAAATCTTAATGCTTACGAGATCTTAGAGCTTAGTGCAAGTGTAACAACTCTTAAACAAGATAAAAACACTTTGTATATAGGCACTAATGGTGGACAAATTTCAAGCCTTGATTTAAATCTTGGAGTTAGCAGCCAAAATTTAAAGAAAGTGGCGGAATTTGGCAAGATTAAAAACTCTTATGATGAATCATTTTCTCCACAAATTTATAGCATTGATGTGTATAAAGACAGCTTTTTAATTATTTCTGAAGCTGATTTAGGAGGAAAAAATCTTAGCACCTTAAAAGACGGAGTGTTAAATACAAAAAGATTTGAATTTGACGGACTTAAAAAGGCTTATTTTATTGATGAAAATACCTATTTATTTGTTTTTACAGGTGCTACAATCACTCTTGTAGATTCTAATTTAAATGTTTTAAAAAGCTTTAAATTCAACCATTCGCTTTTAAATAACTCTAATATCAATCCACAAAGAAATACGCTTGAAGTGGATTTTGAAAGCGGTGAGATTAAGCTTTTTGATATAAAAAAATGGGAAGTGATTGCTAATTTTGATGCTATCCATAAAGACAATATCTATCAAGTTGATTACAAAAACAATGTGCTTGTAAGTTGTGCCATTGATGGAAAATTAGGGGTGATAAAAAATAATCAACAAAATTTTATCCAAAAAGATTTCTTTATATATGCTTGTGCCTTAAGTCCAAATGGAGAACTTATAGCTTATAGTGATTATAATGAAAATACCATAGAAATTGTAAAAAGCTCTAATTTTGAAAAAATAGCAAGTTTTAAAAATGCCGATGATAAGCTTGTAGTAAGAAATATACTCTTCATTGACGATAATAAATTTTCAATTTCAGGTTATGATAATAAAATCTTTTTTTGGAGTGTAAAATGAATCTCTCAAGCGTGTTGTTAATTGTCAAAGAAGAAGACCAGCCAGAATTTCTTAAAAATTTAGAAAAAATCGAGGGTTGTAGCGTAGAACTTAGAGAAAAAGATAAGATTATTGCTGTGATTGAGAGCGATTGCTTAGAAAATGAATTAGCAATTTATAAAGCAGTTGAAGCCTTGCCAAAGCTCATTAGTATGAATATGGTTTTTTCTTATCAGGATTTAGATGAAGATATAGAAAAAGTTGCAAATAGCAATGCTATAAAAACCATAGAGAAAAATGAAAGAGCTGAAGATATAAAATACCACGGAACAATTTTTAATAAATTTTCTTAAAATACCTAATTTTTTAGTTATAATTCTTTATTAAATTTAAATTTATAAAGAAGAATTATGATTTTTTTAATCCCTATACTCCTTATTATTGCCATTATTTTTGGGATAGATTACATATATTTTGATGATAAAACAAGCAAAAAAGAGTCTATAAAAACTGAACAAAATTCAACCTTAGAAAAAGAAAAGCAAGAATATATCGAAAGCCTTTTTAATAAGTCAAAATGATAAAGCAAAAAAATATTTTTATCCTCACTTTACCTATCTTAATGGGTTATGTTTCTTTAGGAACTGCTTTTGGAATTTTAGCTGCTAGCAATGATTTTACCTTATTTGAAGTCATTTTAAGTTCAGTCATAGTTTATGCAGGAGCTGCTCAATTTGTTTTAGTAGGGCTTGTTGCGGCGGGTGCTGGATTTTTAGAAGTTTTCATTACTTTATTCATACTTAATTTTAGGCATTTTTTTTACACCCTCTCTTTGCTTACAGATTTAAAAAAAATGAATTTTTTAAAACATTATATTATGTTTTCACTCACTGATGAAACCTTTGCTTTACTTAGTGCTAAAAGAGATGAATTTGCAAAACTTAATCCCGCTCAAAAATCTTGGCGGGTTTTTTGGCTTTGTCTTTTAAATCAAAGTTATTGGATTGTTGGTTCTATTTTAGGATTTTTATTTCAAAAGGGTATAAAGATTGATTATTCCGGAGTTGAGTTTGCTCTTAATGCTCTTTTTGTGGTTTTAGCCTACGAGCTTTTTAAGCAAAATCCAAATGTAAAAATCTTTTTGGGAAGTTGTTTGATTGCTTTATTTGCTTTATTTTTCATCGATAAATCTTATATGTTTGCTTTTTGCTTAGCCTTTGCAATTTTTGGACTTTTTATAGGAAGAAAATATGTTTGATACCAAAATTTTAGCCCTGATTTTTGCAGGATTTTTAGGAACCTATCTTACAAGAGTACTTGCTTATGCACTTTTCAGAAATAAAAAACCCGGACCTTATTTTTCTTTTATTCAAAAAAATATGCCTTTAATCATCATTGTTATTTTGTTTTTTTATACTTTTTATGGGGTTAATTTTACTCATTTTCCTTATGGTTTGCATATTATTATAGCTTGTATTTTTGTATTTTTACTGCATTTAAAATTTAAAAATATGCTTCTTAGCGTGATTTTAGGGACAATTTTTTATATGTTTGTTTTAAGAATTTTAGAATAAGATAAACTTAAAAAGCTTTTTGCTAAAATTAGAAGTTAAATCAAAATTTGTGAGTGAGTTAATGAATAACACTATAACCGAAGCATCTATTTATGAAGCTCAAGGGCTTAAAAATGAAGCTTTAAAGATTTATAAAAACATTCTTAAAAATGATCCAAGCAATCAAAATGCCATTGATGGAGTGAGGAGATTAAGTGGTTTTAAGTCAAAACATAAGGATTTAAACACTCAAATGCTAGATTTTTTCATCAATATGAAAAACGAAGAAGAAATCAATGAATTTAAAAGGTGGTTGATTAAAATATGAATTTAGAAGATTTAGCAAAGAAAACAATCAGCGAAGTAAGCTATGAAATCGAAGAAAAACAAAGACAAAAAGAGGTTTTAAAAAATCAAGCTCCTAAAAAAGAAATAGAATTTGAAGTAGTGCAAGCTCCTGAATTTTATACTAAAGAACTCACTTCAAAAGAAGAAGTTCAAAAAGAAGAAGTTCAAAATACTGAACAAAAGCAACAAAAGCAAGAGGAAGTCAAAGAGCAAAAAACTGAAATCGAACAACAAATTCTTGATTCAAATTTAAAAAGCGAAGAAAATGAGGAACTTTCGAGCGAAGTCTTAAACGCTTCAGTTATAATGCAAATGCAAAATTTAGGTGAGGATATATTTTTAAAAAACCTTAGAGAGCGAATTTTAGTGCTTTTTGAGGGATTAAACCATATTAAAAAAGAAGATTTAGAACAAAGATTAAATTTAACCATTAATTTTTTAGAGTTTTTACTTGCAAGCATTGAATATAAACTTAAAAAATAATGCCGAACTTTCTTTCATAAGCAATTTTTTAAAGCCTTACACAAAGAGGGCTTTTTTGGTCGGTGGAAG
>JAFLRU010000110.1 GCA_022511325.1 Campylobacter sp.
CACTCATTATCGATATAGGTTCTATGATGGATATGGCAAAAGAAATTAAAGTCGATATTAAAGCACAATCTGAATCAAGTTCTAAAAAATCCAAAGAAAATCCAAGTGATTACAAGGTTTTAATTGTCGATGATTCAAAAATGGACAGAACTTTAATGCAAAAGTCTTTAGAACCACTCGGGGTAACTGTAATTGAAGCAACTAATGGCCTTGAAGCTCTTAATACCGTTAAATCAGGCGAACACGATATTGATGCAATGCTCATTGATATTGAAATGCCAAGAATGGACGGATATACCTTAGCAGGTGAGATTAGAAAATATTCTAAGTATCGTAATCTCCCACTTATTGCTGTAACCTCAAGAACAAGCAAATCGGACCGCTTAAGAGGTGTTGAAGTAGGAATGACTGATTATATTACCAAGCCTTATTCTCCAGAATACTTGGAAAATGTAGTCCGCAAGAATTTAAAACTAGGATAAGATTATGAGTAACGAAAAATTAGAAGGTATTATAAAAAGGCAACAAAGTCAGTTAAGTAGCCCTGGAGGTGATAAAACTGATGATGATATCATTCAACTAGTAGGTTTTATCGTGGGCGAGGAAGAATATGCGATTCCAATTCTTAATATTCAAGAAATTATCAAACCAATTGAATTTACTAGGGTTCCTAGTGTACCTGATTATGTTTTGGGTGTTTTTAATATGCGGGGTAATGTTATGCCTCTTATTGATTTGGCTCAAAGATTTAATCTAGGAGCTTCTAAAATGACACCACAAACAAGATATATAGTTTTAAGAGGTGAAAACAATGGAAGTGGAGTAAACGGAAATGCTGGTTTTGTTATAGATAGACTCACAGAAGCTATTAAAATTCACAAAACCAGAATTGATCCGCCACCTGAAACTTTGACCAAAGATAAAGATATGATTTATGGTATAGGTAAAAGAGATAATAGCATCTTAACTATTTTAAAGGTAGAAGCTTTACTCAAACGTGAATTCTAATGATAAGACTTTGTGTTTTTGATTTTGATTCTACCCTAATGGACGGTGAAACTATAGACATTTTAGCCGCTGCTTATGGAGTGGGTGATGAGGTAAAAGACATCACCCACAAAGCTATGAGCTTAGGGATTGATTTTTTTGAAAGTCTTACTCGAAGAGTATCCTTACTCAAAGGAATGCCTTATGAAAAGGTATTAGAAATTGGCAAAAATTTGCCTTTAATGAACGGAAGTTTTGAACTCATAGAATTTTTAAAATCTAAAAATATTTTAAATGTTGTTTTTAGCGGAGGATTCCACGAAGGAATTGATCCTGCTATGAAAAAACTAGGTTTTGATTTAGGTTTTGCAAATTATCTTCATCAAAAAGAGGGAAAGCTTACAGGTCTTGTTGGAGGAGAAATGATGTTTTCAAATTCCAAAGGTTTAATGCTTCAAAGACTTAAAAAATTTCTAAACTTAAAAGATGAAGAAGTGATGTGCGTTGGAGACGGGGCTAATGATATAGCAATGTTTGAGCAAAGCGGACTAAAGATTGCTTTTTGTGCTAAAGAAATTCTAAAGGCTAAAGCAGATATTTGCATAGATACTAAGGATTTAAAAGAACTTATGAAGGTGATAAAATGAAAAATTTTTCCTTATGGTGCGATTTTATAGAAAATAGTTTTTTAGATAATGAATTTTTAACTTTACTTTCTAAAGTAAATGGTGCAACTTCAAATCCTAGTATTTTTAAAAATGCGATTTTGAATTCCCCTGTATATAAAGAAAAAATTGCAAAATTAAAAGGCAAAAAAGCTAAAGAAATTTATGAAGAACTCGCTATTTTGGATATTCAAAAAGCAGCCGATAAACTCGCTTTTAAATTCTTTAATAACGATGATGGATTTATCAGCATTGAAATTGACCCTAGATTTTATGATAATACGGCTTTAAGTTTAGGTGAAGCTAAAAGGCTTTTTAGTGCCATCGGCAAAGAAAATGTGATGATAAAAGTTCCAGCCACACAGGCTTCTTACGAGGTAATGTATGAACTGATGAAAATAGGGATTAATGTCAATGCGACTTTGATTTTTTCACTTGAACAATGTCAAAAATGTTTTGAAGCCTTAAATGAAGGACTCATACAGTTTCGCAAAAATCATATCTTACTCAATGCCAACAATGCGAAAAAAATCAAAAGTCCAAAAGGCGTTATAAGTATATTTGTAAGTCGTTTTGATAGACTTTTAAACTCTAAAGCTTTAGAAAAAAATCGTATAGGAATTTTAAATGCAAATTTAGCTTATAATAATATCATTAGAAACAACGAGCCAAATATCCGTGCTTTATTTGCTAGTACAGGGGTTAAAGGCGATGATTTGCCTAAGGATTATTATATTAAAGAGCTTCTTTTTGAAAATTCTATCAACACAGCTCCACTTGATGCTATCAATGCTTTTAAAGGTGGTTTCAAGCTTAAAACACCTTTGAGAAATTCGCAGCTTTATACAGAACTTAATAAAATCATTTCACAAGATGAAAGAGAAAAAGCTTGTAAAATTTTGCTAGATGATGGTTTAGAGCAATTTTGCATTGCTTTTGAAGAAATTTTAAGTGCTTTGAGTTAAGCTTTAAATTCTTTAGTTTTGGAGTTTAAATTTTGCAATATGAATTTCAAAACCCTGCCCGATTTTAAATTTATTTTACGAGTAAATTCAAAACTTTTCATTTCAAGGCTTGTAAATATTTCTAAGAAAGTTTAAACCCTTTTCATTCAAGGAAAATTTTTATCAATGAAGCTTAAACGCAAAGCGTTTTTTCATTTGGAAAAAAAGCCTTGAATTTGTCAAAAGCAATTTAAATTTTCCTTAAAGTCAATTTCAAAAGCCAAATAAAAAGCTTTTAA
>JAFLRU010000111.1 GCA_022511325.1 Campylobacter sp.
TAAAAATTCCCCTCCAAAAATTTCCTCTTCGACCATAGGTACGAAAAGTCCAGTAGCTAAGGCTTTAATATTTTTAAATCCTTCTTTTTTAAGACGCAATTCGTATTCTTTGGAATTGATTGTAGCCTTAGTCGCAATCACTAGAATTTCTTTGTTTTTATCTAAAATTTTATTTTTTGTAGCCTCAACTCCTGCATCAATGACTCCATAAACAGGAAAGTTTGCTTTTGAACGCAAAATATCTAAAGCGTAAGCACTTGCAGTATTACAAGCGATAATAAGCATATCAATCTTAAATTCCTTGAAAAAATCTAAAGCCTCAAGGCAAAATTTAATGATGGTTTTTTTATCCTTAACTCCGTAAGGCACACGAGCTGTATCACCATAATAAACCACTTCTTCAAAAAGTTTTGCTTCATAAAGAGACTTTAAAACGCTAAGTCCGCCAACTCCGCTGTCAAAAACACCAACTTTCATTGCATTTTTCTTTTATAAATCATATCTTGAAGCCCCTATATATCTTTTTTTCCAATAACTTTCATTCATAGAAACCTGCCTAACTCCACCATGTGTTGAAAGATGAATGAAATTATTATTACTTAAATAAATTCCCACGTGCATTGCATTAGGACCTCGACCCGTCCTAAAAAAGACTAAATCTCCGGTTCTAAGATTGTTTTTTGAAATTTTTTTACCTGAACTTAATTGTTGTGCCGTGGTGCGAGGAATTTGTTTATTTAATTGAGTAAAAACATTTTGAGTGAAGCCTGAACAATCTGCACCTTTTTTAGTTGTGCCGCCTAGAACATAAGGGGTTCTTTTCCAATCTTTTGCTATGCTTTTGAGCTTAGCTTGAAGAACACTACTGCCTTGATAAGTGGAAGAGCCAAAGAATTGCTCGTAAAAACTACAACCTGAAACTAAAAACCCTATCACAAAAATCAAAACAATATGAATTCTCATTAATCTCCTTTATCTTGCAAAAAATTTCAAATAAATAAAACCAAAAATTCCCGAACAAAAAGAAGCCATAAGTATGGCAAGATTATCCACATAGTGGAAAATTTCACTCACTTCATAAGCTAAGCCGTCGATAAACAAACTCATCGTAAAACCAATGCCTGTAAGTATGCAAACTCCATAAAGTTGCTTTAAATTTGCACCCTCTGGTAAAGAGGCAAGTTTAAATTTAATGGCTAAAAAGGAAAATAAAAACACGCCTGCTTGTTTTCCTAAAAAAAGTCCTAGAAAGATTCCTATGCTTACACCCGAAAAAATTAAACCAAGATTGATATTTGATAAATTTACACCCGCATTTGCAAAGGCAAATAGAGGTAAAATCACAAAAGCAATCCAAAATTTTAAGCTTTCATTGACTTCTTCTAAATAAGGTTTGTCATCTTTAGTTCGCATAGGGATAAAAAAAGCTGTGATGATTCCTGCTAGAGTTGCGTGAACTCCGCTTTTTAAAACACTTACCCAAAGAATGAGTGAGCAAACAAAATAAAAAGTTTTTTTAGTAATGCCAAGTAAATTAAGAATTAGCATTGCAAAAATTGCAAATGCAGCTATTATAAGTGTAGCTGTTGAAAGTTCTGTGGTATAAAAAAGAGCAATGATTAAAATCGCACCCACATCATCAAAAATTGCTAAAGAAAGTAAAAAAACCCTAAGAGAATGAGGGATATGCTTTCCAACCATTATTAAAATTGCTAAAGCAAAAGCAGTATCTGTTGCTGTTGGAATTGCCCAGCCTTTAAGAGTGTGGGCATTTCCTATATTAACAATAGAAAAAATCAAAGCAGGGATTAAAATTCCACCCAAAGCTGCAGAAAAGGGTAAGATGATATTTTTGGGATTTCTAAAATCACCCTCGATAAATTCTTTTTTAAGCTCAAGTCCTATGGCAAAAAAGAAAATGGCGATTAAACCATCGTTAATCCAAAGTAAAAAAGGTTTATTAAGCTCAAATTCATTAATGCTAACCCCGACTTTTAAATTCAAAAAATCTTCATAATAAACATTATAAGAGCTGTTTTGAATGAACAAGGCAAATAGGGTGAAAAATATAAGTAAAATTCCACCCAAAGCTTCATTATGCACTAAGCTTTTAAATTTTAAGAAAAAATAATTCATTTGACAAGTTTTAAATACACATAGCCAACTACGGCACTTAAAAAGCTAGCAATTAAGATTGCAAGTTTATCCGTATATTGCACAAAATCACTCGTTCTATAAGCAAGAGTGTCGATAAACAAACTCATCGTAAAACCAATGCCTGTGAGTATGCAAATTCCGTAAAATTGAACATAATTAACATTTTCGGGAAGTTTTGCAAGTTTAAATTTAATGGCTAAAAAGGAAAATAAAAACACACCCACTTGTTTTCCTAAAAAAAGTCCTAAAATAATACCAAGACTTACGGACGAGAATATGAAATTAAAATCCATATTTCTTAAATCCACACCTGCATTTGCAAAGGCAAATAAAGGCAAAATAAAATAAATCACCCAAGGATGAAAATCCTCATAAATTTTATGCAAATAAGGCTTTTGTTTTTTGGTTTCTAAAGGAATAAAAAAGGCTATAATTACTCCTGCTAGAGTTGCGTGAACTCCACTTTTTAACATTACCACCCAAAAAACTACACCTACTAAAACATATAAAGAAAGATGAGTTACGTGAAAATAGTTGAGTAAAAATAAAGCAATAATGCAAACGAGGCAAAAAGCCATCATCAAAGCTGAAAGATTGTCTGTATAAAATAAAGCAATGATAATAATTGCACCTAAATCATCAAAAATTGCTAAAGAAAGCAAGAAAAGTTTAAGACTTGTTGGAATTTTACTTC
>JAFLRU010000112.1 GCA_022511325.1 Campylobacter sp.
CTTTAAAGGTTGGAGATGTTTTAGAACTTGAGGCACAAGCTTTGTTTGATGATAACTCGAAAAAAAGAGATGTTAAAATTTTAGGACATATTAAAGATATTAAGATATTTGAAGCAACATTGCAATTTATATCTACAGAAGAACATATTTTTAAACTCAAGCGCCCTCCTGCTGTCACTCAAAAACCTAAAGAAGAAAATAATAACGTTGCAGCAGCTAACCCAGAAGCTATGGCTATGTCCTTACTTTCCACAATGAAATAATTAAAATTTTTCGGGAAAATCCACCCAATTTTCAGGGCAGTCTTTATGATACATTCCACTTGCATCATAATACTCCTCGCAATCGCTATAAAGCCTTTTTGAAAGCCCTCTTTCATTGACAAAACAACCTGAATTTAAAACAATTAAAATCAAAAATAAAATTATTTTTTTCATCTTAGCCTTTAAAATCTATTTTGCTTCCGCCATTTATGCGGCTCTAAAGGATTTTCACTTTTCCAAAGTCCTAATTTTTTCTCCTTAGCTAAAATTTGATCCTTGGCATAAATATCACTATAATGAGTATAAGCCCAAGCATAACCTGAACTTACCATAATTTTATTAATATCTTTGCCATCAAATTTAACAATACCTATAATTCTACCATATTGGTCTTTATCCTTGTAAATAATGCGAATATTTTTATCCATTATCATCGAAGCTAAAAAATCTGTAGATTCTTTTCCAAATTCTTGCTTACTCTCGGGTGCATCAATGCCAAACAATCTTATCTTAAGCACTTGCTTATTTTCCAAAACATTAATCGTATCCCCATCAATCACCTTAATCACCTTAGCTTCTAAACTCTCATTTGTTCCAATAAATTCTTTGATAAAAACTGCCACTAAGATAAAAACTAAGATGATTAAAATTTTTTTAGGCTCATTAATCATTTGTCTTATCATTTTAGGATTGAGCAATTTTGTATAAATTCTCATCAATTAACCTCAAAATTCCAAAAAATATGCCATAATTTTAGCAAAACAAGGAGAAAAAATGCAAAATATTTTAGAAAATTTTAAAAATTTATCTCAAATTCCACATTGTAGCTTTGAGACTGAAAAACTTAAAGAATTTTTAAGCTCTTATGCAAAGGAAAAAGGTTTTAAAGTTAGTATTGATAAAACAGGAAATATCCATTGTATCAAGGGTAAGCCCAAACTTTGTTTGCAAAGTCATTATGATATGGTTTGTATGGGAAATGCTCCTAAAATAGAGCTTTATGAAGAGAAAGGCTTTTTAAAAGCTAAAAATTCATCTTTAGGAGCAGATAATGGTATGGGCATTGCGATAATGATGAAAATGATGAGTAAGTTTAATCACCTTGAATGCCTTTTTACCAACGACGAAGAAGTAGGACTTATCGGTGCAAAAAACTTAGAACATAAACTTAAATCAAAAATGCTTTTGAATTTAGACCACGAGGACGAAAAAGACATCATCATAGGTTGTGCAGGTGGAGTGGATATAAAAGCTTGTTTAGACTTTAAACTTAGCAAAGATTTTGGTAAGCTTTATGAACTTGAAGCTACTGGATTTAAAGGCGGACATTCTGGCATTGATATTGTTAAAAATTCTAAAAATTCCATTAAAGAAATGGCAAAATTCATTAAAGAAAATGAAGGTTTAATCGTATCTTTTGAAGGAGGCGAAAGGATAAATTCCATACCAAAACACGCCAAAGCCTTAGTGCATTTTAAGAATGAACCGAAAAAAAATAAGCACATAAAATGCAAATTCTTAGGAGAAAAAGAATTTCGTTTTTGCAAACAAAGCTCACTTTTACTTAGTGTTTTAAACGCCTTTTCACAAGGGGTTCGCTCTTATAATACAGACTTAAATATCGTTCAAAGTAGTATTAATCTCTCTCTTTTAAGAATGAAAGAAAAGCAAATTGAAATTGAACTGTTTGCAAGAGCAAATTTTTTAGAGGATTTAAAAGAGCTTGAATTCCAAACTTTGGAATTTTTCAAAGCTTTTGATTTTAAGGTTCAAAGCTATAACTTTTATCCACCTTGGGAAGGCAAAAGCAATGCTTTAAGCGAAGAAGTTTTTACAATTTTAAAAAAAATCATTCCTCAAGCTAAAATTTCAGCAATTCACGCAGGACTTGAATGTGGTATTATAGAGAAAAATCAAAAACTGCTTTGTTGTTCAATTGGACCTAATATTTACAATCCTCATTCCACGGATGAGCGTTGCGAACTTGCTTCAGTAGAAAAAATTTCTAAGGTGGTTTTTGAAGTATTACAAAAGTATCAATAAATAAAAATTAAAAATTGAAATTTAGATAAGTTATAAAAAGGGCTAAAAAGCCCTTTAATTAGAGCTTTCCACCCTCAATCACAACATCATCAGCTTTAATATCATCTGAAAAATGGCTTTTTAAAGTCTCATCATAAGCTTTGTGGAAAAATTGTTCATTAGCTAAACTTACAATCAAAGCATTGATATAAGCTCTAAGTTCTTCATTGCCTTTTTTTACAGCAGGAGCAATAACATCTTTATCGCCTAGCTCTTTG
Organism: Campylobacter sp.; assembly: GCA_022511325.1. Classification (GTDB taxonomy): domain Bacteria; phylum Campylobacterota; class Campylobacteria; order Campylobacterales; family Campylobacteraceae; genus Campylobacter_D. Next base: position 2,564 of record JAFLRU010000112.1, read on the forward strand.
ATTACGACTTTAAAATCAGGGTGTTCTTTAACCCAAGCAAAAAGTAAGGTATTATCGTGAGCTAAAGCATCTCCTCTTTTATCCATTAAAGCTGCAAAAGTTTCAGTATTTTGGTCATATTTTAGCATTTTAAGATTAGGATAATTTTTTGTAAAATACGCATCCGCTGTTGTTCCTTTATTGACTATCAAGGTTTTATCTTTCAAATCTTCCACACTTGAAATTTCAGAATCATTAGGCACAGCCACACCCAAAGCTACTCTCATATAAGGCAAACAAAAATCCA
>JAFLRU010000113.1 GCA_022511325.1 Campylobacter sp.
ACTTGGCTAGGCGATTGCGTTATGGCGAGTGCAGCAATTTATGCTTTAAAAGAGCATTTCAAAGATGCTCATTTTTTATTTTATGGTTCCTTAGTAAGCACTGAGCTTTTTAAAGATTTTGAAAACTCAAGCACCTTTGTTGAAAACAAAGAAGAAAGATTCTCTCAAATTTTAAAAAACCGCAAAAATTTTGAGGAATTCGACTACGCACTAAGCTTTCGTTCAGCATTTTCAAGCAAAGTTGTTCTTGGTCTTATCAAAGCTAAGCAGAAATTTTATTTTGACAAAAATGAAATTAAAAGCAAACACCAAGTCCTAAAATATCTTTGTTTTGTAGAAAAATCTTTTGGTTTTAAAGCCTCAACGCAAAATTTGCAACTTCCTATATCTCCGAGGACAAGTAAAGCTAGAATTCTAGGATTAAATCCCGGAGCTCATTATGGAAGTGCTAAAAGGTGGGAACCGATCTATTTTGCCGCAGTGGCAAAGGAATTTGCAAACACCCATAAAATCGTAATTTTTGGAGTAGGAAGAGAAAAAGAGTTTTGCGATGAAATTGAACAAATTTTACAAAAAGAAAACATAAGAGTTAAAAATCTATGCGACAAAACCGACATATCAACTCTTTGCAAAATCATTTCAATGTGTGATCTTTTCATCACTAATGATAGTGGTCCTATGCACATCGCTGCAGTTTATGGGATAAAAACTATTGCGATTTTTGGTCCAACTCGTTTTACTCAAACTTCTCCTTGGAACAACGCAAATGCAAAGATTGTGAGGCTTGATTTACCTTGCTCTCCTTGTATGCAAAGAATTTGTCCTTTAGAACATCATCAATGTATGAAAGACTTAAAACCCGAACTTGTCATAAAAGAAGCTAAAATTTTGCTTGAAAAAGCCGAAACTTCAAATCAAGCTTGATTTTGAAAAAAAAAAAAAATGATATAATGCGTTTTTATTTCATTAAAGATTATAAGGTTTATATTTATGGTATTTTCCTCTTTTGCTTTTATTTTTATCTTTTTACCCTGTGCTTTGCTAGGATTTTACATACTCAAAAGCCTTAAATTTTATCAATTCGCTAAGATTTTCTTAGTAGGTGCGAGCTTTGTTTTTTATGCGTATTGGAAATTTGAATATGTTTTCATCTTACTTTTTTCAATTGTGGTGAATTTTTCTATCGCCAATATGATTTTAAGCAAACGGGGGGGGGTGTTTATTTATATAGGCGTGATTTTTAATCTCGCACTTTTGGGCTTTTTTAAATATACTGATTTTCTCTTAGAAAATTTCAATCTTTTTTCCAAACTCGTAAATTTAGATTTTGAGATTCCATTACCACATATACTCTTACCTTTGGCTATTTCATTTTTCACCTTTCAACAAATTGCTTTTTTAGTTGATTGTCATAAAAAGGCTAACGATGCGGATTTAGAAAATAAACATAGGATTGATTTTGTAGATTATTGTTTATTTATCAGCTTTTTTCCTCAACTCATCGCAGGTCCAATTGTCCATCACAAGGAAATGATGCCTCAATTTCACGCTCTTTTAAATGCTAAAAAAGAACTTGTAAATTGGGAATTAATGGCTAGGGGTTTGTTTATCTTTGCCATAGGATTTTTCAAAAAAATTTATATCGCAGATTCTTTTGCCGTGTGGGCAAATGCGGGTTTTAGAGTCGTAGAGAATGGAGAGTTTTTAAATATCATAGAAGCGTGGGTAACGAGCCTTTGTTATACATTCCAGCTTTATTTTGATTTTAGCGGGTATTGTGATATGGCAATAGGCTTAGGATTCTTTTTTGGCATAGTCTTGCCGATTAATTTTAATTCGCCTTATAAATCTTTAAATATCACAGATTTTTGGCGAAGGTGGCATATTACTTTGGGGAGATTTTTAAAAGAATACCTCTATATCCCTTTGGGTGGCAATCGTTTAGGCAAAATTATTAATCTTAGAAATCTTTTTATCGTGGCAATTTTGAGCGGAATTTGGCACGGAGCGGGTTGGGGCTTTGTGATTTGGGGGCTTTTACACGCTTTTGCAATGATACTTCATAGAATTTATAGTTTTTGGGCAGAAGGACGCAAATTCTTAGAAAACAAAAGTTATAAAATTTTGGCGTGGTTTTTAACCTTTAATTTCATCAATATTGCTTGGATTTTCTTTAGAAGTGAAAATTTACAAGGGGCGATAAATCTCTTAAAATCAATGTTTGGTGTAGTTTGGGTGGAACTGCCTTTTAAATGGTATAGTAGATTAGCTTATACCTTAGAGGGTATTGGTGGTAGAAATGATACTTTAATTTTTATCATCGTTGCTTTTGTATTATGTTTGGTTTGTAAAAATAGCATAGAACTCAATAAAAACTTTACTCCAAATAAAAAAACTATGATTTTTGTGAGTTTGCTTCTTATGATAAACCTTTTTACCTTAGTTGCAATCCCTTATGTTGAATTTATTTATTTTAATTTTTAAGGATTTTTATGAATATCTATAAAAAATGGATAATTTTAAGCTTGTCTATCTGTGTATTTATTATGGTAGCTTTATCCACTTTGCTTTATATTTATGATCCTTTAATGCTTTATCACAAGCCTTATTTTAACCGACCACTTACTTTTAAAAATATGAGAGTGCAAGATAAATTTCTCATAGATAATTATGATTTTGACTCTATTATCATAGGTTCCTCAATGCTTCAAAACACTTCAGCCAAAGAAGCTGGTGATAAACTCGGTTTTAAATGGATGAATTTAAGTGATTCAGATCTTGGTTTTAATGAAAGAATTGTGATTTTAAGG
>JAFLRU010000114.1 GCA_022511325.1 Campylobacter sp.
GTAAGGTCTCCATCAAAAGTATATAAAGATTCTCCATCAATACATATTAAATTATTATTAATTTTTTCTTTCTCTTCTTTTTCATATTTTTTAAATAAATTTAGATTATTTTTGACTAAAGAAAAATTACTTCCAAGTTTTTGGATTTCTTCAATTTTAAATTCATTACCAATTTGTTTGTGTTGTAAATATTCCTTTTCTGGAATTCCTATATAAAACTTAAAGTATTTTTCTTTATTTTTATTTTCTGCTAAAATAAGAGCATATACCAAATTTTCTAAGGCGTCATTATAAGTAAAACTACGCTCTATTATTATTTCTTCCATTTTAAATCCTTATATCTTTATTCATTTACTCGTAGGTATGGTAAAAATAGGAATACCATTATCATCAGTTTGAATTTGAAAATCTCCATAATCTCCAAACTGATAGGTATCATCAATCGTCGGTGCTTTATAAGTGAGTTCATAAGAATCATCTTCTAAATCTGAAAAACCACGATTTGCACTAGAATTTTGAGAAAAATTCACTAAAGCATTAGAATATTCAATATTAAGCTCATATTGTCTTTGCAAAGTTTCAAGGATTTTAATGAGTATTGAATTTGTAAGAGCTTGAGCTTGTTTTTGATTATTATCCTTAGCTAAGGCTTTGGATAATGCTTTTAAATCCTCTGTCATTTTTTCTTTGCTGTAAGGATTGTTTTTATCTGCTTTTTGATAGGTATCATAAAAGGCTATAATTCTATTCGTTTGTTCCTCATTAGCCTTTTGTTCTAAAAATCTTTGAGCGTTTTGAATATTTTTAATTTCAGTATAATACTGCTCTTTTTCTTCATTGCTTGTGGTTTGATTAACCTTATCCATTAATTCATCAATGCTTTGTTTAACAACTACCTTATTTTTAATTGCATAAGTGCAACGATTAAAATCATTATTGATAGCATTTGAAACAGAACTGACTTTATCTTTAAAATAAGGGCTTTTAGTTTGTAAAAAAGAACAAGCTTTTGTAATTTTTTCAACATTACCTAAAATATCTTGCGGAACATTATTCACATCATCATAAACATTTTGCATATTATTAATCATAGAAGTTAAGTCCCCTAAAATATCACCAATATTCATTCCAATACCCATTTCAGTCATTTGCTTTTCAAAATTAGCTGTATCTTTGAGCATTTGCTCATAATTTTTAATGAGTTGATTATATTGAAGAATTGCTTGTTCTATAGAACCCACATCCACAACAGGAATACCAGCTCCACTTAAAGAACTAAAACTTAAACTTAAAGCTGTAATGATAGAAAAACTTATTCTTTTCATAGTTCTCTTCCTTGTTCTTTGATTTTATTAAGAGTATTTGTTTTTGCTTTTTCTAAGGTTTTTAATCCTCTTTCATAGCTTTTAGGATAATTCTTTTTAAAGTCAGGCAAGTTTTTGTCAATGTTTTCATAAAAGGAGCTAAGTTTTTGAATTTCTTTAATATCCATATCCTTTTTAAGTATTTTATCAAGCTTTATAAAGGCAACTTGTTCTTTTTCCATTTCTTTATTTGCTTTTTTTACTTCTTTGTTTTTATCGTGGAGTTCTTTAACAAAGTCTTTAACCACTTCTTTAATTTCTCCACTTTGAAGAGCTTTTTCTAATCTTTCTTCCCTTTGTTTATTGAGTAAGTCTTTTTCTTCAAAACTTTTATCTAAAAGTAAGGCAAGAGCCTTATCAAATTCTCTTAAAGTTTTCATCAAGGAATCTATATCTGTGCTATTTAAAAGATTTTGTATGCTTTTATTGAAATTATCTTCTAAACCCTCTTTTTCTTTTTTTAATTGTTCAAGTTCTTTTTTCTGTTCCTCTAACATTTTTTCATAATCTTGGGTGAATTTTTCATCAATAGCTTCATTGAGGTTTTGAGTATCGGTATTTTCTTTAGTATCTTGCTTAGCAAGTTTTTCTTCTGTGTTTTTAATTCTTTCTTCACTCTGTTTAATGAGCTTATCATTCTCATCAAGTGCCTCTAAATGTTCTAAAGAATCATTGATTTTTTCATTTTCTTTAATATGATTTGAAGTGTTTTTTAAAAAATCTTGCTTTTCTTTAGGAGAGGAAAACTCTTGTATAAGCTCTTGTTTTTCTTCAATGGCTTTATCTATATCTTCAATTTGCTCAGAATAAGCTAGACTTGTTTTAATCTTTTCATTATCTATCTCAACTTGAGTGTTTTTAGCTTTGTTTTTATTAAAATTTAATTCCTCATCTTCAATATGATTAAAATCATCTTGGTATAAACTTAAATCTGCATTATCCATTTTGAAATCCTTTTTAAACAAAATATCTCAAAACGAAGTTTAATCAAAATAGAAGTTTAAATAAATACCGACTTTTTGCGGATATGATTTTTCATTAAAGAAATGAATTTTTAGGGAGTAAAAAGTATTGATTTTTTAAAAAAAATAACTCAATTTGAGTAATTTTTACTTGGTTCATTTACCAAAATTAAAGGAATAATCTTTATTTGTTAGGATTTTTAAAACCGCAAAAAGTCGGTATTATATTTTTTATGATAATGAGTTTGCTACTTTATTCAGTAGCAAGTTTAAAAAAAGAATTAGAATTATTTATCACTTCTTTTTTCAAAAACAAATTTGAAACCTTTAACTCTTTTTTTATCATTATTGTAAATTTTTTCATAATCCACATTTACAAAAGAATA
>JAFLRU010000115.1 GCA_022511325.1 Campylobacter sp.
TCTAAAACACCAGCCATAGCAACGATTTTTTTAGAGGAAAAAAGTTTGCTTTCATAAAGAGTGTTGAGTAAAAAATCCACAGGATTGGTGATAATAATAAAAAGAGGGTCATCTACAAATTGTTTGATATTTTTAGCACAATCAAGCATAATTTTTGCATTGATTTGCAAAAGCTCCTCTCTGCTCTGTCCGTCTTTTCTTGACATACCTGCGGCAAAAATCACAATATTTGAATTTTTTGTATAAGAATAATCATTCGTGCAAATAAGTTTTATATTAAGATTTAATGCTGCTATACTTTGGGAAAGTTCTAATTCTCTAGCCATAGATATATCATCGTTACGCTCAATCAGAACAAGCTCTTGTGCGTATTCTCTTAAAATTAAAGCATAAGCAACACTTGAACCTACATTTCCTGCACCAATAATGGTAATTTTCATCTTTTTTGACCTATTTTTGCAACGATAGAATTAAAAGTTTTACTTGGACGCATAATATCATTAGCCTTTTTATCATCAAATTTATAATATCCACCAAGATCAACTTTAACTCCTTGTGCGTCGATGAATTCTTGTCTGATTTTTTCTTCATTAGAACTAAGCTCTAAAGCAATATCCTTAAAGAAGCTTTGAAGCTCCATATCATTAGCTTGTTTTGCAAGATGATTTGCCAAATACATTGCTAAATAAAAATGGCTTGTGCGATTGTCATCTTCATTAACCTTTCTTGAAGGAGCTTTGTTGTTTTCAAGCCACTCTCCTATAGCTTCATCAAGACAAGTTGCTAAAACTTTGGCTTTGTTATTAGAACATTTGTTTGCATAAAATTCCAAACTTGCTTGCAAGGCTAAAAATTCGCCCAAACTATCCCAACGCAAATGGTTTTCTTCTACAAGCTGCTCGACTTGTTTAGGAGCTGAACCGCCTGCTCCTGTTTCAAACATAGCTCCACCATTTAGCATAGGCACAACTGAAAGCATTTTTGCACTTGTTCCAAGTTCTAAAATAGGAAATAAATCTGTAAGATAATCTCTTAAAACATTTCCTGTGATTGAAATCACATCTTTTCCTGCACGGATAAGTTCTAAACTTCTTAAGCAAGCCTCTTTTGGAGCTAAAATGCTCATCTCTTTACCCTTTTCTTTGAGTCTTTGTTTGACTAAAGAAGCCATAATTTCGTTGCTTGCTCTTTTACTATCAAGCCAAAAAATCGCTTCAGAGCCTGTTAAATCTGCTCTTTCAATACCCAAATCAATCCAATTTAAAACAGCATCGAATTTAGCTTGATTAGCTCTATAAATATCGCCTTTTCTAACTTTGTGTTCAAGCAAGGTTTTACCCTCTGCTACAATTTTAAAAACTCCATCTTCTTTTGCTACAAAGGTTTTATCGTGTGAGCCATATTCTTGTGCTTTTCTAGCCATTAAACCCACATTTGCAACTGTTCCTAAAACTTTAGGATTAAGTGTTCCATTTTTGTGTAAGTCCTCTACAACTGCCTCATAAATTGTCGCATAAGTTTGGTCAGGAATTACAGCATTTGTATCCTTTTCTTTGCCATCTTTATCCCAAAGTCTTCCTGCATTCTTAAGCATAGCAGGCATTGAAGCATCGACAATCACATCACTTGGAACGTGCAAGTTTGTAATGCCTTTGTCTGAATTCACCATAGAAATTTCTGCTCTTGTATTTAAAATTTCTTGGTATTTTTTAAGAATTTCATCTTTTTTCTTCGAGTTTTCAATTTTACTTAAAAGCTCAGATAAACCGTTGTTTGGATTAACCCCTAATTCCTCAAATTCATCTTTAAATTCAGCAAAAAGGTCTTTAAAAAATACTTTAACAGCATAACCAAAGAGTATAGGATCGCTTACTTTCATCATTGTCGCTTTTAAATGTAAAGAAAAAAGTAAATCCTCTTGTTTTGAAAATTCAATTTCTTTTTCATAAAAAGCTTTAAGTTTTTCAACATCCATAAAAGTTGCGTCTAAAATTTCATTTTTTTCAAGCTTTAAATCACTTTTTAAGACTTCACTTTTTCCACTATTTGAAACAAATTCTATGCTTGCAACACAATCTTTTTCAACTAAAACCGCTTTTTCATTAGAGAAAAAATCTCCCTCTTTCATATAAGAAACCTTGGTTTTAGATTTTTTATCAAAAGGTGTAACGCGGTAAGGATTATTTTTCGCATACTCTTTTACAGCCTTAGTAGAACGGCGGTCTGAATTACCTTGACGCAAAACAGGATTAACAGCCGAACCTAGAATCTTTTGGTATTTCGCCTTAATTTTAGCTTCTTCGTCGTTTTTTGGTTCATCTGGGTAATTTGGTAATATATAGCCTTTATTTTGAAGTTCCTTAATCGCAGCCTTAAGTTGAGGAATAGAAGCTGAAATGTTAGGAGTTTTAATCAAATTTGCATCGGCTTTTTTCACAAGCTCACCTAAATTTTCTAAAGCATCTTCGCATTTTTGGTCGTTTTTGAGATACTCACTAAAATTGGCTATAATTCTTCCTGACAAAGAAATATCAGAAGTTTTAACAACGATATTAGCTCTACTTAAAAAAGCTTGGGCGATTGGAAGAAACGAGTAGGTCGCAAGGGCTGGAGATTCATCTGTTAAGGTGTAAGTAATATGCATTTTAGTCCTTTATCAAAAATTTTTATCATTTCTGTGAGATTTTATAATAAATTATATTAATTAAAA
>JAFLRU010000116.1 GCA_022511325.1 Campylobacter sp.
AGTTTAAAGCAAGGAGTTTGAACCCTTGCTTTAAAAATTTAATGGGCCACAGCCTCGCTGATACCCACTCCGCTTTGGGCTCTAAAATTTTGTGCCTCAAAACCTGCTTTGTCAATCTTTGCTCTTTTTGAGTTATCAAGTTTTGAAATGATATAAATCAAAATGAAAGTTAAAGGCATAGAAAAAATTGCCGGGTGATTATAAGGAAAAATCGCTTCAGTAAAGCCAAAACTTTTTATCCAAATACTAGGGCTTAAAATCACAAGGGTAATCACAACAATAAATCCAATTAAACCACCCCAAAAAGCACCTTTTGTTGTAAGGTTTTTCCAATAAAGACAAAGTAAAAGTATAGGAAAATTCACACTTGCAGCTATAGCAAAGGCAAGTCCAACCGTAAAGGCTACATTTTGTTTTTCAAAAATAATTCCCACAAGTATGGCGAGAATTCCTAAGCAAATAGTGGATATTTTGGTAACTCTTAATTCTTCTTCAGGTTCGCAAACACCATTTTTGCAAACATTAACAAATAAATCGTGGCTGATAGCTCCTGCACCTGAAATGGTAAGTCCAGCAACAACAGCTAAAATCGTTGCAAAAGCCACAGCTGAAATAAAACCTAAGAACACGCTTCCACCCAAAACTTCAGCAAGTAAAACCGCAACCATATTTGTAATGCCATTAAAAGTTCCATCTGCGTTAGTGTATTGAGGATTTCCAAGCAAAAAGACAATAGCTCCAAAACCTATGATAAAGGTTAAAATGTAAAAATATCCTATGAGTGAAGTTGCATAAAATGCTGATTTTCTAGCTTCTTTGGCATTTTTAACCGTGAAAAATCTCATCAAAATATGAGGCAAACCCGCTGTTCCAAACATTAAAGCAAGTCCTAAAGATAAAGCTGAAATGGTATCAGGCAAAAAAATTCCAGGTTTCATAATTTTATCACCATTAGGGTGGTGGGCTATAGCTTGCTCAAAATACGAAGTTAAGTCAAATTTCGTAAGATAAAGAATCATAATCGCCATAAAAGTTGCTCCAGCTAAAAGCAAAAAGGCTTTAATCACTTGCACCCAAGTGGTTGCGTGCATACCACCAAACACAACATAAATCATAATCAAAATTCCAACCAAAACCACAGCAAAGGTATAAGGAAGCCCAAAAAGAACTTGTATAAGCTGTCCAGCTCCCACCATTTGAGCAATAAGATAAAAAATAATCACGCTTAAAGCTGAAACTGCCGATAATATACGAATTGGTTTAGAATCCAAACGATAAGCTGTAATATCTGCGAAAGTAAATTTTCCAAGATTTCTTAGTTTTTCAGCAATTAAAAATAAAACAATAGGCCAACCCACTAAAAACCCTATAGAATAAATCAGCCCATCAAAACCATTTGTGAAAACCAAAGCAACGATACCCAAAAAACTTGCCGCACTCATAAAATCGCCTGCAATAGCCAAACCATTTTGCCAACCAGTAATATTTCCTCCAGCTGTGTAAAAACCACTTGCAGACTTAGTTTTCTTACTCGAATAATAAGTAATGATTATGGTAAAAGCAACAAAAAATAAAAACATTGAAATTGCAGTGATATTTAAATCTGCCTTTTTAGCGTCTGATAGATCAATACTTGCAGCACTTAAAATCGAAGTAAAAAAAATAAAACTTAATAATGTTTTCATTTTATCTCCTCCTGATTATAAGAAAGTTCTCCGCTTTGAAGTTGTTGCGTAAGTCCGCTTCTTTCAATATCGCTTAGAATTTCTTCTTGATTTTTATCCATATATTGATTAGCTACAAAAGTATAAAGCCCTGTCGTAACTATACAACTTATAATGATAAAAATTCCAAAAGCTATTCCAACGGTAATAGAAGTATCTCCTATTCTATAACCCAAAATTTCTGGAAAGGCTCCTATGCCAAATACAAAAACATAGTAACACACCAAAATAACCAAAGATAACAACAAAGAAAATTTATTTCTAAATGAAACAAAATTCTTAAATTTTAACAGAATATCCTTTTGTTCTTTTGTCATAAATACTCCTTAAAATATTTAATTTATTTTATTAAATATAACATTATTTTGATGAATTTGTGAAAATAACTCTTAAAAATCATACAAATTAACTCTTAAATGTATAAAAAAGTAACATATATATTTCAATCAAATAAAAATTTTTTATGATGAATTTTTGGTTTAAATTGTTATTTAATAGAGTTAAGACATTTTGATTTTTGGAGAAAATTTTAAAGGCTTGAAATTTGTGTAAAATTTACCTAATTTAAATTCTTCTATAAATGTTCAAGGAATTTGCCAAGCCAAATAAACCCTTATAATACAAAAGGTGAGCTTTGATACACATCATAATTGAGCCAATTTGAAAAGATTGTATTCGCATTTGAACGCCAAGAATACTCAATCTCTCCTTTTTCATTAAAATAATTTTTTGGAGCTTCTACTTTTCCACCATCTCTTTCGTATTCAAGCTTTAAGGTTTCCTTGAAGTATTCTAAATGCCCTAAAATAAATATATCTTTTTTGTCTCTTAACATTGAAATTCCAGCTTCATCGTTTTGAAGTAAAATTTTTAGCTCTTTATGTTTTAAAATTCCAGCTTCATCGATATGGCTATGGCGAGAGTGGGGCATTAAAACTTTTTCATTTAAATTCGTAAGAATAAGGTCTTGATTTTTGATTTTG
>JAFLRU010000117.1 GCA_022511325.1 Campylobacter sp.
GATAATTTTCCATAGGAATGAGCAGCATTTCTTGTTGAGTTTTATTAAGACGATGAATTTCATCAATGAAAATCAAAGGTTTGTAAAGGCTTTCTTTGTAATTTTCTATGGTTTTTCTTAACTCTTCAAGCTTAAAATTCCCTCCATCAAATTCGTAAAAATCAAGCCCAAATTCATTTGCAACAGCTCGTGCAAAGCTTGTTTTTCCAGAACCTGCAACACCAAAAAATATACTATGAGGAAGCTTTTGTAATTTTAAGAATTTTTTAAACACCTCAACAAGTTCTTTTTGTCCTAGAATTTCACCAAGTCTTTTAGGGCGAAATTTTAAAGCTAAATTCATCTTCAAACCTTGCTATAAAATCATAGTTGTATTTTGATATAAACTCATTAAAAAAGAGTTGAAATTTTTAGAACATTAATTTAAGATATAAAATCTTAAGCTCATTCTTTAATAAAATAATCCCCATTAAAACTTACAAGAGAATAAGCTCTTTCATCTCCTAAACTATCAATAAGTTCATCTATGCTTAAAAAGCTAAGACTATCAGCACCCACATATTCACGCACTTCTTCAATATTTTTATGAGCACTAATAAGCTCCTCAAAAGTGGGTGTATCTATGCCATAAACATCAGGAAATTTGATTTCAGGACAGGCGATTGCAAGGTGAATTTTACTGGCTCCTGCAGCACGAAGTAAGGAGATGATTTTTTTAGATGTAGTTCCACGCACTATGCTATCATCAATCACTACAATTTCTTTGCCCTCTAAAACTTTTCTCATAGGATTGAGTTTGAGTTTAACCTTTAAATTTCTAAGCTCTTGAGTGGGTTCGATAAAAGTTCTACCCACATAGTGATTTCTTACGATTGCCATTTCAAGAGGAATTTTAAGATAGTTTGCAAAGCCTATAGCTGCACTCACTCCGCTATCTGGAACGGGCACAACAAAATCTGCTTTATAATTAAATTTTTTAGCCAAATTTTCACCCATTTTTTTACGCACTTCATAAACACTTTTTCCCTCAACTACGCTATCAGGACGTGCAAAATACACATACTCGAACGCACAAATTCGTGGAACTTGTTTATTTGAGAGTTCAAAACTTTCAAATTTATCTTCTCCAAGTGTGAAAATCAGCATTTCTCCTGCTTTAACATCGCGGATAAACTCAGCCTCGATTAAATCAAAAGCACAGCTTTCGCTCGCGACTATATAACCCCCGTCTTTTAAGCGTCCTAAACAAAGAGGACGCACACCATAAGGATCTCTTGCAACATAAAGTTTATTTTTGTCAATTAAAACAAAGCAATATGTTCCAACACAATCTTTAAGACTTTCTATAAATCTTTCTTTTAAATTTTGTTTTTTACTTCTTGCGATTAAATGCACTACATTTGATGTATCCATATTAGTTCTAAAAATGGCTCCATCTTGAATGAGCTTTGTTCTTACCGCATCTTTATTGACTAAATTTCCATTATGAGCTAAGGCTATATCTCCTAAAACACAATTTACCGCTATGGGTTGAGCATCATTAAGACTTGAATTTCCCGCTGTGGAGTAACGATTATGTCCGATTGCAAGCTCACCTTCCAAGCTTTTAAGTTTTTCCTCGTTAAAAACCTTGCTCACCTCACCTTTAGCTTTAATGGTTTTTATATTTGTGCCATTACTAACGCTAATTCCACTTGCTTCTTGTCCGCGGTGCTGCATAGCAAATAAAGCATAATACGCATAAGTGCTTGCATTTTTTGAATTAATCACCCCAACCACTGCACACATTTAAATTCCTAAAAAATCATTGATAGAATAGAGTTTTGGCTCCTTTGATACAAGCCATTTGGCGATTTTAATCGCACCTTTAGCAAAAGTAGCCCTTGAAGTCGCATTATGAGTGAGTTCTAAAAATTCTCCCTCCTCATAAAAGCCTATAGTGTGGCGTCCTACTATATCTCCACCTCTTAGGCTCATCACAGCGATTTCATCTTTGCTTCGCTCTCCTATAAGTCCATCGCGTCCGCTTACACGCACCTTTTGCAAGTCTAAATTTCTAGCTTTTGCTACACCTTGAGCTAAGGTCATTGCTGTGCCACTTGGAGAATCTTTTTTGTGGCGATGATGCATTTCTAAAATTTCTATATCAAAACCTTTAAGCATAGCACTTGCTTTGCTTGCAAGATGATTTAAAACCGCTACGCCCAAAGACATATTTGTCGCATAAAACACAGGCATTACTTCACTTGCACATTCTAAAAGCTCAAAAGTTTTTTCATCAAGTCCCGTTGTGCCTATAACCAAAGGCTTAGGATTAGTTCTTGCAAAATTTAAAAGTTCTTTCGTGCCTGCAGGAGAGGAAAAGTCAATCACCACTTCGCAGCTTTGAAAAAAAGTTTTGATATTATCATTTTTGTCAAAAAATGCCGAAGCTTTTGCATCTTTTTCATCTTCTAAACAAAGCTTGATTTGTCTGCCCATACGCCCTTTTGCACCATAAATTCCTATTTGTATCATTGTGTTCCTTAGCTTCTGTTTTCGTATAAATTGTAGCATTTGCTTGATTAAATTTAGATAAGCTTATTTAAATTCACATCAAAATATAAAGCTAAAAATTTTTAATTAATATTTAACCAAAAATATTTTAAAATTCTTTCCTAATTTATTAAAGGCTTTAGTTTAAAGCGGTTAGAATTTCTTGTTT
>JAFLRU010000118.1 GCA_022511325.1 Campylobacter sp.
TTTCATACCCTTTACTTGTATATTCTTTTGAAAATCAAGAATTTTTAAGTGAAATTGTTATTAAAGAGAAGCAAAAAGCTGTAGGTATTCAAGCAATGTTATTTTTTTGCTTTCCTCTTTATTTACTTAAAGATTCAAAAGGCGAGCAAAGTTTTTTAGGTAGATTAATCCAAAGCAAAGAAAAAGGATATTTAGAAATTAATTCAAGCAATATCAGTATTTTTCTTCAAATGCTTAAAATTTTTGGTATTTTAAGCCAGAATCACAGATATGATGTGAAACAAATTTTAGATTATATACTCAAATGATTTATCTTGCACAAACAGACACCACAGCTGGATTTTTAAGCAAAGATTTAAAAGCTTTAAATGCTTTAAAAAATAGACCGCAAAATATGCCTTGTTTGATTACAACGGCGAAATTTTGTGAGCTTAAAAAACTTACAAGGGTGCCAAATTCCTTTAAAAATCTCATTCGCCGAGCCAAAAAAACAACTTTCATTTATCCAAATTCCAAAGCTGTGCGTGTAGTAAAAGGACACGAGCACAGCGAGTTTTTATCGCAGTTTTCTTGGCTATATTCAACTTCTGCAAATATTCACGGACAAAAATTTGATGAAAATTGGGCGATTAAAAAAGCGGATAAAATCATAGGAAATCAATTTTTTGAAGGCAAAGCTTCTAATATTTACAAAATTTCAAGACTTAAGAGAAAAAAAATTCGTTAAATAGGGATAACTAAAATTTGACTTAGAGTCGCTCTAATGTTGTATAATTTACCCTATAAAAGGAGATAAAATGATTTTTTATATATTTGCTTTTTGTATAGGAGTGATGATGGCAGTGCAAGCAAGTATTAATGCACTTTTGAGCAAGTCATTATCAGGAACTCCTTTGATGGCTGGACTTATTTCTTTTGTGGTAGGCACTTGTTGTTTGTTTGCCCTTGCTTATTTTTACGGGGCTTTAAATGCTTCTACGATAAAAGCTTTACCTCATCAAGAATGGTGGAAATATTTAGGCGGAATTTTAGGAGCTCTTGCTATTTTAGGCATCATTATACTTACTCCAAAAATCGGACTCACAAATACTTTTTTACTCGTGGTTTTAGGACAAATTCTCTCAAGCATTGTGATGGATAGATATGGAGTTTTTGGACTTCCTATCAGAGAAATTTCTATATATAAAATCATTGGCTTAGTTGTGATTTTCATAGGACTTGGAGTGTTTTTTTATAAGGATTTAGTGAGAAATTAACAAAAAAACTTGAAATTTTTTTGTTATAATGGTGATTTTTGATTTTTACAAAGAGAAAATTGTTGAAAATAAGCTCAAATTTAGCTTGGATTTTAATCATCATCGGCGGTATTGTAGAATGTTTTTGGGTGAGCGGTTTAAAATATGCTAATTCTTTTGCCTTATACATTTTCACAGCACTTGGCATACTCATTTCTTTTACTTGTGGTATGCTTGCAATGAAAAAAATCGAAGTAAGCGTAGCTTACGCTGTTTTTGTAGGTATTGGAACAGCTGGGGTGGTTTTAATGGAAATGTTTTATTTTGGGCAGGATTTTTCTTTATTAAAAATCGTTTTGATTGTAATTTTAGTCGTTTGCGTGGTGGGTTTAAAATTTGCAAGTAAAGAAAATAACGATGATAAAGCCCTTAAAGAACTCTCATCGAATTTAGGCTTTGATGAAGAAACTAAATGAGTTGGGTGTATTTGCTTATCGCGGGTTTTATAGAGGTTTTAGGCGTTATAGTGATGAAACAGCTTGTTCTTAGTGGAAGAAAAATTTTCATTTTTATTTTAATGTGTTTATTTATGCTAAGTTTTGGTTTTTTATCTTTAGCTATGAGAGAGCTTTCAATGGGCACTGCTTATGCGGTATGGACGGGCATTGGTGCGGCTGGAGGTGTGATTTGCGGAATTTTGTTTTTTAAAGAAAGCAAAAGCGTATCCAAATTCATTTTTCTTGCTTTAATTATTGCTTGCAGTGTTGGACTAAAGATTCTTTCTTAAGGGATAATGATGAAAATTTATGTGAGTGCAATCCATACAGACGCAGGGAAAACGCATTTTAGTGCAGCATTTTGTGCGAATTTGGGTTATGATTATTTCAAACTCATACAAGCAGGAGAACCTACAGATAGCGAATTTATAGCTAAGATGAGTCCTGAAACTCATATTTTTGAAAGTGGAGTTTTTTTACAAACCCCCGCTTCGCCTCATCTTGGGAAAAAGCTTGAAAATGCAAATTATCAAGGCTTAGAAATTGCTTTGCCTCAAAGTGAAAATTTAGTTATCGAACTTGCTGGTGGGCTTTTTACACCTATTGATGAAAAGCACACGATGATAGATTTTATGCAAAAATTTAAAGCTCCTACTTTTTTAGTCGCTAGATATTATCTTGGAAGTATCAATCATATCTTATTAAGCATTGAAGCTTTAAAACAAAGAAATATAGAAATTCTAGCCTTAGTAATGATGGGAGAGAAAGAGCCTTTGCAAGATGAATTCGTGCAAAATTACACAAAAATTCCTATTATCAATCTACCCTTTTTCACTCAAAATTCAATCTTAAATGAGAATTTTAAAGAACAACTTTTAAAACTTTTAAAATGAATTCAAAAATTGCTAAAAAT
>JAFLRU010000119.1 GCA_022511325.1 Campylobacter sp.
GAAAGAAGACTTAAGGCTCTAACAATGAGTCCAAACCAAATCAAAGAAAAAATTTTAGAAATGATTTATACTGAAGCTTCAAAGGGCAGTGAAGGCGTTATTATCGCAAAAATGAATGCTTTGGTAGATCCTGATGTGATCAAGGCTCTTTATGAAGCTTCAAGTAAGGGGGTGCAAATTGATTTGATTATACGTGGAATTTGTTGTTTAAGACCTGATGAAGAATACAGCACAAACATACGCGTTCGAAGCATCATCGGTAAATACCTTGAACACGCTCGTATTTTTTATTTTAAACATAGTTTGCCAAATTATTTCATTTCAAGTGCAGATTGGATGCCTCGAAATTTAGAGCGTCGTTTAGAGCTTATGACTCCAATTTTTGATGAAAGATGCAGAGCAAAACTTGCTCAAATTTTGCGTTTGCAACTTAGCGATAATGTCCTTGCTTATGAGCTTGACAATAAAGGCGAATACCACAAAAGAGAGCTTAGAGAAAAAGAAAAAGCTATTGATTCCCAACAAGTTTTAGAAGAATACATCAGTAAAATTTTCAAAACACTTAGAAAAGATACTGATGAAAGCAAGGCAACGCACCTAGCTTCAAAGCTTTTCAAGGAGAATTAACAACCTCTTCTTTTAAAGCTTTAAGCAGCTTTTTACAAGCATTTGAAATGATGAGATAAGTTTCATCAAAATTCCCACTATACCAAGGATCAGGCACTTCATTATAACCTAGTTCCTTGGCAAAATCAGTCATTTTTAAAATTTTATGCTCCACTCTTTGAAATTTTCTTAAGACATTGTTTAAATTCGAATTATCCATTACAACGATATAATCACTCTCATCGCAAAGTTCTTGAGTAAGCTTTTTGCTTGTAAATCCCTGTGCTTTTATGCCTACATTTTGAAGTTTGCTTTTGCTTTTATAATGCATATCCTCTCCGTCGTGTTCGCCCGAAGTTCCTGCACTGGTAATTTCAAGTTTAAATTTCTCTTTAAAAGCTAAGTCTTTCATTACAAATTCAGCCATAGGCGAACGGCAAATGTTTCCTAAACACACAAAGGTAATTTTTTTCATCATTTTTCCCCAAATTTCAAATCAAAATTATAAAAATATCATATAATAAATTTATGAATAATTTTAAAAGAACCTTACTCGTGTGCTGGTTTGGAGTATTTACAACCAATATAGGCTTAAGCCAAATCGCCCCTATTTTACCCTTGTATCTTAGAAAATTAGGACTTAGTGATAATGCCGATATAGCCTTTTATTCTGGACTTGCTTTTGGAATCACACCTTTATTTGTGGGCATTTTTTCGCCTTTATGGACCTTTCTTGCTGCAAGATATGGCTATAAAAATATGCTTTTAAGGGCAAGCTTAGGAATGTCCATTGCCACTTTTTGTTTAAGCTACGCAAATTCAGGCTTTGATGTTGTATTGATTCGTGCTTTAATGGGGATTGTGGCGGGTTTTACTTCAGCAGCTGTTGTTTTTATCGCTGTAATTTCTCCAAAAGAACAAGTTGCTTATGCCCTAGGCACACTCTCCACAGCTTCAATCAGTGGAAGTTTAATGGGACCTTTATTTGGCGGAATAGTCGCTGAATTTTTTGAACTTCGTTTAGTATTTGACCTTATAGCTTTTTTCATTGCTTGTTCTTTTGTAACCATTTATTTTTTTATTGATGAAAAGAAAATCACCAAAGAGCAAGAGCAAAGTTCGGGTTCAATCAAACAAAATTTATTCTTAATCATTATTTTATTTATTGCAACCTTTTTTATACAATTTGGAATTTCTGGCACTATGCCTATACTTACTTTGCTTGTAGAACAAATTTATCAAGGAGAAAAAATCGCATTTTGGGCAGGAGTAGTTGTCGCAGCAAGTGGGATTAGCAATCTTTTATTCGCAACAAAACTTGGCAAAATTGCAGATAAAATAGGACCAAGCAAAATCATTTTCATTGCCTTGCTTTTTAGTGGTTTGATGTTTTATTTTCAATCCATAGCAAGCAATGTTTATATACTCACTCTCGTTCGTTTCTTTTTAGGAATTGGACTTGGCGGACTTTTGCCTTGTATTAACGCCTTGCTTAAAAAAAGTATAAGTTCTAAAAATCTTAGCCTTGCCTTTGGTATCAATCAAAGTGCTCATTTTTTAGGAAATTTCAGTGGTTCTGTGGGAAATGGAATTTTAGCAGGAAAATTTGGAGTAAATTTTGTTTTTATGATGATTTGCATTATTTTTATTTTCAATGCTTTGCTCTTTTTCATCTTTAATAAAAAGCGTATTTTTTCAAATAAAGAATTATAAATTTAGACAAATCAAGCAAAGCTAAATTTGTCTTTTGAATAATTATTTTTGAGCTATCACTTCTATTTCAATTTTTGCCCCTTTCGGGAGAGCTTTGACAGCAAAGGCTGACCTTGCAGGATAAGGAGCATTAAAAAACTCGGCATAAACTTCATTGAAAGCTACAAAATCTTCAATATCTGCTAAAAAACAAGTGGTTTTTAAAACTTTATTATAATTTAAGCCATTTTCACTCAAAATTGCACCAACATTTTTTAAAGCTTG
>JAFLRU010000012.1 GCA_022511325.1 Campylobacter sp.
GGCTTTAATCTTTGAATTTGAAGATGTTGAAAGTGTTTTAAAAAGATTAGATGAAGTTATAGAAGCTGTAAGCGAGCATAAAGATAGACAATTTGCCGCTAAACTTAAGTCTTTCAAAGCACAAATAGAAAAATATAATTTTGCCTAAGCATAGTAAAATTATATACTTAAATAAACAAAAATTTAATTTTTTTAAAAAAATTTTACAAATAACTTTACCCTTTTATAGCTTAAAAATTCACACAATCAAATCAAAATGCGAATTTTTTATATTTTTATACAAGATAGTCAAAGAAGCTCATTTAGGATTTGAGATAAATGGAATTTGGGAGGATTTACCTTTACTCACTTGGAATGAAAGCAAATCGTGGAAAGAAAATATGCAAGAAAAAGCATTTAACGATCCACAAGTTAAAGTGATTTTAGTTGGAGAAAAAGGAAATTACCGCTAATCCCTTAAAAACCCTGTAAGTGGAGAGCTTGGCTTTGCAAACTCGCTAATTTCAGCAAGTCCAGCTAAATACGCCTCGCGTCCTGCACGAACTGCTAAACCAAAAGCCCTTGCCATCAAAGCAACTTTTTTAGCTTCAGCTATAGCTGTGTTTATCATAACAGCACTCACTCCCATTTGCATTGCTTCGCAAGCTTGTGCAGGTGTTCCAATACCTGCATCTACGATGATAGGCAAAGTTAGCTCATTGAGTAAAATTTGTATGAATTCCTTAGCACAAAGCCCTTTATTGCTTCCAATAGGAGCAGCCAAAGGCATAATTGCAGCAGCCCCTGCATCACGCATAGCCCTTGCAGCATAAAGATCCGCTTGCATATAAGGCAAAGGCGTAAAACCATCTTTTGCTAAAAGTTCTACAGCCTTAATTGTTTCGTAATTATCAGGCAATAAATACTTGCTATCACTAATGACTTCGATTTTTATAAGCTCTCCACACCCAAGCTCCCTTGAAAGTCTTGCAATACGCAAAGCCTCCTGTGCATTTCTTGCTCCTGAAGTATTAGGCAAAAGAGTGATATTTTTAGGGATATAATCAAGTATATTTGCAATTTCTCCTGTATTAGCCCTTCTTAAAGCAAGGGTTATAATCTCCGCTTTAGCCTCCTCTATGGCTGATTTTATAAGTTCTAAAGAGTATTTACCAGAACCTAAGATAAAACGAGATTTAAATTCAAACGAACCAATTTTAAGGGTATCTTCTTGCATCATTTTGCCTTTGATAAAAGTTCTAAAACGAGATTTGCTTGATGAGCTGCACAGATATTTACACGCGGTGCCATAAGTCCATTTCCTACTCTTGCAGCACTTTCTAAATCTCCACACACATAAAAATTATGGGCTATCTTTCTTGTTTGTATAGAATTTGAATTTCCATATCCTGCAAGCCCAGAACCACAAATCAAGACTTTATCCTCAAAATATTTGTGAAAATTTTGTGCAAGCATAGCCTTAGCTAAATCGCTATCAAAAGCCTCACACACTATATCATCATCTTTAAACAAAGCTTTGATATTATTTTCATCAATTTTCAAAGTATCAATTTTTACTTCTATAAAAGGATTGATTTTTGAAATTTGCTCTTTCATTGCTTCAGTTTTAAGCTTACCCAAATCCTCGACCATATAAGCTTGACGATTAAGATTGCTTGGCTCAATCACATCAAAATCAATCAAATGAAGTCTTCCCACCCCACTTCTTGCAAGCATAATGGCTATATGCGAACCAAGCCCACCCAGTCCGCACACTGCAACACTCGAAATTTTAAGCTTATCGTGAAGTTTTGGCGTGTGTCTTGCTCTCATCATTGCATCAAGCGTATCCCTTGGTGGCAGAGTATTTTTGCTGATACAAAAAAGTTCATCGCCTTCTTTTAGTTCCTGATTTGCCTTTGTTCCAAAACCATTGATAATCCACACATCGTTTTCATTTTGGCTGTGTTCTTTAAAAAAACTCAAAGTATCTTTGCAATTTGTTTCATAATCTTTGCCATTAAATTTGATTTTCATCAACCGCCTCCTACGAAACTTACAACTTCGGCTTTATCATTTTCTTTTAAAACCAAGTTTTCAAATTCGCTTTTTGGAATGATTTTTCCATTAAGTTCTAAGGCGATTAATTCACTTTTTAAGCCCTTTTGCTTTAAAAAATCCAAAAATTTAAGCTCTTTAAGTTCTATTTTTTCTCCATTGACTATCATAAATTCTCCAATTTTACATAATTTAATTTTTAAAAATTCTCTATTAAATCCTTAAAAATTAGGCAAAGTTTTTCAAATTCCTCAACACTTACCCTTTCATTAACCGCGTGGATAGTATCATTACAAACCCCAAATTCAGCAACTTGTACCCCAAATTCAGCAAAATACCTCGCATCGCTTGTTCCCCCTTTAGTGTTAAGTTCGGGCATTACAGAAGTGATTTTTTGCACACTTTCATTAAGTTTTTGAACAATTTTGTTTTCAGTATCGGTTAAAAAGGGTTTGGAGCTTTGCGTAAGCTGCAACTCATAGTCTAAGCCCTCGCAAATTTTTTCCACATAATTTTGCACATCGTGGAGACTCGTATCGGGTGAATTTCTTACATTAAACATTAATTTTAAATCATTTGGAGTAACATTAGCAAATTTATTATCTCCTGCACTCATATAAGTAACCACGAGCTTGGACGGAGCAAATTCCGCTGTTCCGGGGTCTAGGTTAAATCCTGCTAAAAATTTCAAAACTCCTGCAAAGTCGTGGATAGGATTGATACATTTTTCAGGGTAAGCTGCGTGCCCTTGCTTGCCTTTGATGAGTAACTTCCCATTGATTGAGCCACGGCGTCCGATTTTAATACTATCACCAATTTTTTTAACACAGGTTGGTTCAGCAACTACAGCAAAATCAGGCAACATTTGCTTTTCTTCCATATATTTTAAAAGTTCAAGTGTGCCGTGTTTTGCTTCACCTTCTTCATCACTTGTTATGAGCAAAGAAAGCCTTGAACCTTTAAAATTTGCTTCTTTTGCTGCCCAAAGAAAGGCTGCTAAACCGCTTTTCATATCTTGAGCCCCTCTTGCATAGATAAAGCCATCTTTTTCCACAGGTTTAAATGGGTCATTTTCCCAACCCTCACCCGGATTTACCACATCAATATGTCCTCCAAAGGCTAAATGCTCGCCCTCTTTAGAAAATTCTTTTGTAAGCAAAAGATTTCTTATACCCTCTTTTTCTATAAAAATTGCTTCAAAATCATTTAATTCTATAGCTATAAAATTCAAAGCTCCATCATCCTCTGGAGTTATAGACTTAAATCTCAAAAGCTCGTTTAAAAAATCTTTTGCATTCATTGACTATCCTTTAACAAAAAAGTTTTATAGAGCAAACTCAAAGCAAAATACTCTATAATGACTGCTGAACTTACATTGATGAAGTATATCACTTTTGTGCTAAAAAAAGAGCTAAATTTTCCAACAAAAAATGATAAAGAAAAAATCCAAAAAAGTATGAATAAAAACAAACCCAAAACCATAAATTCCGCAAAATCATTTTTTGTAAAAATTACAGACACACTTAGCCAAAAACCTATCACATAAGGATTTAAAGCATTTAAAGCAAAACCTTTGATAAAGTTTTTAGCCAAACTTTCACTCAATTCTTTTTCTTTAAATTCCAAAGCTTTATTTTTGGATTTTAGCATTAAAAAGGCTATATAGCTTAAAAATACAAAACCAAAAATAGCTAAAATTTTTGTGAAAATTTCACCATTTAAAAAATTAAGCAAACCAAAATTGAGCAAACATAAAAACATTATATCCGCACTCATAGCCCCAAAGCCTATGCAAAAAGCATTCGAAAAAGATTTTAAGGCGTAAGAAAGGATTAAAATGTTTATAGGACCAAAAGGCACAGCCACGCCAACGCCCAAAATCACTCCATTTAAAAAAGCCTCAAACACCGATAAATTCCTCTATATCCTTTGCAATCTTACTCATAGCACTTAGCACATTTTCGGTGTAAATTTTATCAAAAAATTGCTCCAAATACTCATCTTTTTCCATAATATTTAAAATACTTTTTTCACACATTCTTGCATAATGCCCCACAGGCAAAACTTGCCCCGAAGTGCCTATGCTTATAAAAAGCCCTGTTTTGCTCAAAAGCTCGTAAAGCGTAGCATAAGCAGGAGCCTGCTCTTCAAACATTACGATATTATGCCTTAAATTTTTACTCCCACATTTGGGACAGCTTTTACCCTCTATGTTTTCATAGCCTATATTAAAAATCTCTCCACATTCCTCACAACGAAGCTCGGGTAAAAAGCCGTGTAAATGCACCACTTCCTTACACCCTGCACGTTCTAGCAAATCATCAACATTTTGTGTGAGTACAAATAAATTTTCTTTATATTGCTCTTTAAGTTTTGCGATAATTTTATGAGCTTCATTTGGCTCTACATTTTGAAGCTGGGCTCTTCTTGCATCGTAAAAATCAAGCACTTTTTTGGGATTTTTCCTAAAACCTGTCGCAGAGCAAACCTCCATAACATCGTATTCTTCCCAAAGTCCATCACTATCTCTAAAAGTTTTTAGCCCACTTGGAGCAGATAGTCCAGCTCCGCTTAGTATCATTATGTTTTTCATTACCTAACCTTTCAAAAATTTACAATCGCACGACTTTTGCACCAAAACCGCCTTGATTTAGCGGTGCATCATCAAAACTTTTCACACTTTTATGAGCTTTTAGAAATTCTTTAACCGCAAAAGCAAGTTTTCCTGTGCCTATGCCGTGATAGATTAAAACCTCATCAAACCCTGCTATCAAAGCGTCTGAAATAAAACTATCAAGCCTTTCAATTGCTTCATCACTTCTAAGTCCGTGTAAATCAAGACTTACACTTAGCTTGTGTGGTTTTTGGATATTTATATTTGTTTTTGAAGCTTGTTTAACAGGCTTAGAGCTTATTTTTAGGAGCTTTAAAGGCACTCTAAGCTTTAAACCCTCGCTTTCAATCAAAGCATCATTTTTAGAGATATTAAGAATTTTACCTTTAATCTTTTCGTATTTAACAAAATCTCCAACCCTTAATTCATCATTTTTTTCCATACTTGGCAAAACAATAGCCTTTTTAAGCTCATTAGCTTTGTTAAGGCTTCTTTGTTTATCTTTAAGCTCTTTAAAATCAAGAGTTTTTTTAGCTTCCTCTATGGCTTTGTGAAAAGCAAATTCAAGCTCTCTTAGTCTCGTTTTAAACTCATCTTCCTCTTTTTCTTTCAAGGCTTTAAGTGTATTTAAAAGCTCATCGGCTTTATTTTCTTTAAATTCAAGTTCTTTAAGTTTAGCACGAAGTTCAAGCTCTAAGCGGACATTTTTACTCACAAGTTCTTCTAAATTTTCTTTGTCCTCGCCATAATTTTTCCTTGCTTTTTCAACCAAAACAGGTGGAATTTGATAATTTAAAGCTGTTTCAAAGGCATAAGATTTTCCTATTGTGCCTTTTAAAAACTCATATTTAGGACAAGCATTTTTTTCATCATATAAAGCCGCTAAAAGTTCTACTTCATCATTTTTTGCTAAAAGCATAGCCAAAAGTTTATGGTGGGTTGTAATGATGATTTTTTGTTTATTTTCTACAAGTTTTAAGATGATTTCTCGGTATAAACACCCCGCTTCTTCAAAATCTGTTCCAAGTTCTATTTCATCGATACCTAAAAGCATATTTTTTTGTGAAAAAAGTTTTGAAATTTGAAGCATTCTTCCTGCAAAAGTAGATATATTGTTTTTAACATTTTGTGGGTCCTCAATGATAGCTTCATAAGTCTTAAAAGAGCCGATTTTACTTTGCGAAGCTTTAATTCTCATCGGTAAAAGAGCTTTAGCAAGAAAGGCTGCACTTAAAATACTTTTTAAAAGCATAGACTTTCCACCTGCATTAACCCCTGTAATGAGTAAAACCTGCTTTTTAAATTCTATATCCACGCTTTTTGGATTTTTAAGTGCAGGGTGAGCGAAATTTTTAAGCACAATTTCATCGCTATTATCGCACAAAATAAACTCATAATCATTTTTTCTCGCAAACATCACCCTTGCACTATAATGATCAAACACATCAAAACTTTTATCAATGAATTTCAAAAACAAAAGCTCTTTACTAAGAATAAGGGAAAAACTTTTGGCATATTCATAATAAATTTCTTCTTTTTGATTTTCAATCTTCCCAATTTCATCTTGCAAGTTCTCAACGCTTAAAGGCACGATATAAAAACCTCCACTGCTACTACGCCCAACAATTTTAGCTTTTAAAAAATGATTATACCCTCCTCTTACAAGCAAGGCTTCGTAACCATTTATCAAGTGAATTTGCGTATCGATGAGATAAGGAGTAAGATTTTTAGAATGACAAAGTTTCTTAAATTCGCTCATTATAGCTTCATTTTTGATTTTTAAAGCGTGATTTAAATTTACAAGTCTTTCATCACTTTCATCTTTAAAAGAATCTTTTTCATCAAAATAAGCGCAAAGCTGTAAAAGATTTCTAGGAAGTTCTATTTTTTCAAGCCAAGAATTTAAATTCTCTTCAAATTTAAGGCTTTTAAGATAAGAAAAATAACGAAAAATTTTAACAAATTCCACACTTTCATCTAAATGCAAAACCCCTTGTTTGCTAAGGTGCAAAAGAGCGGTGTCAAGTTTTTTCAAAATAGGAGGAGCCTTAAACTGGGCTTTAGAAAGCTCCTCAATGCGTTTAAAATGTAAATGGCTGTCTCCTTGCAAAAAAAGCTCTTTTTCTCTTGCAAGAAAGTTTTTAAATTCATCTAAATAACTGCTTAAATCAAGCTTTATGATTAAAGCTTCGTTCATTTAAGCCTCAATTTATTGCTAATATCACCCGCTCCAAAACCGATAATCAAACCTTTATCTAAAACCTGTCCTTTACTTGCGACAAGGAATTTTCCCTCTCTTTTAATATCCTTAGTGAATAAAGCCTTTGGAAAATGTTTTTTCAAATCAATATCCATTTTTGGCTCGCCCGCACTATAAACAGGCAAAATCACAAGTTCATCAACATTTTTAAAAACCTTGATAAAATTTTCTAAATTTGCAGACAAACGGGTATAGCGATGGGGTTCAAAAATCGCAGTGATTTTTTCATAACCTGCAAGTTTTGCATACTCTTTTGCTGCATTTAAAGTCGCCTCAATTTCAGTTGGGTGGTGTCCGTAATCATCAATGATTGCTAAATCCTTGTCTGCATATAAAATATCAAAACGTTTTTTAATGCCTTGATAGTTTTTAAGTTTTGAGCGAATTTCATCGATATTTTGATATTTTGAAGCTGCAAGTATGGCTAAAGAAGCATCTAAAGCCAAATGATAACCCATACCAAAAATACTGAATTTTCCATAATCTTTGAGCTCAAAACTCGTTTTAGGCTTAAAATTTTCAACTTCCATAACACAATTTTTAATATCTTTGCTTGGATAAAGTCTCAAAGCCTCACCCTCAAAATCCTTTAAAAACTCATCTTCAGCATTGATAACGCGAATTTTTGCACTCTTTAAAAATTCATTATAAGCGTTATGAAGTTTGTTAATATCATTACTATAATGCTCTAAATGCTCGGCTTCTGCATTTGTAACTACGGCTAAATAGGGATTTGAGTTTAAAAAAGAACTATCACTCTCATCAGCTTCAAAGATAATCTTTTCATCTTCTCTATAAATCATATTTGAATCAAATTGCTTTAAAATCGCACCAATAATCACTGAAGAATCCTCAAACAAAGAAGCTAAAATGCTCGAAGTCGTGCTTTTTCCGTGAGCTCCTGCAACAGCAAAAACCTTTTTATCCTTAAGAATCAAAGGTAAAGCTTCTTTACGCGAAAGGCATTTAATGCCAAGTTTTTTAGCGTGTTTAAATTCAGGATTTTCCTCCTTAATCGCCGCAGAATAAATTACTAAATCCTTGCCCTCAACATTGTCTTTAAAATGCGGAATGCTCACTTTCACACCCTCATTTTGAAGCTCTTTTGTAATCTTACTTTCCTTAAGATCACTCCCACTAATCTCATAACCTTTAACCTTAAAAAATCTCGCAAGAGCTGAAATTCCTATTCCACCTATACCGATAAAATGAATTTTTTGCATTTTAAGCCTTTTAAAAAATATTTTAATTTTACAGCTTTTTTGCTAAAAATAAGTTTTTGAATTGAAACAATATTTTGATGAAATGTAAATTTTTTAAGTATTTTTTGGAAAAAATTTTTAGGGTTTTCAAAGTAAAATACAAAATAGAGCGTAAATTTATTTTTTTCTATAAACTTCATTTTTAAGCTCTATGCAATCAAAGCCATTTTTATCTAAGGTTACCACACGCAAATATCCACCATCATCAATCTTTCCTTCGCACAAAAATACTCTTGAAGCTAGTTGTATAGGAAGTTTAGAGCGATTTCTATGCCCAAAAAGTTGAAAATGATTTTTCGGGGTATTTTGACAAAATTGCATTGCAATTTCACTGCTTTGCTCATAATCTCCCACACCAAAAATAAAATCCGCACTAGGCACAAAACTCAAATCCTGCGATTTTTTAGGCAAGAAATTCACTCCGCCGTGGGAACAAAAAATCCTCTTTTCACCATATTCATACAAGAGGCATTCTTTAAGATAAGGATAAAACTTCGCAGCATCTTTTTGAGTAAATTTTTCTTTATGAAAATCTTTTAAGGTGTTTTCATTAAATTCTTTAGAGCTTGCAAGCTCGCCATTTGCCCAATGAATCAAATGTCTTTCATGATTACCCTCTAGTAAATAAACATTAGGTTTTTGGCAAATTTTAAGCAAATATTTCATTACTTTGCTATTTTCTATACCCCTATCGATATAATCACCTAAAAATACATAGTATTCATCGTCTTTAAGTTTTTTAAGATAATTTTTAAGGACGGTATAACAACCCTGAATATCACCTATGTGATGAATTTTTTTGTAAGAATTTAAATTCTTCATCTCATAAAGGCATTTTTGCCATTCATTTGGTTTTAAAATTTCACTTTTTTTATAACTTTTTGGAAGTTTTTGAAGTAAAGCTGCCTTTTCTTCTAAAAGTTTATAAGGAGTTAAAATGCCATATTTTTCAGCTTTTGCAAGATTGTTTTTTTGGCATTCTTTTAAGGATAACTCAAAATCAATGATGAAAATTTTATAACGATATTTTAATGCCAAATCTTTATAAACTTTATAGGAATTTTCATAAGTATTAAGCACACAAAATTCGCCTTTTTTCATACGAAATTCTAAAAAACTTAGCAAAATTTTAAACAATTCTTCATCGTTTCTATAATCAAGACTTTGGTAAGAATTTGGAAGCTGACTTGTGCGTGTGCTAAAAAATCTTAGCTCATTAATATCAAGCGTAAAAGCTCTTAAATTATTCTCACGGATAAACTCATCTTGACCTGCGTGATAATTTCCTCTTAAAATCAGTAAAGTTCTCAAATTTTATCCTTGATTTTCTTTATTTTTTAAAGCCATTATGTTTAAAAGTTCGACGATTAAAGAAAAACCCATTGCAGTATAAATATAACTTTTACTAATATTCAAATCAAAGCTTTCTAAAATCAAAATCACCCCCACAAGCACCAAAAAAGCTAAAGCCAAGATTTTAATACTAGGATATTTTTCTACAAAATCAGCTATGGGTTTTGAAGCAAAAAGCATTAAAATCACGGCTAAAATCACGGCTAAAATCATAATTTCAACCTCATTAGCTATCCCAACAGCAGTTATAACACTATCAAGCGAAAAAACTATGTCAATGAGTGCAATTTCAGCAACTACAACCCAAAGCTTTGAACTGATTTTCATAGAAGTGTTTTCTTGCTCTTGATTTAAAACACATTCCTTAATCTCCTTAAGCGACTTAAAAAACAAAAACAAACCTCCAAGAAGCAACACCAAATCCCTGCCCGAAATTTCTCCCGCATAATTTTGCATATTTGGAATTCCTCCGATAAAAAAAGCAAAAAAAGAAGTGTTAAAAAGTGCTGCATTTAAGGCTTCTTCACTTAAATTCTCAATGTCGCCTACATAGAAAGAAAACAAAGCATTTGTAAGCTTCATCACCCAAAAAAGCGATAAAAGCAAAGCTATCCTTGTTAGCATAGCAAAGCCAAGTCCTAAAATGCGTCCTTTATCCTTAAGATGAGGAGGAAGCTTGCCTACTAAAATCGCTAAAAAAATGATATTATCAATACCTAAAACAATCTCAAGCACACAAAGCGTGAAAAGTGTAAGCCACGCATCAATGCTAAATACCCATTCAAACATTT
This sequence comes from Campylobacter sp., assembly GCA_022511325.1. Lineage (GTDB taxonomy): Bacteria > Campylobacterota > Campylobacteria > Campylobacterales > Campylobacteraceae > Campylobacter_D. Next base: position 10,318 of record JAFLRU010000012.1, read on the forward strand.
TTTCCTCTAAAAAATTTTAAAGCTAATTTTACTCAATTTAGGGCAAATTTATTATAAATTTTTTCACAAATATAGAAATAATTCTACATTAAAAATTTTCTATCATTAATTTCTTAAAAATTAAGCTTTGTCTCACTTGATTTTTTTTTTTTTGAAATACAATACCGAAAATTTTTTAAGGGGTTTGTACGAAAGGAAAAATACTTGGTTTGGGGATTATTAGTGGGGAAGATGGAAACAGATATTCATTTTCTTTAGAAGACATTCAAAATTTAGGTTCAAAGGATGAAAATGCTTTGGTAAATTGTGAGGTTGATTTTCAAATTGAGGACTCAAATGCTAAAGCAATTTTCATCACAAAATCAAGCTTTAGTATGAATTCTATTACAGAATCCTTTGCGAAAGATGATTTAAATTCTATTAAAATCAAAGCTTACATTTATGTTGTGTTGACTTTGGTAGGATTTGCACCTATCGGATTTATCTTTTTAATTTTTGCCATTATGAGCATTTCTAAAGCTTCAGGCGTCGCTTTGTTAAAAAATTTAATATGGAGCTTAGTTTGTTATGTCTTAGGAGCAATCACACTATCAACATTTGTCCTTTCAGGCTTTGGTATGGGTGCTTTAACTGGTAGTGCAGAAGCAGGTTTTAGTGTGGGCTTAGGTAGTATCACTACTGGATTTATTCTTTTGATAGCTGGACTTGCGTTTAATTATCTGTTTTTCAAAGGACTTACTCAAGCAACGAATGAAAATTTCTTTTTCTATGTCTTTATTTGTAGAATTATAGGTATTTGCACACTTTGGGTTGCTGGCTTAGGTGTAATTTTAATTTTCATAGGACAAATCCTCGAACTCATCGCTTGGGTGAAATTTAAAGAGATTAAAAAAGCAGAGGATTTTTCGTAAAATTACGAATGTAAATTTTGGATAAATCAAGCAAAATTTATCCAAAATTAAAATTCAAAGTCTAAGTAAAAAGCTCCACAACCACCTTAGGCAAAAGCTCATACTCAAGGGCGTGAATTTTACTCTCAAATTCCTCATAACTTAACTTTCCTTTTTCAAAGGCTTTTTGAGCAATGATTTTTCCACTATCAAGTTCAGCACTCACCCAATGAACGCTCACTCCAGCAACTTTCATATCACTCTCAAAACTCTCTTTTATCGCATTTGCACCCTTAAAAAGTGGAAGTAAAGAGGGGTGAAGATTGATAGCTTTGATATTTTGAGTAAAAATAGGACTTAAAATTCGCATAAATCCCGCTAAAATTGTCAAATCCACCTTAGCTTTTTGAATTTCATTCACGAGTAAGCTATCAAATTCCTCTCTTGTTGCGTAATTTTTATGCTCGATAATCTTAGTTTCAAGCCCATATTTTTTAGCTCTTTGTATGCCAAAGGCGTCTTTTTTATTACAAAGACAAAGCACAACTTCAAATTCCACTTCACCAAAATTCTTTTTATGAAGAGTTTTTAAGATATTTTCAAGATTGCTTCCATTCCCGCTAAACAGCACAGCAAGTTTTACAAGCATTTTAAACCCTTTATGAGTTTGAGTGCATCAAAGCTGTTTTTGTTAAATTTGTATTTTTTAGCAACCAAAGCGTGGGCTAGAACCCCATTTTTTGCAGAATCTAAAGCTTTAAAACCTGCTCCTAAAAGTGCAGCTATCATTCCACTTAAAACATCGCCACTTCCACCCTTTGCTAAGGCTTCATTGCCACAACTTACCACAAAAAATTCCTCATTTTGAATGATAATGGGATTTGCTCCTTTTAAAACCAAAACACATTCGTAAGCTTTTGCAAATTTCTTTGCGTAAAAAAAACGTTTGTTTTGAATTTCGCTCACACTCACCTCTTCATCAAAACAAAGTTTTAAAAGCTTTGAAAATTCCTTAGGATGCGGAGTTATCACAACATCTTTACGCTTTAAATGTCTCAAAATCTCTTTGCTTGAAAAACAATTTGCGTCCAAAACGAGAGGAATTTTTAAAAGTCTTTCATCTTTTAAAAGCTCTAAATTTTCAAGTCCCATTCCTAAAGCTACAGCATTAGCTTCAGTGCTTATTTCTTTTTTAAGCATTAAAAGTGGAGAAAAACTTTTATCACTAAGCAAAGAAACAAGCCCACTTCCAAAGTTCATTGCTCCAAGTCCTGCTAAAGTTCCAGCACTTGCACTTGCTGCTATATAAATGTGTCCAAACTTTCCTTTATGAGAGCCACTCCCCCGTTCAATCATTTTTAAATCTTTTTTTTCAAGCAAAAAAGCTTTGGAATTTGGGGCGAATTTTTTATGAGTAAGTCCTAATTTAGCGATTTTAATCTCTCCCACAAATTCCTTAGCAAAATCTTCAAGCAAAAGTTCTTTCAAAGCTCCCATACAAAGCGTTAAATCAGCTTTAAAACAAAGCTCGCCACCCAAAGCACTTGGAAAATCACAAGCGATTTTGAAAGCCTTTGAAAGATTAGCCTTTTTAATTATAGTTGAGGTTTTTTCATCAAGCTTTTTATTAAACCCACTTCCAAAAATTGCATCAACAATACAATCAAAATGCTTAAAATTAGGTTCTTTGTTTTGAATTTTAAAGCCTAATTTTTTTAAAATTGCAGCTTGTTTTAAAAATAACTCAGACTTCTTAAAGTCTTCATTCACACAAAACAAAGTGATATGTTTAGCATATTTTTGCTTTAAATGCCTTGCTGCAACAAGGGCATCAGCGGCGTTATTTCCTCCGCCTAACAAAAACAAAATGTGAGCTTTTTTGATTTGTTTCATTTTTTTTTCAATGATTCTTGCAAGTTTTCTCCCTGCATTTTCCATCAATAAAAGTTCATCTAAGCCCATATCAACTGCTCTTTTTTCGAGCTCTTTAATGTCTTTAAAAATTGCTTTCATTTTCTAATCTTTTTACCTCATCATCTTCTTTGCTAAACTCAGCATTAATGCTTTTGTTTGTTTTTACTCCTAAGTTTTTAAGATTTTCAAATTTTAAACTTAAATTTCCTCTGCCCAAAATGAGTTTATTTTCCATTTTATCAATATGATTTTCAAGACTTACAAGGCTTTTTTTAATGTTTTCAAAATCCTCAACCACCCCTGCAAATTTATCATAAAATTTCCCAAGTTCCTCAAAAGCTTTGAGTATATTTTCATTGCTTTTAATCTGTCTCCAAGAAATATTTATCGTATTAAGCGCCATAAATAAGGTATTTGGAGTTGTAAGATAAATCTTTTTTTTATAAGCGTATTGATAAATTTCTAAATCTACGCTTAAGATTAAATCTAAGATATTTTGATAAGGAATAAAAAGCAAGATAAAATCATAAGTATGAGTATCAAAATTCGCATAAGGTTTTTTGGCTAATTCATCAATCCTAGCCCTTAAGTTAAAAGCAAGTTCCTTGCAAAGCACCTCATTAAGCTCCTCAAAATCAAAATTATTTGGCAAAGAAAATTTCGCATCAATGACTATACTTTTTTTGGGCTCTAAAAACACAATAGCATCAGCAATATAGCTTTTCTCATCTTGTTTGAAAGATACTTGAAGCTTGTATTGTTCGTTTTCGACTAAACCACTGCTTTCAAGCACATTTTTAAGTTGAAGTTCAGCAAAATTTCCTCTGATTTTTTTATCCCCTTTTAAAATTTTAGCTAATTTATCGGCATTTTGTCCTATGTTTTGGCTGAATTTAAACATATTTTCTATATTAGTTTTGAGTGATATTTCATTTTGACTAAGTTTTTCACTATATTCTTTAACGCTCTTTTTAACAGGAATGAAAATTTCCTCTAAAAGCTTTTTAACATCATCATTAAGCATAAGTTTGTTTTGATTTAAGAGATTTTGACTTTGATTTTTCAGATTTTCATCGAATTTTTTTTCTAAATTTTGTAAGTTTTGTTCGTATTCAAGTTTTAATTTTTCTTTTTCCTCCAAATGGCTTTTTAAAGATTGTTCATAAGCTAAACTTTTTTCCTCAAATCTAGCTTCTAAAACTTCACACCCTGATATAAGCTTCATTTTTTCTTCTAAGAATTTAAGTTCATTTTCTTTTAATTTCTCATTTTGACTTGATAATTCATCGATTTTTTGCCTTAAAGCAAGTCTTTCATATTCGTAATTCTTTTTAGAAGCTCTTAACCACAAAAAAACTCCAAATAAAGCAAGCAAAGAAAACAATAAGGGCAAAAGTTCATAAAGATTCATTTTTAATCCTAAAGCTTAAAGCCTCTAAAATATGTGCTTTTTCTATATTTTCACTTTTAGCAAAATCTGCACAAGATCTCGCAACTTTTAAGGTTTTATTGATTGCTCTTTGGGAAAGTTTATAACGACTTATAGCTAAATCGAGCGTGTCTTTAGCAGAGTTTTCAAGCACACAAAAATATTTTAAATCCTCATCTTTAAGCTTGCCATTAAATTCCTTTTGTCCGCGTTTTTTTCCAAAAATAAAAGCCTCAAAAACCATATCACTCATCTCTTTAGAACTTAAACTTGGCTTGTCATTTTTATCCACCTCATCCATTGCTACATATAAATCTATCCTATCTAGGATTGGTGAAGAAATACGAGCTTTATATTTTTTAATCTCGTTTTGCGAACAATTACAAGTTAAATTTTTAGAAAATAAATTCCCACAAGGACAAGGATTTTGAGCAGCTACAAAAGAAAATTTGGTTTCATAAGTGATTTTTGAATTCACCCTTGAAATATGGATTTTATAATCCTCCAAAGGCTCTCTTAAGCTCTCAATCACTTGTTTATCAAAATGTGGAAATTCGTCAAAAAACAATACTCCACCATTTGCCAAAGCCACTTCACCGATCTTTGCGTGTTTTGCTCCTCCACCAAAAATACTTGCTCTCGTGCTTGTATGGTGAGGATGACGAAAAACACGCACTTGTTTAAATTCACAATCCTTAGAATTTAAAGACATATAAGCATTTTGCATCAAAACTTCATTCAAACTTTGAGGAGGCATAATATAAACAAGCCTTTTGGCACACATACTTTTGCCACTTCCGGGACTTCCCTCAAAAAGCACATTGTGCATTCCAAGAGCGGCAATTAAAGAAGCTTTTTTGGCTTGATTTTGTCCTTTAACATCGATAAAATCAAGTGAAAAATCCTTATTTTGGATAAAAATTTCATCATTTAAAATCAAAGGATTTTCAAATAAAGGGTGAGTTTGCCTTAGTTTAAATTTCTCATAGTTTTTTTCTTTAAAAAACTCCAAAGCTTCGTTTAAATTTTCAAGGGCATAAACCTCTAAATTTGGTATCATAGCAGCTTTCATAGCTATACTTTTTGGCACAACAATTTGTGCTTTTTTAAGCTTAGTGCTTAAAAATAAAAGTAAAGAAAAAAGCTCATTTGTGCTTTTAATGCTTCCATCAAGCCCTAGCTCACCAACAACGAAAAAATCATCAAGTTCTTCATTTTGAAGTAAGATTAAAATTGCAATAGCTAAATCAAAATGAGAACCGCGTTTAGGAATACCTGAAGGACTTAGATTGATAGTAATTTTACGGGCAGGAAAATTAAAATCACAGCTTAAAAGTGTGGCTTTAATACGTTCTGTACTTTCTTTAATTGCCGTATTTGCAAGTCCTACTATACTCAAACCCGGCAAGCCTCTTGTGAAAGTAGATTCCACATCAATGATGTCTAAATCCTCATCAAAGCTTATACATTTGAGTTTTTTCATTGAGCTTTTTTTAATTTTTTTTGTTTTTTAAACTCTTTATCGAATTTTTGTCTTTTTAAGAAAGAGAGTTTTTCTATGAACAAATGTCCGTTTAAATGGTCATTTTCGTGTTGAATTGCTACGGCTAAAAAACCCTTAGCTTCAAGTTCTTTAAAGGCTCCAAAGCGGTCTTGATATTTAAGTAAAATATGCTCGAATCTTTCCACTTCTTCAAAAAAATCAGGCACACTCAAACAGCCTTCAGTACAAACGATTTTCGTATCTTCTAAAGGAGTGATTTGAGGATTGATAATCTCTAGTAAATCCTCTTTTCTTTGTTCTTTAGTCTCTTCATCGACGATATTAACAAGCAAGGCACGAAGCGGTATATCAACTTGAATAGCTGCTAAACCTACTCCATTATTTGCTATCATCGTTTCATACATATCATCTAAAAGAGTATGGAGTTCTTCATCAAATTTTTCAACGGCTTTAGACTCTAAAAAAAGTCTTTTATTAGGATAAGTAATGATTTTTCTTACCATAAAACCTCAAAATCATTTAAAACTTTTTTCTAAAACTTTATCGACAAGCCCATATTCTTTAGCTTCTGCTGCACTCATAAAAAAATCTCTTTCCGTATCTTTAACGATTTTTGCGAGTTTTTGCTTGGTGTTTTTGGCTAAAATTTCATTGAGTATGGATTTGAGTCTTAAAATTTCTTTAGCTTGAATTTCTATATCACTTGCTTGTCCTCTAGCTCCACCCAAAGGTTGATGTATCATAATCCTTGAATGTGGCAAGGCAAAACGTTTTCCCTCTTTACCACAACTAAGTAAAAAAGCTCCCATTGAAGCAGCTTGTCCTATGCAAATGGTGCAAACATCAGGCTTAATATAATTCATCGTATCATAGATACTAAAGCCACTTGTAATTACACCACCGGGAGAGTTTATGTAAAGATAAATATCTTTTTGCGGGTCTTCAGCTTCTAAAAATAAAAGCTGTGCAACAATAGAAGAAGCCAAATCGTCGTGAATTTCGCCACTTAGCATTACAATTCTATCTTTTAAAAGCCTTGAATATATATCATAACTTCTTTCTCCGCGACTTGTTTTTTCAATCACATAAGGGATATAAAGACTCATTATTTTTCACCTTTTTTATTTGTTTTTGGGGATAAAAAAATATCATTGAAAAGTTTTTCCTCAATCAAAGCCATTTTCACAGCAGGTAAGGCTCCTTGATTTTTGTAATTTTCAAAATGTTCTTTAGGATTTACCCCAAAACGATAAGCTTCAAAATAAATAGCTTGAATCACCTCTTGGTCATTGACAATGATTTTTCTAAGTTTAGCAAGTTCATCGATGATAAAAGTAAGTTTAACACTTTTTTGAGCCTCTTCTTTGAAGCTATCTCTTTTTTCTTTAGCTTTATCTTTATTTTGAGAAAATTCTTTTCTTTCTTCCTCACTAAAGCTTTGCCACGCATTTCTAAACTGCATATCTGTTTCTTGTTCGACTATGCCTCTTGGTAAATCAAAATTATAATTTTCAATCAAAGCATCTGCAAATTTAGCTTTTAACTCCTCGTTAATAAGCTTTAAAAGTTTTTCATTTTTAACTTGTTCTTCAATTTTTTCTTCTAAAAGTTCTACACTTGGTTCTTTTTCATTTGGAAGAATTTTCTTAAGTGTCTCTTCATTTAACTCTGGAATTTTAAGCTCCTCAATTTCGTGAAGTTTTATCTTAAACACAGCCTCTTTTCCTGCTAAGTTCTTTGCTCCATATTCTTTAGGAAAGCTTACATTTATATCTTTTTCTTCGCCCACTTTAAGCCCTATCATACCTTCTTCAAAACCCGGTATAAATTGCTTTGAACCAATTTCTAAAACATAATTTTCTGCCTTGCCACCATCAAAAGCCTCTCCATCAACAAAACCCTCAAAGTCAAATTTAGCAAAATCACCTTCTTTTAAAGCCCTTTTACTTTTAATAGGCTCAAGACTTGCATGAGCTTTTAAAAGTTCTTTTCTTTTTTCGTCCATTTCTTTTTTCGTTGCCTTTGGCTCTGTGTATTTTGGAATACATTTTTCATAATCATCAAGCTTAAATTCAGGTTTAAAAGAAAGTATGAATTCAGCACTTATTTCTTCATCTTTTTTATCAAATTTTTCAAAATAAGGCTCTCCTACAAGCTCTTTACTTTCTTTTTTCAATTCTTTTAAAGCTTGATTTAAAGCATCTTTTAAAAGATTTTGCTCTGCATCATTTTGAAGCTGTTTTTCATATCTTTTTAAAACCGCAGCCACAGGAACGTGTCCTGGTCTAAAACCATCAATTTTAAGCGTTTTAGAAGCTTTTTTTGCTAAATTTTGCACTTCGTTTTGAATATCTTGCAAAGGGATTTTTATACTAGCATTTGCATTAACAGAATCTAATTGATTTGCTTTTACTTGCATTGTTTTGTTTCCTTAAAAAATAAAATTTTTAAAATCATAGCAAATTTTTCCTTATTACTTGCATAAAAATTTAAAGCATTTTATGATAAAATACTTAAAAAATTTAAAATTAAAAAATATAAATGAGGCTTATTTTGCAAGAAAAATTTGAAAATTGCGTTAAAACTATACTTGAACTTATAGGAGAAAACCCTTACCGTGAAGGACTTTTAAAAACTCCAACAAGAATTTTTAAAACTTACGAATTTCTTACAAGCGGTTATAAACAAAATGCTGAAGAAATTTTAAATGATGCTTTGTTTGAGAGTTCGAACAATGAAATGATTTTGGTTAGAGATATTGAATTTTATAGTCTCTGCGAACATCATCTTTTGCCTTTTTTTGGTAGGGTTCACGTTGCTTATATCCCAAATTCTAAGGTTGTGGGTTTGAGTAAAATTCCGCGTCTTGTGGAAATGTTTGCTAGAAGACTTCAAATTCAAGAACAACTCACCGAACAAATCGCTGATGCACTAATGCAAAATGTTGGAGCAAAAGGTGTTGGAGTAGTGATTGAAGCAAGACATATGTGCATTGAAATGCGTGGGATTCAAAAGGCTAATTCAACCACTAGTACTTCGGCTTTAAGGGGACTTTTTTTGAAAAATGAAAAAACACGCGAAGAATTTTTCACTTTGATTAATTCTCCAAAACAGGTTCGTTTTTGATGAATTTAGAAAAATTAAGAAAAAAAGTCGGCAAAGAAAACCTTACTTCAATCTTTGGCGAAATCACGCGAATTTCAGCTACAAATATAGAAATTCGGGGACTTAAAACAGGGGTTGGAGATATTATCAAGCTTGTTTCAAATGAAGATGAAAATTTGCAAACCTTAGCAATGGTGATTGAAATTAAAGAGCAATTGAGTTATCTTAGTCCTTTTTCTTTCATTGAAGGTTTTAAAATAGGTGATAAAGCTTTTATGACAGACTCTGGAATGCATATAGGAGTGAGTGATGAGCTTTTAGGAAGAGTTGTGGATCCTTTTATGCGTCCAAAAGACGGAAAAGGAGCCATTGAAGCCACTAAATTTATTCCTATTATGCGTCCGCCTATTGATGCAATGAAAAGGGGACTTATTGAGAAAGTTTTTCCTGTTGGGGTTAAGAGCATTGACGGACTTTTAACTTGTGGAGTAGGACAGAAACTTGGAATTTTTGCAGGAAGTGGGGTTGGAAAATCCACTTTAATGGGAATGATTGTTAGAAATTCCAAAGCACCCATTAAAGTTGTAGCACTCATCGGCGAAAGAGGTAGAGAAATCCCTGAATTTATTCAAAAAAATTTAGGAGGCAAACTTGATAATACGGTTTTAATTGTTGCAACAAGTGATGATAGTGCTTTGATGAGAAAATACGGAGCTTTTTGTGCAATGAGTGTAGCTGAATATTTTAAGGAACAAGGAAAAGATGTTCTTTTTATTATGGATAGTGTTACGCGTTTTGCTATGGCACAAAGAGAAATAGGACTTGCACTTGGCGAACCTCCAACGACGAAAGGCTATCCACCAAGTGTTTTAAGTCTTTTGCCTCAACTAATGGAACGAGCGGGTAAAGAAGAGGGTAAAGGCACAATTACAGCTTTTTTCACCGTTCTTGTTGATGGAGATGATATGAGTGATCCTATTGCAGACCAAAGTCGTTCTATACTTGATGGACATATTGTTTTAAGCAGAGAATTAACCGATCTTGGAATTTATCCTCCTATTAATATCCAAAATTCTGCTTCACGGATAATGAATGACATCATTAGCGCCGAACACAAAGCTTGGGCAAGAAAATTCAAACGCTTGAATTCTTTACTCAAAGAAAATGAAGTTTTGCTTCGCATTGGAGCTTATCAAAGAGGAAGTGATAAAGAACTTGATGAAGCAATTAACAAAAAGGATTTTATGCAAAAATTTCTAGGACAAAATCCAGAAGAAGGTTTTGAATTCAACGAAACCATACAAACTTTAAGTCAAATTGATGTCAATTTACCTCCGCCACCTCCTCCAGTAAGCGTTGCAACCTTGCCAAATCCAAATCAACGCTAAATTAAATTTAAAAAGCTCAAATTCTTTTAAAAAATGCCGATATATTAAATATCTTGAGATAAAGGAGATACTATGATTTCAGATGCAACTAACGCTTCTTTGATGCTAAGCGTGAATACCTCTTTGCTTAAAAAAACAATGGATACGAACGAATCCTTAATGGCAACACTCATAGAAGGAGCTACAAATTTACAAAGTCCTTCTAGTAACGCTGCGACAGAAGCTCCTGTGCAAACTACAGACTCAAGAAGCTTGGATATTTACGCTTAAATTCCAGATACAGATACAAGGTTTTTTTTCCTTGTATCTTTAAGAATTTGCAT
>JAFLRU010000120.1 GCA_022511325.1 Campylobacter sp.
TAATTCAAAGTTCAAAATACAATATTAAAGATACCCAAAATACAGACAAAAAACCAAATTTTAACGAAAATTTAAACTCCATTTCAAACGAAATTTCAAGTCAAAGTTCTGGCAAGGAACCTGAAGTTTTAGATTTTAATGAAAAAGATTTTAAGCCTAAAAGCGTTGAGGAATTAAGAGATAATACCCTTGATTTCGTGCCTATTGTTGAAGAGATAACTTCACCTTTAACTCCTCAAATTCCTATCGTCAAAATGAATAAAAACAATGAAAATTTAAATACTCAAAATAATTTCGAAAAAAATAATATAAAATTAAACACAGAGCTTAGCGAAGAAGAGCTTGAAAAAGTAAGAGCAAAAAGACAAGAGATTATAGCAAGGAGCAATGAAGAAAATTTAAGAAAACAAGAAATTGCTATAAATCAAAGTCTTTTAAAAGAAATAGAGCAGGGTGAAGTGGAACTTCCAAAGGATTTTACCTTGCCTCCTCTTGAGTTTTTGGCAAACGAGAATTCACAAAAACAAGAGATTAACGAAAGCGAAATTGATAAAAAAATTTATGATTTGCTTGAAAAATTGCGTCGTTTTAAAATTGGTGGTGATGTGATTAACACTTACACAGGACCTGTGGTAACGACTTTTGAATTTCGTCCAAGTGCAGATGTGAAAGTAAGCCGCATTTTAAATTTGCAAGATGATTTAGCTATGGCTTTAAAAGCTAAGTCCATAAGAATACAAGCTCCAATTCCCGGAAAAGATGTTGTAGGAATTGAAGTTCCAAATGAACAAATTGCAACAATTTATCTAAGAGAAATTTTAGAAAGCGAAGTGTTTAAAAACTCTAAAAGTTCCTTAACAATTGCTCTTGGTAAAGATATAGTAGGAAATGCCTTTGTAACGGATTTAAAAAAATTACCGCATTTACTCATTGCTGGAACTACAGGAAGTGGTAAAAGCGTGGGGATTAACTCAATGTTATTGAGTTTGCTTTATAGGAATTCTCCAAAAACTTTAAGATTATTAATGATTGATCCAAAAATGCTTGAATTTAGTATTTATAATGATATACCTCACCTTTTAACTCCTGTGATAACTGACCCTAAAAAGGCTATTAATGCTCTTTCAAATATGGTGGCTGAAATGGAGCGAAGATATCGTTTAATGGCAGAAGCAAAGACTAAAAACATAGAAAATTACAATGAAAAAATCAAGGAACTTGGTGGTGAAGAGCTTCCTTTTATCGTTGTGATTATCGATGAACTAGCTGATTTGATGATGAATGGGGGCAAAGATGTTGAGTTTTACATTGCTCGTTTGGCACAAATGGCAAGAGCAAGTGGAATTCATCTCATTGTTGCAACTCAAAGACCTTCTGTTGATGTGGTAACAGGGCTTATTAAAGCAAATTTACCAAGCAGAATTTCTTATAAAGTAGGGCAAAAAATTGATTCTAAAGTCATTTTAGATACTATGGGAGCTGAAAGTTTGCTTGGACGCGGGGATTGTCTTTTTACTCCACCTGCAACAAGTAATATTATACGCTTACACGCCCCTTATGCAAGTGAGTTCGAGATAGAAAAAGTGGTTGAGTTTTTAAAAGCACAGCAAAGCGTTGTTTATGACGAGAGTTTTTTAAAAGATGAGCAAAGTGGAGGTGTTGTTGGAGGCGAATTTGGAACTGAAGGGGAACTTGATGAACTTTATGAAGATGCTAAAAGAGTGATTTTAGAAGATGGAAAAACAAGTATTTCTTACTTGCAAAGGCGTCTTAAAATCGGCTATAATAGAGCTGCAAATATCATAGAACAACTTAGTCAAAATGGGGTTTTAAGCCAACCTGATGCCAAAGGACAAAGAGAGATTTTATAAGTTATTTCGCTAAAATTCTTAAATCTAAATAATAAATTACGAAGAGCGGATTTTAGATAAGAGCATAACAAAAAAATATGAGATAAATTAGACTATACCAAATAAATTTACATCCATTTCTGCCGATTTACCTTAAAAATTAATTTTCTAAATTAAGGTATAAAATGATAAATAGTGTAAATTCTTATTCATCTTATTATAATAACTATACTTCAAACAATGAAAATTCTAAAACAAAAATTTTAAATAACAATTCAAATTTAGTCAATGATAAAACTCAAGCTGTAAGTAAAACTCTAGGCTATGGCGTAGATAGTGAGGGGTATTTTACAAGTGATTTTAATGAAGCAGCAGCTTTGCCAAAAGATTATAAGATTTATGCTAAAGATATAGAATATTACGCAGATTCTATTGGAAAAGGAAATTCTATTAAAGATGGCTTTTTTACAACTATGGATATAGCTAAAACTATAGGCAATACTTATAAAATATTCTCTCAACTTATAGATGATGAAAACTATATAAATTTTAGTAAAGAACAATTAGAGAATATCCCAAAATGGTTTCAATATGATTTTAAAAATTTAAAAGTAAATAAAATTTATCAAAGTGAAAATGAATTTATGAATATTGAGAAGTCTAAAAACGATCGTTTTATGGTTGAAACTTCGTTAAGTTTTGAAAACAATAATTTTAAGGA
>JAFLRU010000121.1 GCA_022511325.1 Campylobacter sp.
CAAATTACTTAGGAATTTATGCTAAAAACATTTTAAATAACCCAAGTTCTTATAATTTTGTGGAACTTTTAAGTGCGATTTATGCTTATGCTGTGCAAATTTATTGTGATTTTAGTGGTTATGTGGATTTAGTTAGCGCCTTTGCTTTAATGCTTGGTTTTACGCTGCCGCTTAATTTTAATATGCCTTATTTAGCTAAAAACCTTAAAGATTTTTGGGCAAGGTGGCATATTAGTCTTTCGACTTTCATAAGAGATTATATTTACATTCCTTTAGGAGGCAGTAGAAAAGGAAAGATTAAAACCATTTTAAATTTACTTATTGCTTTTGCACTTTCAGGAATTTGGCATGGCAGTACGATTAATTTTTTAATTTGGGGTTTATTGCACGGGCTTGGTGTAGTTTTTATACATCTAATTTCTGCAACTTCTTTTAGTCTTAAAAAAATCCCGGCTTTAGGACGTTTCATAACTTTTCAATTTGTCTGTTTTGCGTGGATTTTCTTTTATTATTCAAGCTTAGAGGAGGCTTATATATACATTAAAACTTGTTATGATAATTTCTTTTTAGTACCAGAATACAAAGATATTTATGTTTTAGTTGCTTTTGCGGTGCTTTTTATGATTTATCCTTTATTTGTAAATTTCAAAGAATATTGTGTAAAAATCTTAGATTTAACTCCGTTTTTACTTAAGCCTTTTATTATAGCCTTTATTCTGCTTTTGGTTTTTGCTTTTATGCCAAATGGAATTCCTGATTTTATTTATTCGAGTTTTTAATGAGTATGTTAAGATTTTTCTTTATTTTGGTGCTAGTTTTTATCTTGGTTTCAATGGTGATGAACCAAAGCATAAGTTCTTATATAGAACAAAAATATCATTTTGCCCTTTATCCTCAAAATGATATTTTAAAAGAAGCAAATTCTTTGAAAATTAAGTTAGAGCAAATTAGAGCAATTTTAAACAATGAACCTGTTTTACCAAACGATGAAACTCAAAATGAAATATTACAAAATAATGAAAACAACGATACTCAAGCTGTAAGTTTGACCTTAGAACTCGCAAATGAGCAAAATGCCTCTTTTGAAAATGAAAATTTGGATTTAAATGAAAGTTTAAGCGGAGAAAATTTAGACGAGGTTATAAAAGATGAAAATTTAAGCTTTATTGATAATACAAAAATAGAAATTAAACAAGGAGAGGAATTCCTACTCATAGGAGATTCTTTAATGCAAGGAGCCGCGATTGCACTGAGTAGAGATTTAAAAGAATTAGGCATTAAAACAACGGATTTAAGCAAACAAAACACAGGACTTTCTTATAAATCGTATTTTAACTGGGCAAATGCTACAAGTCAAGCACTTAATAGCAATCCTCATATTAAATATCTTGTTGTTCTACTTGGAATAAATGATCCTTGGGATATTAAAAAAGCTGGAGTGTATTATCGTTTTAATACTCCAGCTTGGATAGAAATTTATACTGAACGTGTTGAAGAAATCATTAAGATAGCTAAAAGACATAAGGTTAAAATCTTTTGGCTTGAAATTCCGCCTGTAAAAAAAGATGATCTCAATAAAAAAGCTCAAATTTTAAATCAAATTTATTCTTCTGAAGTATTAAAAAATAATGAAATTTTTGTTAATACTAAATTATTTTTTAGCGTCAATGATGCATTTTCAAGTTATATTAAAGATGAAAATAATAAAAGTATAAAAGTAAGAACTGATGATGGAATTCACTTTACTCCTAGCGGAGCTAAAGAAATTTCAAAACTTTTGCTTGAACATATCATAAAGATTAAAGAATGAAAATTGTAAAAATACTTTTTATACTTATTTTTTGTATGCAAATTGGGGTTGCTGTTGATTTTGAAAACATACTTGAAAAAACTAAAAACCAAAGTGCAATCAAAAATTACGCCCTTAAAACAAAATTAAAAAAACTTAGCGAAAAGATTAAGGCAAAGAAAGATTTTGGTATTAGAATCTATGGAGATTCGCATATGGCGGCGGATTTTTTCCCTAATGTTTTAAGAAATGCCTTTTTTACACCAAATGCGATAGGTTTTGCTTACCCTTTACAGCCTAAATATCAACAAAATTTAAATTTAAAATATAATTTTAAAGACTTTGAAATTCTTAATTCAAAAACCACAAATACTAAAGAAAATATCAATTATCCCTTAGGAGGAGTGATTGCAAGGGCTTTGAAAGAGGGAGCTGAGATTTCACTTGCTAGTTCTTTAGCAAATCAAAAATTCAAGACAGGCTTTGTGTTTAAGGCTTCTTCAAATCAAAATGCTTTCAGCATTAAAGATTCTACAGGCAAAAAATACACTCTTCGTTCAAGTAAAATAGACAAGTGGTCTTATAAAGAAATTGAGCTTAATTTTCCTTTGCAAATTACAGCTTTGCAAAAAGGTGCCCAGCTTGGAGGATATTTTATCACTAATAAAAAAGGTGGTAATCTCTTTTTGGATACTGTAGCGATTAATGGTGCAAAAAGCGATTTATGGCTTAATTGGAATCAAAGAGTTTTGATTCAAGAACTTAAGGTGCTAAAAAAT
>JAFLRU010000122.1 GCA_022511325.1 Campylobacter sp.
ACATCACTTACATAAAAAAGCCCTCTAATTCTAGCTTCAAAACTTTGTGGATCCTCACAACTTGTACATTTTGTGCTTTTAGAAATCTGATTTACCTGTGCAAAATTATCTTGTTTAGAAGCACACGCACCAAGCATAAAAAGTGCAAGTAAGCAAAATATAAAATTTTTAATCATCACTAAACTCCTTAAAAATTTAAGCTTTAAAATTGTATTTAAAAAATAAGCAAATTTCAAGCCAATTTTATAAAAATATAAATTTTATTTTCATTAAAATTAACAAAAACATAAAAATCTAGTGATTTTACATTCAAAATTAACTCAAGTTTTAGTTTTAAAATTTGAGTTAATCAATTTTTAATACACTTAAAAAGGCTTCTTGAGGTAAATTCACCTTGCCAATGGCTTTCATTCTTTTTTTACCCTCTTTTTGCTTTTCCAAAAGCTTTCTTTTCCTTGTAATATCACCACCATAACACTTCGCAGTAACATTTTTACCCATAGATTTTACCGTTTCTCTTGCGATAATCTTACTGCCTATACTTGCTTGGATAGCCACTTCAAAAAGCTGTCGTGGCACAATCTCTTTCATTGCTTTGACAAGTTCTCTGCCTTTACTTTGTGCTTTTTCATTTGGCACGATAATGCTTAATGCATCAACATTTTCGCCCGCAACTTTAATATCAAGCTTTACCAAATCCCCTACCCTAAATTCAATAGGCTCATAATCAAAACTTGCATAACCTTTAGTTAAACTCTTAAGCTTATCATAAAAATCCATCACAATTTCATTTAAAGGCAAGTCATATTCAAGTAAAACCCTTTCACTTGTGATATAATCCATTTTCACTTGCACAGCTCTTTTGCGATTTAAAAGTGTGATTAAATTTCCTAAAAATTCACTTGGAGTTATGATAGTAGCTTTAACATAAGGTTCTTTAATAAAATCAATTTTATTAACTTGAGGTAATTCGCTTGGATTTTGAATTCTTAAAACCTCTCCGTCATTTTGATGAATTTCATAAGTAACCGTTGGTGCTGTCGCGATTAAATCAAGATTAAATTCTCTCTCTAATCTTTCTTTAATCACTTCCATATGCAAAAGTCCTAAAAATCCAACTCTAAAGCCAAAACCCAAAGCTAAAGAAGTTTCAGGCTCATAAGTAATAGAACTATCATTGAGCTTAAGTTTATCCAAAGCATCTCTTAAATCCTCGAATTTATCTGTTTCTATAGGATAAATCCCTGCAAAAACAAAGGCTTTCGCTTTTTCAAAACCACTAATAGGTTCTTTAGTTCTATTACGACTTAAGGTTATTGTATCGCCTACTTGCACATCGCTTGTGCTTTTAAGCCCTAATACTATCACGCCGATTTCACCTGATTCTAAATTCTGCGTTTTAATAGGACTTAAAGGATGAGGATAAAAAAGTTCCAAAACATTATGTTTTTTCTCTGTACTCATCACTAAAACCTCATCATTTTTTGAAATTTTCCCTTCATAAATTCTTACTAAAGCTAAAGCCCCTAAATAATTATCAAACCAAGAATCATAAATCAAAGCCCTTGTTGGTGCTTCATTGTCTGTTTTTGGAGCAGGAATTTGAGTGATAATTTTTTCGATAAGTTCTTTAATACCCTGCCCTGTTTTTGCACTCACACACACAGCATCTTTACAATCTATACCGATAATATGCTCAATTTCGTGTTTAACTTTTAAAATATCTGCTGAAGGTAAATCAATTTTATTAATCACAGGAATAATCTCAAGATTATTTTCAAGTGCTATATAAACATTAGCTATGGTTTGAGCCTCTACACCTTGACTTGCATCAACAACAAGTAAAGCCCCCTCACAACTTGCTAAAGAACGGCTTACTTCATAAGAAAAATCCACATGTCCGGGAGTGTCTATTAAATTTAAAATATAATTTTCATTGTTTAAATGATAATTAAGCCTTACAGATTGTGCCTTTATAGTGATACCACGTTCTTTTTCTATATCCATAGTATCCATAACTTGAGCACTCATTTGCCTACTAGCAATGGCTCCACATTCACTGATAATTCTATCTGCGAGTGTGCTTTTGCCGTGGTCAATATGGGCGATGATTGAAAAATTCCTTATATTTGCCAAAATACATCCCAAAAATCTAAATTAAAGCTTGATTTTAGCAAATTTAAGGTTTAAAATAAATAAAAAATGATTTTTTACATTTTAATTCTTAAACTTTAAATTTGCGCTTTTAAATAAAAGCTAATTTACAAAACGCATAGTCAAGTTTTTTACTTTAACCATAATTTTCCTTAAATTTTTAAGTATTTTAGCAAAAAAAGACTTGAAAATGTTTTAGAATAAAAAAAATAGTTAATGAAAAAATACCTAAAAAATTTTTTAGGTATTTTATAAAAAACTTTGAATTTTTAATTGAGATTTAATGAAAATAAAATTTTTCATTAAATCTCTATAAAAACTCATTTGTTATTCATAGCTGTCAATATAATGACCAAATCTTGCAATTATTGGT
>JAFLRU010000123.1 GCA_022511325.1 Campylobacter sp.
TGTGCTTTTTTTCATTCTCACATTAACATATTTATCTTTTTTATCTTTCTTTTTCTTTTTGTCTTTTTTACTAGACTTATCTTCTAAAGACTTGATTTTTTGAGTAACTTCTTCCATCTCCTCACGGATGATTTCTTGAGAATCTTCTTGCTCAATTTCTGCATTTAAAATTTCCTCTTGCATTTTGAACCTTTCTAAACAGAATCTAGATTCAAAATTTACCATAATAAACTATAATTAAAATAAAAATTTCAAAAAAATATTAAAATTTTTCAAGGTTTATTTTAGTGCGTATTATTTATTTATTGTTATTTTTTTTAACTTTAAGTTTTTCAAAGATTTTAAGTTTAAATGAAGCCTTTAAAATAGATACTTTTAGCAATGATACTGCCATTATTTTAGAACTTAAAATTGCAGATGAAGTTTATGTTTATGATGATAAAATTAAGCTTTTATTAAACAATCAAAATTTAATTCCTTTTATAAGCTACAAAGAAGCTGTTTTAAGACAAAATGAAAAGGTGCATTATGATGAGTTAAAATTTATTTTACCCTATTCTTTACTTAGTCAATACCTTAAAGATAAAAATTTTTTAGAATTTCAGTATCAAGGTTGCTCAAACGAAGGTTTTTGCTATCAACCCCAAAAAATAAATTTTGAACTTGAAAAACAAGGCGAAATATTCACACTTAAACGCTTAGAAAAGGATAATCTTTCTAAAAAATCACAAGAAAATATAATTGCAAATTTTTTAGCTAAAGAAAATTTAACTTTTATCTTGCTTAGCTTTTTTGGCTATGGTTTGTTACTTTCTCTTACTCCTTGTTCTTTGCCGATGATTCCTATCTTATCTTCACTTATCCTCGCAAAAGGCGGAAATAAAAATTCCAAAATACACAATCTCTTTCTTTCTTTCGTTTATATATTTTTTATGTCTTTAGCCTATGCGATTGCTGGAGTGATTGCGAGTTATTTGGGTGCAAGTGTGCAAGGATATTTGCAAAAAACTTGGGTGATAGTGCTTTTTGCTTTGATTTTTATCTTTTTTGCTTTAGCAATGTTTGATGTAATAAAATTTGAACTACCTTTAAAAATACAAAATTTCATCTCTCAAAAAAGTCATAAAGGCAAAGGCATTTTAAGTATAGCCATAATGGGCTTTTTATCCGCTTTGATTATAGGACCTTGCGTTGCTGCTCCTTTGGCTGGTGCTTTACTTTATATCGCGGATTCAAAAGATATTTTACTTGGAGGATTAGCACTTTTTATAATGAGTCTTGGAATGGGAATTCCTTTACTCTTTGTAGGTTTTGGAATAGGCTTTTTAAAACCCGGAATTTGGATGCAAAAGATTAAAATTCTTTTTGGTTTTGTAATGCTAGCTATGACAATTTGGATACTTTCACGCATTTTAGAAACAAGAATAATTCTTTGTCTTTATGGCATACTTGGAGTATTTTTTAGCGTATTTATGGGACTTTTCGACAAAACCTTAAATATTTTAGAAAAATTCAAAAAAGCTTTTTTAATCCTCATTTTATCTTATTCTCTTTGTTTATTTTTAGGAGGAATTTTTGGAGCTAAAGATTTCTTAAATCCTTTGAATTTTAGCACCCAAAAACAAGAAAATGAGGACTTAACTTTTACAACCCTTTCAAATTTAAATGAAATTCAAAGACAAATTAAGCAAAACAAACAAAAGATAATGCTGGATTTTACTGCTTCTTGGTGTGAAAACTGCAAATTTTTGGACGAAACAACCTTTAAAGATGAAAGAGTTATTGAGGAACTTAAAAATTATAAACTTATCAAGGTGGATTTAACTGAAATCAACGAAGAACAAAGAAAAATTATGAAAGAATTTCAAATTTTTGGACCTCCTGTACTCATTTTTTTTGATAAAGGAAAAGAAATGATAAGATTTACAGGATTTATAGGTGCTGAGGAATTTTTGAAAAATTTAGAACAATCTCTTTTAAAATAATTATTTTTTGTTTTCATTTATCAAATGGTGAAATAAAGCTCTCAAATTAAAATTTACAAAAGCTAAATTTAAGCAATGTAAAGTGTAAATGAATTTTTAAACAATTTTTTCAAAAAAGTCTTGACTTAGAGTCGCTCTAATGCTGTATAATTTTAAGATTTTAAATCTTTTTTTACATAAGGAATAAATAATGAAAGCTTTAGTCGTGTTTTTCAGTGCAAGTGGCATTACAAAAGCAGTTGCACAAACTCTTACAGAAGCCTTAAAGGCTGATATATATGAAATTATCCCGCAAAATCCTTACAGCAAAGAAGATTTAGACTGGACAAATGAGCAAAGTCGCACGAGTTTAGAGATGAAAGATAAAAACTCGCGTCCGCAAATTGCTAGTAATATTGATATTTCAAGCTATGAAGTGATTTTCATAGGTTTTCCTATATGGTGGTATAGTGCACCGCACATCATCAATACTTTTTTAGAGGCTTATGATTTTAGTGGCAAGGTTATAGTGCCTTTTTGCACTAGCGGTG
>JAFLRU010000124.1 GCA_022511325.1 Campylobacter sp.
AAATCGGGCATATCCATTAGCATTTTTGTATGAGTCTTATCCATATACAAACTTCCTGCACCGCCTACAACGATAAATTTTGCATTATTATCTTTCAAAATGCTGACTAAATGTTCCATATGTTTTTTATACAAACTAAAATCTTTCCATTCTCCAAAAGCATCAACAATCACATTAAAACCCTCTAAATCCTTAGAATTTAATGCAAAAATATCCTTTTCTATCACCTTAACCTTGCTATCAAAAGAGGCTTTTTTGCTATTTCTCACAAAGGCACTCACCTCTATATCTTTATGTGATAAAGCCTCTTTGACAATAAGACTTCCGGCTTTTCCACTTGCAGCAAGCACTGCCATTTTGATTTCCTCGCCCAAAGCATTCACACTAAATAAGCTTAGAAATAAAGCTAAAATTGCAATTTTTCTCACACATTCTCCTTAAAAATTTTATTTTTTGCAAATTATAAAAACACAGAGTAAATCAAAACTTTTTTGAGCTTTTATCTTCAAATTTTAAAATTTCTGTTAAAATACTTAACATATTATCATTAAAGGAAAAATAAATGGGCGTGGTATTCACTCTTTTAGCTGTTTTTATCGTTGGGTATTATGTCTTTAAAAAGTATAATCCTATTTTTGTATTGCTTTTTAGTGGGCTTATTTTAATCATTTTTGCTTTTTACTTTAATGGAACACAAATTCCTAATGCAAAATTTCCACACGATAGTTTTTTAAATATCCTACTTTCTGGCTTTGACTTTATCGCTCAAAGTTTTAGAAAAGAACTCGCAGGAGTTGGACTTATCATAATGAGTGTAGCAGGTTTTGCAGCCTATATGAAGCATATCAATGCTTCAGCCAAACTTGCCTTTTTGGCTAACAAACCTTTAGGAAAAATCAAAAATAAATACCTCATCTTAAGTGGAACTTTTGTCGTAGGAATGGCTTTAAAAATCGTAATTTCAAGCTATGCAGGACTACTTTTGCTACTTTTAGCTTGTATTTATCCTGTTTTAATTGCTCTAAAAATTCGCCCTATCACTGCAGTTTGTGTGCTTTCTTTAATCGCTATTGATTATGGACCAAAAGATGCAAGCTCGATAAATATGGCAGATATGGTAGGGCAAAAAGATAATGTTGTTGGGCTTTTTTTAAATTTCCAACTTTACAGCGTGCTTGCTTATGTGCTTGTGATTGCGATTTTAATTCCTTTTTATTTTGCTTGGGTGGATAAAAAAGATGAGCAAAAAGGGATTTTACAAGCACAAGCACAGACTTTAGAGATTATCGACCCTAAATGCCCGACTTTTTACATTTTCTTTCCTTGGTTGCCTGTAGTATTTTTATTTACAACTTATTTTTTGGGAATTAAACTTGATGTGGTGAGTGCAAATTTCATAAGCATTAGTCTTGTTTTTATCATAGAATTTATAAGACATAGAGACGGAAAAAAGCTTGGTGAAGATATAATGGTGATTATTAAAGCTATGGCTGAAATTTTTGTGAGCGTTGTAAGTATCATCATTGCTGCGGGTGTTTTTGCTCAAGGTATTAAGGCTTTGGGTGGCTTAGAGCTTTTAACAGAGGCAGTTTTATCCTTTGGTAAAGAAGGGGAATTTGCTTGGTTTGCTGTGCTTTTAAGCATTTGTGTTTTAAGCTTTTTGGTGTATTTTGTAACCATCATTATGGGAAGTGGAATTGCTGCTTTTGCTGCTTTTGGCAAATTAGCCCCAGATATTGCAACTAAGCTTGGTGTTGCTCCTATCACTTTAGTCTTACCCATTGAAATTGCTTCTTGTTTGGGACGTTCCGCTTCGCCGATTGCGGGTGGAATTTTGGCTTTAGCAGGTTTTGCAAAGCTTTCACCTATGGATATTATCAAAAGAACAACGCCACTTTTGCTTATTGCTATGATAGTTAATATACTTGTAGCCTTTTATCTTGCTAAGGAAAATCCTTATGTAGAAGAACGCTCGGCGGCTACAAGTGAGGTTAGTGCTAAAATTTAATCAAAATACTTTTTAGCATATTCAGCGTCTTGATATAATTTTTCCCCAAATTTATCCTCTCCATAATTTGCAATGATATCTTGGGCTTGTTTAGAAACCAAAAAATCTATAAATTCAAGTGCGAGTTTTGATGGTTTTGCTGTTGTCATTGCGACATAAGTATTGATAAGAATTTTATCCTTAGAAAATAAAAGTTCTAAATTCTTTAAATCCTTTTTTGCAAGCAAATAAGTGCTTGAATCACTCATAAAATATCCTTTTGTATCATCAGCTTTTTTAAGGGTTGCAAGCATAAAATCTTTATTAGCAACATACCAAGTTCCCTTAGGTTCTATTCCAGCACTTTT
>JAFLRU010000125.1 GCA_022511325.1 Campylobacter sp.
TAAAATCAATGCTCTTATCAGACAACGCCCTACTTTGTGGCAATCTTGTAATGGACTTAAAATCGCAAAAGCGATGAATCAAAGACTTTCTTACACGCTTGATACCCTGCTTGAAATTAATGGTGCAAATGAGCAAAGTAAAAGTGGAATCGAGCTTTCAAAAGCCATAGAGGAGTATTTGCAAATTAAAGAAGAATGCAAGAATTTAAATTTGCAAGGTGTTATGAGTATGGGAGCACATAGTGATGATGAAAGAGAGATTGCAAAGAGTTTTGAGCAAACTTTTATCATTTATGAAAACTTGCAAAAATATGGAGCAAATATTTGTTCTATGGGTATGAGTAATGATTTTGAACTTGCAATAAAATGTGGTTCGACTATGGTGCGTTTAGGGAGTATAATATTCAAATGATTTGAGTTTTAAACTGCCCTATTTCGTAAGAAAATTCAAATCTTATTTTTTGAACCATTTTAACTAAATTTTAATACAAATTTAGTTTTTAAATCAATTAAAATATTATAGTTTTATTTTTATGGATAAAAATTCTATCCTCAAAAACAAGTTCTAAAGCCTGAGATAAAACATCTTTTTCTATATTTCTACCCGCTTGTTGCATATCTTGCCAAGTGTATTCGTGGCTTATGTTTAGCACTGCTTGAGTGATGATGGGTCCTTCATCAAGATTATCATTGACAAAATGGGCTGTAGCTCCGATGATTTTAACCCCTCTTTCATAAGCTTGTTTATAAGGATTTGCACCGATAAATGCAGGTAAAAATGAATGATGTATATTAATGATTTTATTTTCAAAACTTTTTACAAAACTCGGTGATAAAATCCTCATATATTTTGCTAAAACCAAATAATCAAAAGAATAATCCTTAAGGCATTCTAAAACCTTTTGTTCTTGCTCTTCTCTGCTTAAATTTTGAGTTTTTATCGTGTGATAAGGAATGTCGAATTTAGCCACCAAATTTTGAAGCTCATCATAATTTGAAATCACAGCTTTAATATTTGCTTCAAGCTCCTTACTATAATGTCTTATGAGCAAATCTCCTAAACAATGGCTTTCTTTTGTAGCAAAAATAATAATATCTTTTTTTCTTTTTTCGTGAAGTTCTATCAAAGAATTTTCACCAAGCATAGCTCTTAAAGTCCCGATAAATTCGTTTTTAATGAATTCTCCCTCCAAAACAGCTCGAAAGAAAAACATTCCCTCACCTACGAATTCATCGTTTTTTATGATGTTAATTTGATATTTAAAAATTACATCTGAAATTCTATAAATCAATCCTTTTTCATCTTGGGTGCAAATTTTTAAAATACAATTCATTTTAAACCTTTTAAATAATCTTTAAGTTCTTCTTCTCTAAGAATTTTAAGTTTTAAACCTAAGGGTTCTGCTTTAAAACCTTGTTTCATTAGTTCTTTAGCTGAAATCTTGCTTTGAAATTTATCTTCATAAAGTCCTAGTTTTTTTGCTTTTTCAATACGTTCATCATTCCAAAGTCCAAGCCAAGATTTTAAAGGCATTTTTGTTGCGATTTTAGCTAAATCAAAATCACTGATTTTATCTTCAAAATAAGCTTGATTTGCCGCTTTTAAAAAATTTTTTTTGAGCTTAGTTTTTTTAAAAAAACTTTCTTTATCGAGCTTAAAATGATTAAGATATAAATACAAAAAAAGTGCTTCATCTTTGATAAATTTCCTTGTATTTTCAAGCAAAAAAACAAAATTTTCATCTTTAAAACTTTGTCCAAAAATTTTTTCTTCTAATCCTAGTTTTTGCAAATATTTATAAGCTTTAAATAGGTATTCTCCTTTAAAAAGCTTGTAAAGTTCGCTATTAATTCTATCAAGACTTAAATCGCTTATATCCATAGTTTGCATTAAATTTAAAGTTTTTTCATCTATATCAAAATTGAATTTAGATACAAAATAAAGTGCTCTTAAAACCCTCAAACTATCTTCTTTAAAACTTGTTTCATTAATGTGTTTTAAAGTTTTGTTTTCTAAATCTTTCACGCCACCATAAAAATCTAAGAGCTCGAAATTAAAAAGATTTATCATCAAAGCATTAAAAGTAAAATCACGTCTTCTAGCACCTTCTTTTTCATCTTTACAAAGCTCAACCTCAAAACCTTTGTGTCCTGCGGCTATTTTGTTTTCTTTTCTTGCTAGGGCTAAATCGAAATTTTTGAATTTATAGACAAAGAAGCTTTTTCCAAAACCTTTTGCTCCAAGTTTTTGCATTAAATTTTCAAATTCTAAAGTGGCTATATCATAAATTTCTATATCATAATCATTAATTTTAAATCCCAAAAGCAAATCTCTAACACTTCCAC
>JAFLRU010000126.1 GCA_022511325.1 Campylobacter sp.
GCAACCCTTAAAAAATACAATCCTCAATTTAAACATAGCTTCACTCCTCCGGGAAATGGATATTATATGTATATTCCTTTAAATAAAGTGGCATTTTTTGATGAAAATTTCAAAAATGCTAAGCTTGAAAAGGTGGATACGAGGATACCAACGACTCGGACTTATATAGTTAAAGCCGGAGATTCTCTTTATAAGATCGCTAAAACTTATAATGTGAGTGTTGAGGATTTGAAGGAATTTAATAAAATTAAAAAAAATCATTTAAGTATCAATCAAAAGCTTATTATACCAATTAAGGAGAATAAAAATGCTAAGAATACAAAGTCTAAGAACAATTATACTAAAATTGTTTCTCGTTAGTTTTAGCGGCTTGTTTTTAAGTGCTTGTGGTGTAACGAGTTTTTTTTCAGGTGATTCTGGATCAAATGTTTATTATCCAAGTAATGATTTTAGAAGTTCTCCAAGTTCTTCAGGTACCAAAGGCACAATGAAGCCTTATACAATCAATGGCAAAACTTATTATCCAACTGTTGTTTCAGTTGGTGAAACAGCTGATGGTATTGCAAGTTGGTATGGACCGGGTTTTCACGGCAAAAAAACTTCTAATGGGGAAACTTACGATCAAAATGGTTTAACTGCAGCCCATAAAACTCTGCCTATGAATACGATTTTAAGGGTAACAAATTTAAATAACAATCGTCAAACTACGGTCAGGGTTAATGATAGAGGACCTTTCGTAGCAAATCGTATCATTGATTTATCTAAGGGTGCAGCCACTCAAATTGATATGCTTCAAACTGGCACAGCTCCTGTAAGACTTGAAGTCGTAGGCTTTGGAAGTTCAGCAACAGACCACAATATCGTTCATTCTAATGTGGATTATGGTAGTGAAGGAGAAATTTCTAATAATGGACAAAGTTATCAAGGTGGTGTATTTATGGTGCAAATTGGAGCCTTTAAAAACGCAGAGGGCGCTAAAAGCATAGCAGCTAAGTATAAAACTTATAGAACCTATACTTCTGTAATTCGCACAAGTTCAGTCGATGGCTTAACCAGAGTATTTTTAAGCGGATTTAGAAGTGAAGAAGAGGCAAGAGATTTTGCTTCAAGTGGAGCTTTTTCAGGAGCTTTTGTAGTTAGGGATTAAGATGATTGAGCTTATATTTTTGGATATTGATGGTTGTTTAACAGATGGAAAAATCATATATTCAGCAGAACATAAAGAGCTTAAAGAATTTGATGTTAAAGATGGTGCAGCCATTGAAGCGTGGCTTAAGCTTAATAAAAAAATCGCTATCATCACGGGACGCACTTCAATTTGTGTTGAGCAAAGAGCGAAAGATTTAAAAATCGAGCTTGTGTATCAAGGAATTAAAAATAAGCTTGCTTGTGCGAAAAAAATTTTGCAAGATTTAAATTTAGATTTTTCGCAAAGTGCTGCAATAGGGGATTATCTTAATGATAAAGCTTTGCTTGAAAAAGTGGGACTAAGTTTTAAGCCAAAAGATGCTCATAAGGATTTGAAAGTGGATTTTAAGCTTTCTAAAAAAGGTGGCAGGGCAGCTGTGGCAGAAATGATTGAAATCATCATTAAAAAAAATCGTATGAAAAAAGAGTGGAATGAGCTTTGGCTATAAGAATTTTCGGAGTTTTAGTCGCTCTTTTTACTATAAGTTTTACGATTTTATCTTTGCAGGATCCTTATTCTTTAAATTTAAAGGCTCATTCTTTGAATTTTAAGAACATAGAAGCAAATGATTTAAGTGCTTATGAGCTTAATTCCACAATGGTTAAGTCCTATTATAAAGCCAATTCTTGGATGCGTTATGAGAATGAAGATGTGTTTAAGGATTTTATCAATCTAAATTTGGATTTTAATTTGAGTGCAAATATACTAAAGCTTTTAGGAAAGGATTTAAAACAAGTTATTTTTGAAGGAGATGTGGTGTATTTGGGAGAGGATGGTACAAAAGTTTTAAGTCCAAAAATGGAGTTTAATCCTAAAGATAAAATTTTAAGCACTCATCTTGGTTTTAAAGCATTTGTCAATGGAAATATTATCAATGGGGAAGTTTTAAGCTATGATCTAAAAAAGAAAAAATTAGAAATTCAAGGAGCTAAGGCGTGGTTAGAAAAATAATTTTGTGTTTATTTTGTGTGAGCTTATCCTTTGCAAATCAAATTCAAGTTGAAGCCTTAAATTTTTATTTTGATGAGAATACAGGACGAAGTCTTTTAAGCGGAAATGTCGTTG
>JAFLRU010000127.1 GCA_022511325.1 Campylobacter sp.
AGATGTGATTTTGGTTGGCAATGTTCAAAAATATGCTTTTGCAAGTGGAGATGTGCAAAAACCTTTTAGATTTGAACTGGGTGAAGATATAAAAACTCTGAGTGATCTAGCAATAGTTAGTGGAGCAAAGCCTATCGTTACAAATGCTGTGGTAAGAACTTATGCACCTAATCACAAGCTTGATGTTTCCGCTTATAATAAGATTCAATTTTCTAATGTATTTTTAAGAACAGGTGATGAGGTTGAGTTTAGACCTGAATATGTTTCTCAAAATATTAGCGTTGTGGTTAATGGCGAACACGATGGTTTAAAAACCTTAGTTGTGAAAAAAGGCACAACTCTTGAGGATATTTCAAATCTCATTGTGCCAAATGCAAGATCAGATATGAATGCCTTGCAAATTTTTAGGAAAAGTGTTGCTAAAACTCAAAAAGAACTCATTGCTGCACAGCTTAAAGAGCTTGAAACTCTAGCTTTAACAAGTTCAGCAGTCAATTCAGAACAAGCAGCCATTCGTGCAACTCAAGCAAAAACAATCTTAGAATTTATAGAAAGAGCCAAACAAGTTGAACCTAAGGGACAAATTGTTATAGAAAATTCTAAAGCTTATGGTAGCATTGTTTTAGAAGATGGAGATGTTGTGAATGTGCCAAGTAAAAATAATCTTGTAATCGTTCAAGGTGAGGTATCTTTGCCGGGTGCTTTTGTCTTTATGAACAGAGAAAATTTAAAATATTATATTGATTTAGCGGGTGGATATAGTGAAAGAGCTGATACTTCAAAGGTTTTAGTCATACGCATTAATGGTAAGGCTGAAAAATATCGTGGAAGCATTGAGATGAAACCCGGAGATTCCATACTTGTATTGCCAAAAGTTGATAGTCAAAACTTGCAAATTTTTGGTATGCTTACACAAATTCTTTATCAAATCGCAATTGCAACCAATGTGGTGCTAAATATATAAGGATTTGGCTTAATGTTTGATGGGATTAAAATTGCTAAAAAAGTTTTTGAAATTGAATCTAAGGTTATAGCCGATTTAGGCAAGAATTTAGACGAGGATTTTAATAAAGCCATAGAGCTTATTTTTAATATCAAAGGACGATGCATACTAAGCGGTATGGGAAAATCAGGGCATATCGCTACAAAAATTGCTGCAACTTTAGCAAGCACAGGAACTCCAAGTTTCTTTATGCACCCAAGTGAAGCTTTACACGGAGATTTAGGTATGCTTACTCCTAATGATGCCTTAATCGCCATTTCAAATTCGGGCGAAACTGAAGAGCTTTTAAGAATCATTCCAGTCATAAAAAAGCGTAAAATTCCACTCATTGCAATGAGTGGAAATGCTAAATCAACCTTAGCAAAACAAGCGGATTTGTTTTTGAGTATTTTTGTTGAAAAAGAAGCTTGTCCTTTGCAACTTGCTCCAATGTCTTCAACAACAGCAACTCTAGCTATGGGAGATGCAATTGCAGCAGCTTTAATGAAGATGAGAAAATTTAAACCCGAAGATTTTGCTTTATTTCATCCCGGAGGAAGTTTAGGACGCAAGCTTTTGACTAAAGTTGAAGATTTAATGGTGCCACATCTTCCTATTGTAAATCCTAAAACCGAATTTAATGAACTTGTTAATGTAATGACAAGTGGAAAATTAGGGCTTTGTGTTGTTTTAGAAAAAGACGAGCTTGTGGGCATTATTACAGATGGGGATTTAAGAAGAGCTTTAAAAGATAGCAAAAGACCGAGATTTGATTTTAAGGCTGAAGAAATAATGAGCCATAATCCTAAAGTCATCGATGCCAATGCTATGGCAAGAGAGGCTGAAGAATTAATGCTTAAACACAATATCAAAGAAATTGTAGTGCAAAAAGATGGTAAAATAGCTGGTATTATTCAGCTTTATGCGATAGGAAGAGTGTGATTTTTTTATCAGTAATTATACCTTTTGGACTTAGCAAAGAAAGAAGTTATATTAAAGAAAGAGTGCTTGAAAAAGCTCATCTTTATAAAAATTTAAAAGATGTAGAGTTTATTTTTGTTGAGGGTTTTTCTTCAGATATTTGTGATGATTTGAAAAATATAATAGAACAAAATGGACATATTTATCTGAAAGATTCATCTCAAACAAATTTTTCACAAGGGCTTTGTAGAAATTTAGGTGCAAGTTATGCAAGAGCTAAAGTTGTTACTTTTTTAGATGTGGATTATTATCTGTCTCT
>JAFLRU010000128.1 GCA_022511325.1 Campylobacter sp.
AATGGTGTAAAAATGCCAATTTTAGGATTTGGTATGCTTAATATGCCAGATTTAAAAGAATCTCAAAGAGTTGTAGAGGAGGCTTTAGAGGTTGGATACCGCCTTTTTGATACTTCGCAAATTTATGGCAATGAGGAAGCTTTGGGAGCGGCTATAAAAGCTAGTGGGATTAAAAGAGAGGAGCTTTTTATCACCACGAAAATTTTTAAGCAAAATTCCCTTAAACAAGGAAAGAATCAATGAAAAAAATCCTTATTTTACTGATATTTTCAGTTTTAACACTTTTTGCAAAGGAAGGAACAATGGAGATTAAACTAAGTTTTCAAAACAATGAAATGATTGTCCTTTTAGAGGATAATGCTGCTGCTAGGGAGCTGTATGAAATGCTGCCTTTAAGGCTTAATTTTAGCGATTATGCAAAAAAAGAAAAGGTCGCCCATTTACCTAAAAAGCTAAGTTTAAGCAATACGCAAGGCTATAATCCGCAAATTGGGGATTTTTTCTATTTTTCACCTTGGGGCAATATAGGCATATATTATGAAAAACAGCCACCTTATCAAGGACTTGTCTATCTTGGCAAGATAAAAGGCGATGTGGGTAAATTGAGGGGTATTAAGGCTGATTTTGAGGTGCTTATTCAAAAGCACGAGTAAAGCTTTATGTGATAATGAAAATTTAACTAATAAATTTAAATCATTAACATACTCTAAAATTGTAAGTGCTATAATATACAAAAAGGAGAAAAAATGAGTAATATTTTAAGTAATGGACGCATTCAAAGCAAGGGATATGCAATGCTTAGCAAGGATTCAAAATTCACTCCGTATGAATTTAGCCGCCACGCTATCGGTGATAATGACATTTTGATTAAAATTCTTTATGCTGGAATTTGCCATAGCGATATTCATACTGCAAGAAGTGAATGGGGAGAAGCTGTTTATCCTTGTATTCCTGGACACGAAATTGCTGGTGAAGTTGTCGCTGTGGGAAAAAAGGTGAGCAAATTCAAAGTTGGGGATTATGCTGGGGTTGGTTGTATGGTGAATTCTTGCGGAGAGTGTGAAACTTGTAAAATCTCTCAAGAACAATTTTGCCAAAGAGCCGTTTTTACCTATAATAGCGTAGATATTTATCACGGAAACGAAAACACTTATGGAGGATATTCAAATAATATCGTTGTGAGTGAAAGATTTGCCATTTGCGTTCCAAAAGATGCGCCTATGGAAAAGGTTGCACCTTTGCTTTGTGCGGGTATTACGACTTATTCTCCTCTTAAATTTTCTAAGGTAAAAGAAGGCACAAAGGTTGGTGTTGCTGGATTTGGTGGGCTTGGAATGATGGCTGTAAAATATGCTGTAAAAATGGGTGCAAAAGTCAGTGTTTTCGCAAGAAATGAAAACAAGAAAAATGAAGCCTTGCAAATGGGTGTGAGTGGATTTTACACAAGCACAAATAAAAATGTTGTTAAAGAAAGATTTGACCTCATCATTTCAACCATTCCAACGCCTTATAACCCTGCTGAATATATGGATTTGCTTAAATTTGGCGGAGAGCTTTCTATCGTAGGACTTCCACCTTATGAGGTTGCTCCAAAAATTAGCGTAATTGATATAGTTTATAAAGCGGGTAAAAAGGTTTATGGTTCTATGATCGGTGGGATTAAAGAAACTCAAGAAATGCTTGATTTTTCACTCAAACACAAAATTTACCCTGAAACTGAACTTATCAAACCAAGTGAAATTGACAAAGCTTATGAAAATCTTACAACTGGAAAAGCTAAATTTCGCTATGTAATTGATATGACAAAGGAAGCTTGATTTAAATTTTAAAAATACTTTTTTAGCTAAGTTTTAAAGCCCTTTCATTCAAAGGCTTTAAACTTTTAGTAGACTTATTTTTAAATTTTAAAGGTTAAAAACCCAAAATTTTATTCTAAAATAAAAAAGGAGATAAAATGAAAACTTTAATCATCTTAGCTCACCCTGATATCAAAAACTCTCGTATTAATAAAGCCCTTAAAACAGTGGCTTTAGAAAGTGGAGTGAGTATAAGTGAGCTTTACGAAAAATATCCAAATTTTAATATTGACATTAAAAAAGAACAAGAACTTTTAGTTGCACACGATAGAATCATCTTGCAATTTCCTTGCTTTTGGTATTCTTCTCCACCTCTTCTTAAAAAATATTTTGATGATATTTTCAC
>JAFLRU010000129.1 GCA_022511325.1 Campylobacter sp.
TTATAAAATTAAGATTGAAGTTTTTTCACTTAATCCCTATTATTTAGTAAAATACGCATCTAAAAAGGTTAGTTATCAATCTTTAATGCGTGATAATATCTTTGATATTGTTTATATTGATGAAAAACACATTTGGGAAAGCGCTGCGGATATTATTTTAGAAGGCAAATATTTTGATAAATCAGGAGAAACTAAATTTAAGCTCAGGTAACCATAAAGTTTTAAGCTAAATAAAGCTATAATTTCTTGCCTGAGTAGCTCGTGGTATTTAAAGTGATCCAACACATTTTTTACTTACTGCGATTGTGCGATTTACTGTGTTCTGTGGCGTCGTTTGAGCTTTGAAAAAAGCGAGAAGTTGCAGCCTTTAAAAATTGCCTAGTGGTTTTCTTGACTTTTTGGGGTCAATCTTTGTTAAACGACTGCTTGGGTTTCATCAAGGAGAAATAATGAAAATTATGATTTTGGGTGGTGGTGCAAGAGAGTATTCTATTGCATTAGCTTTAAAAAAATCCCAAAAGGATATAGAATTTTATTTTATGCCCGGAAATGGTGCTACTAAAGCTCTTGGAACTAATTTAAACATAAAAGATTTGAACGAGCTTGCAAATTTTGCAAAAGAAAAAGACATTGAGCTTTGTATTGTAGGAAGTGAGGCTTTTTTAGCGGACGGCGTTGTGGATATTTTTAAAAAATTAAAGCTTAACATCTTTGGTCCAAGCAAGGCTGCTGCAAGACTTGAAAGCTCTAAAGCCTTTATGAAAGATTTTTTAAAAAAATATCAAATCAAAACAGCTAAATTTTTAAACACAAAAGATATTAATGAGGCTAAAACTTTCATACAAAGCCTTAATTTACCTATAGTTGTAAAGGCTGATGGACTTTGTGCAGGAAAAGGCGTCATCATTGCACAAAGTTATGAAGAAGCCTTAGAAGAAGCTGGAAAAATGCTTAGCGGAGAAAGCTTTGGAGAAGCTGGAAAACAAATCATTATAGAAGAATTTTTAGAGGGCTTTGAGCTTAGTATTTTTGCGGTTTGTGATGGAGAAAATTTTGTGCTTTTACCTGCCGCACAGGATCATAAAAAACTTTTAGATAATGATAAGGGTCCAAATACTGGTGGAATGGGTGCTTATGCACCAAGCTCCTTAGCAAATGGGAAGCTTTTAGAAAAAATACAAAAAAACATTATAGCTCCTACTTTAGAGGGTATGCAAAAAGAAGGAAGTGAGTTTTGCGGAGTTCTTTTTGCAGGGATTATGGTTGTAAATGATGAGCCTTATGTGCTTGAATTTAATGTGCGTTTTGGAGATCCTGAATGCGAAGTTTTAATGCCTTTGATTGAAAATCCTTTAGAGCTTATTTTAGCAGCAAGCAAGAAAAATCTTAAAAATATTTCAGTTAAAATCAAAGATGAATTTGCCCTTGGCGTTGTGTGTGCGAGTGAAAATTACCCTTATAAAGCTTCACCAAAAAGCGAAATTTATATTAAAAATATTCCTCAAAACTCACACATTTCTTATGCGGGAGTGAGTTTAGAAGAGGACAAACTTATGGCGGATGGAGGCAGGGTTTTAGTGTGCGTTGGAGTAGGCAAAAGCATACAAGAGGCTAAGGATAAAGCTTACGAGCTTTGCTCTAATGTTGAGTTTAAAGGCAAGCAGTTCAGAAAAGATATTGGATTTTGGGTTTGTAAATGAAAGAAAATTTATTAGATAAACTTGAGAGAGAAAATTTAAAGATTGCGAATTTTAGCAAAAGAGTGGTTGCATATTTGATTGATAATATTATTTTAAGCCTTATTGTTTTTATAATTTTTTATGATAAATTAAGCCTTATGGATTATTTGGAAATAGCTGATTTTTTAGGAAATTTCACTACAGGCTTTTTTTTACTTCATTTGATTTATCATACTCTTTTTACTTTTATGTATGGAGCAAGTTTAGGGAAAATGGCTTGTAAGATTATGATTTTAAATGAAGAACTTTTAGACAAACCGAATTTTTTTCAAAGTCTTGGAAGGTCATTTTTCAGGGAGCTTAGCGGCATAGCTTTTATGCTTGGTTTTGTTTGGGCTTTGGGAAATGATTTGTGTAAAACTTGGCACGATTATGCAGCAAGGACTATAGTTGTCGATGTGGCGTAAAATTTCTTTAATGCTTGGAACAAGCCTAAGTTTGAGTGCATCTCAAG
>JAFLRU010000013.1 GCA_022511325.1 Campylobacter sp.
AATGTCTTTAATAACGAAGGTGTTTATATCACTCCAAGAATTGCTGAAAAATTTTATCAAAATGGGCGTTTTGTTGAGCTTGATGAAGATGTTAAAAAGGAAAAAATTCTTTCAAACGAAGCGGCAAATACGATGAAAAATATACTTATCAGTGCAGTAGAAAAAGGTACAGGAAAAAAAGCTTTAACTAAAGGTATTATCATAGGTGGTAAAACAGGAACAGCTAGAATAGCTGAAAAACAAGGTTATACATCAAATCGCTATAATTCTTCTTTTTTTGGTTTTGCAGATGATGCAAAACATTCTTATACCATAGGGGTTTTAGTTAGAAACGCAACAAAACCTTATAGCTACTATGCTGCACAAAGTGCTGTTCCTATGTTTAAAGATATAGTAGATATTTTAATTCATCAAGATTTTTTAGAGCCTATACAAGAATAATTTTTTACAAATTCTCTAAAATTTTCAAAATAAATTTCATAAAAGCTTCGCTATCATTAGGACAAGCAATCACCTTATAATCCTCTTTAGCTACCTTTCTATACTCAATTTCAAGCTCAAAAACGCTTTCAGAACAATCAATACAAAAAGAAATAGGATAAATCAAAGCCTTGTTTTTTAAATTTGCCAAAACATCACCCGTATTTGGCTCAAGCCATTTTATAGGACCAAGTTTGGATTGATAAGAAAGAAAAAACTCATCAAAATGATTTTTAAGTTTTTCCTTTAAAAGTTCAGTATGTTCTACAACTTGTTTTTCATATAAATCGCCTTTTTTAATCACTGAAATTGGCAAAGAATGTGCTGAAAAAATCAAGGTTTTAGCCTCGTTAAATTCTTGCTTTGTTTTAAGAATATCATCGATAATCATCTCATTATAAAGCTCATCTTTATAAAACACATCAATGATTTTAAGTTTGGCTTTTATCTCTAATTTAGCAATTTCTGTTTTTAAAACTTCAAGAGATGAAGTAACAGTTGTTTTTGAATGATGAGGGTAAAGGGGGAAAAGCACAAGTTCATCGTTTTGAGTGAGTTGATATTTTTGCAAAACCGCTAAAGCAAAAGGCGGGACATATAAATTCACAAAGTCAAAAATTTGCTCTTTTTTAGACTCTTTGCATTTTAAATTGAGCTTTTCGCAAAGACTTAAGGTGAGTTCATTTAAAGGCGATTTTCCACCAATGTGCTTGTAATTTTCTTGCATAGCTTTAAGTCTTGATTTAGAAATTATAAATGCCACCATCTTTCTTAAAAGGCTATTTTTAATGCCTAAAATATAAGGATCATTAAACATATTTTTTAAAAAAACTTCACATTCGTCTAAAGAACTTGCACCACCCATATTTAAAAACAAAACAAGTCTCATTTTTTTCCCTCCAAAAGTTCTTGCACAGCATAAGCATCATCAATAGAAGCTAAATGATTTTCTTTTAAAGAAACTAAATCAAACAAAGCATTATGCTCTGCACAAAGTGGAGAAATTGAGCTAACTTCAAGCTCTTTGCCGTCTTTTTTCAAACTAAATTCACTTAAATCAGCTTCAAAAAAATGATTTTGCGTAATAAGATGAATTTTTCGAAGTTTTTGTGAGGCATTCCAACTTTGATGCACACAAGCGATGAAATTTTCACATTCACAAGCAATAATACTTTCGCTTTCTTTATCTTTGGTTAAAGTGCTTTTTTTAAAAAGTTCTGCTTTTTTAATTCTTTCTCCTGTTAAAAAATAAAGCAAATCCAAATCGTGTACCGCCAAATCGTGTAAAACTCCAACATCAACAATACGACTAGGATAAGCAGAATATCTTTGTATATTGATACTAATGATTTTTTCATCTTTTAATTCTTTTTTCAAAGCTAAAACTGCAGGATTAAATCTTTCGCAAAATCCTACTACAACATTATTCTGATAAGAATTTGCAAGAGTTTTTATTTCTTTAATCTCTTGTAAATTCAGTGCTAAAGGTTTTTCAATGAGCAAGGTTTTTACTTTAGAAAAAAGTTTTTTTGCAAGTTCTAAATGCGTATTTGTAGGAGTTGCTAGAATAACTAGGTCATTATTTGTAGCTAAAAAATCCTCTAAATTTGTAAAAAAAGGAATATCAAGATTCAAACTTTGATTCACATCAAAAAGAGCATTGAGAGTAAATTTTGGATTTTTTAGAAGCTCTCTAAGATGATTTTGACCCATTTTTCCAAGTCCAACAATACCTATTTTCATCGTTTTCCTAAATTGTAGAAAAAATTTCAATTACCCTAGCTTGTTCATCTTCACTTAAAAACGCACAAAAAGGTAAAGAAAGGATATGCTCACTCACAAATTCAGTATTTTTAAGACTAAGTTCATTAAACTCCTTAAAACAAGCTTGTTTATGAAGTGGGATTGGATAATGCACAGCATAAGGCACATTTGCTTTTTCAAAAGCTTCAATCACTTTAGCTCGATTTTCAACCAAAACGCTATATTGTGCATAAGCACTAATGCAATCTTTTTTGATTTTTGGAGTGGTGCAGTTTTTTAAATTTTCATCATAAATTTTAGCTACAAGTTGTCTTTTTTCAAGTTCTTTTTCAAAATGTTTTAATTTCACATTTAAAATCGCAGCTTGTAAGGTATCAAGTCTTGCATTTGTGCCTATAATCTCGTGTTCATAACGTTTAATCTGTCCGTGATTAAGTAGCATTCTTATCTTTTTTGCAAGCAAGTCATCACTCACAAAAACTGCTCCGCCGTCTCCATAAGCACCCAAAGGCTTAGAAGGAAAAAAACTTGTGCAAGAAATTCTCGCAAGTGAGCAAGATTTCTTACCCTTAAAACTTGCTCCAAAACTTTGAGCCCCATCTTCAATTAAGGTGATTTGATTTTCTTTACAAAGCTCGTTTAAACTCTGCAAATCACTCATTTGTCCAAACATGCTCACCGCTATAACAGCCTTAGTTTTTGGGGTGATAGCCTTTTTAACATTTTCATAAGTTAAATTAAAATCTTTAGTATCAATATCTACAAAAACAGGCTTTAAGCCGTTTAAAACCACCATTTCAGCTGTAGCAATAAAAGTAAAACTCGGCACAATCACCTCATCTTTCTCATCTTTTTCTAAAACTTTTAAAGCAAGATCTAAAGCACTTGTGCCACTTGAACAACCTATGGCGTGTTTTACACCCACAAAAGAAGCTAAGTTTTTTTCAAATTCTTCTAATTTTGCCCCACCTATAAAAGAAGAATTTTCTAAAATTTCAAAAAGTTCTGTATCAATTTCTTGTTTATATGCACGGTATTGTTCTAAAAGATTAATAAATTTCATAAAAAGCCTTATAAAAATTTAAAGTCTAATTGTAGTTTAGTTTTACTTAATTTAAAGTAATTTTGAGTATTATATAAAATTAATTAAAATTTTTTAGGAAATTCAATATGGATATTAGAAGTGAATTTTTAAATTTTTTTAGAGCAAAAGGACACGAAGTAAGTGTTTCAAGTCCTTTAGTTCCCGATGATGCAAGTTTGCTTTTTACAAATGCTGGAATGGTTCCTTTTAAAAGCATATTTACAGGAGAAATTCCAGCTCCTAAACCTCCAAGAAAAACAAGTTGTCAAACTTGCATTAGAGCAGGTGGCAAACACAATGATTTAGATAATGTTGGTTATACAGCAAGACATCACACTTTTTTTGAGATGTTAGGAAATTTCAGTTTTGGGGATTATTTTAAAAAAGAAGCTATTGCTTATGCGTGGGAATTTGTAACGCAAGTTTTAAAATTTCCAAAAGATAGGCTTTATGTTACCGTGCATACAAGTGATGATGAAGCTTTTGAACTTTGGCAAGAATTTATTGATAAAGAAAGAATTTATAAATTTGGAGATAAAGATAATTTCTGGCAAATGGGTGATACAGGACCTTGCGGACCTTGTAGCGAAATTTTTTATGACCAAGGAGAAGAACATTTTAAGGGCGAAGAAGATTATATGGGCGGAGATGGAGACCGCTTTTTAGAAATTTGGAATTTGGTTTTTATGCAGTATGAAAGAAGTAGTGATGGAACTTTAACTCCTTTGCCAAAACCAAGCATTGATACAGGTATGGGACTTGAAAGGGTTACAGCAATTAAAGAGGGAAAATTCAGTAATTTTGACAGCTCTTTGTTTATGCCTTTGATTGATGAACTTTGCAAACTCTGCAAAAAAAGTTATGTGTATGAGGAGGGAGCAAGTTTTAGAGTTATAGCTGATCATATTCGCTCAAGTGTTTTTTTACTTGCTCAAGGGGTAAGTTTTGATAAGGAAGGCAGAGGTTATGTTTTGCGTAGAATTTTACGCAGAGCTCTAAGACACGGATATTTATTAGGGTTTAAAGAGCCTTTTATGTATAAACTTGTGGATAAGGTTTGCGAGCTTATGGGTGGGCATTATAGCTATCTTAATGAAAAAAAAGACTTTGTTAAAGAGCAAATTAAGCTTGAAGAAGAAAGATTCTTAAGCACCATAGAAAATGGTATTGAAATTTTTAATGAAGAACTTGCCAAAACGAGCAAAATTTTCAGTGGAGAAGTTGCTTTTAAACTCTACGATACTTATGGTTTTCCTTTGGATTTAACTGCGGATATGTTAAGAGAAAAAGGACTTTTGGTTGATGAACAGAAATTTGAACTTTTAATGAATGAGCAAAAAAATCGTGCCAAAGCCTCATGGAAAGGAAGTGGAGATAAAAATATGAGCGGAGATTTTAAAATCTTGCTTGAAAAATTTAAAGAAAACACTTTTAGTGGTTATGAAAACACTTGCGAAGAAAGCAAAATTCTTGCTCTTTTAGATGAAAACTTCAAAGAAATTCCAAAACTTAAAACCGGACAAATTGGCTGGATAATGCTAGAATCTACTCCATTTTATGCTACAAGTGGAGGTCAGGTTGGCGATACAGGCAAAATCAGTCAAAGCCTTGTTTTAGATACGCAAAAATTTTTTAATCTCAACCTTAGTCAAGTTAAAGCTAATGAAAATTTAGAAAGTGGGCAGCTTGTTTTGGCTCATATTGACACGCAAAAAAGACAACAAATTGCAAGACATCACTCTGCTACGCATTTACTTCATTTTGCATTAAGAAAAATTCTAGGTTCTCATATTTGCCAAGCAGGCTCTTTAGTGGAGTTTAACAAATTAAGATTTGATTTTACTCACCCTAAAGCTTTGAGCAAAGATGAGCTTGAAAGCATTGAAAATTTAGTCAATGATATGATTTTAAATTCTGATGAAGCGAAGCTTGAAATTTTACCTTTGGAAGAGGCTAAAAAAAGTGGGGCGATTGCTTTATTTAATGAAAAATACCAAGAAAAGGTGCGAGTTTTAACTTTAGGAGAGAGTAAAGAACTTTGTGGAGGAACTCACGTTAAAAACACAGCCGAAATTGGTAGTTTTTTCATCACCAAAGAAAGTGGAGTGAGTGCTGGAGTAAGACGCATTGAAGCTGTTGTTTCTAAAGCAGCTCTAAATTTTAGCAAAAAGCTCATCAATGAACTTGACATCCTTAAAGAAGAACTTAAAACAAACGAGGTTTTAAACGGGGTTAAAAAGCTTAAAAATGAACTTTTAGAGCTTAAAAACGAACTTAAAAATTCTCATAAAGAAGAACTTGTTTCAAGAGAATTTAATGGGGTGCAACTTTGTGTTAAACGCGTAGATAATGGCGATATTAAAGCAATGATTGATGAGTTTAAAAATAAATTTGATAAAGCAGCTGTGCTTTTATTGCAAGTTAAAAATGAAAAAATTACCCTTGCAGCGGGTGTTAAAAATTGTCCTTTAAAAGCAGGAGAACTTGTCAAAAATATCGCAATGATTTTAGGAGGAAATGGCGGCGGAAGAGATGATTTTGCAACAGCTGGTGGTAAAGATTTAAGCAAAATTGATGAAGCCTTAAAACAAGGTTTGATTTTAATAGAAAAGGGACTTAAAAACTAATGCTTTATCTTGTTTCAAGTTCTAGCTCTCGTGCAACTTTGCTAGAAAATGCAGGGTTAGCTTTTACTCAAATTCAATTTGATTTTGATGAGAATCTTGAAAAAAATATCCCTGCAAATGCTTATGTTCAAAGAGTTGTCTTGGAAAAAGAAAAACAATTTTGTGCAAAATTAGATAAAGAATTTGAAGATAAAACCCTTCTTTTTGCAGATAGCATAGTATGTGCTAAAAATCAAATTCTTACTAAAGCAAAAAGCAAAGAAGAAGCTTATAAAATGCTTGCTTTACAAAGTAATGAAAATGCAAGTATTTTAAGTGCTTTTGTGTTAAAAAGTCCTCAAAAAAAGGTTTTTTCACTTTCTAAAACCACACTTTTTTTTAAAGAATTTCAGAGTAAAGACTTAGAAAATTATGTAGAAAATGGCTTGTATGAAGGTAAAGCTGGAGCCATTATGTGCGAGGGTTTTCATAAAAAATACATTATCAAACAATTAGGAAATTTAAGCACTGCTTTAGGACTTGATACTCTAACTTTAAAGGCTTATTTATGAGAATTTTAACTTATATTTTTTCTTTTTTTGTTCTTGTTCTCGTCGCAGGAGTGATTTATGCAACTTATCTTTTCACTCTTGCAGACGATAAGGGCTATACCTTTAAAGAATATAAGCCTCCACTTAGCACCCAAATTTTCGACATTAATGGCAAACTCATTGCCAATATTTTCGAACAGCACCGCTTTTATGCAAATTATAATGAATTTCCTCCAAGGCTTATTGAAGCTTTGATTGCAATTGAAGATACAAGTTTTTTTGAACATAATGGAGTGAATATTGATGCGATTTTTAGAGCAGTGATTAAAATCGTTAAAAGTGGCGGTAAAACTATGGAAGGGGCTTCAACCCTAACTCAACAATTTATCAAAAATACCGAGCTAACTCCTGAAAAAACTTTAGAAAGAAAGATTCGTGAAGCCTTACTTGCTTATAAAATGGAAACTTTTTTAAGCAAGGAAGAAATTCTAGAAAGATATCTTAATTTCATCTTTTTTGGGCACGGATATTATGGGGTTAAAACAGCTGCACAAGGGTATTTTCATAAAAATTTAAATGAATTAAGCCTTAAAGAAATAGCAATGCTTGTAGGTATGCCAAAAGCTCCTAGTAGTTATGATCCCACCAAACATTTAGATCTTTCAATCTCAAGAGCAAATAATGTCCTTCAAAGGCTTTATAGTTTAGGTTGGATTTCGACAAATGAATACCAACAAGCTCTTAGTGAAATTCCTATCATCTATGATGATACTCTTACTCAAAATATAGCACCTTATGTTGTCGATGAAGTGATTAAGCTGCTTAGTCCAAAATTTGAAGACCTTAAAACTGGAGGCTATAAAATCACACTCAATATTGATTTAGATGTGCAAGAAATGGCGAAAAAAGCTTTACAATTTGGTTATGATGAACTTGTTAAAAGAGATAAAGATGCGAATTTAAGCACTTTAAATGGAGCAATAGTCGTTGTCAATCACCAAAATGGAGGAGTTTTGGCTTTGGTTGGCGGGGTTGATTATGAAAAAAGCAATTACAATAGAGCTACTCAAAGCACAAGACAACCCGGAAGCTCTTTTAAGCCTTTTATTTATCAAGTTGCTATAAATTTGGGCTATTCGCCTATGAGTGAAGTAGCAGATATTTCGAGAATTTTTGAAGGTGGAGCTGGAAATAATGAAGATTGGAAACCTAAAAATTACGGAGGAAATTTTGAAGGCGTTATCACGCTCAAACAAGCATTAACAGCTTCAAGAAACCTTGCTACAATCAATCTTGCTTTGGATATAGGAATTGATGTTATATATTCAAAGCTTTTGCAAATGGGTTTTGAAAACATAAATCCTGATTTATCCTTAGTTCTTGGAAGCTTTGGTATTTCACCTTTAGAATTTTCTAAATTTTATACAATGTTTGGAAACAATGGAATTATAAAAGAACCTCAAATCATTAGAGAGATTGCAGATAAAGAAGGTAAAATTTTGCTCGAATTTTCCTCTAAGGAATACAGAGTTAGCGAAGAAGGACAAAGCTTTTTGGTGCTTGATATGATGAGAAATGCTGTCGAACATGGCACAGGACGTAATGCGAGAGTTCCTGGTATAGAAATAGCAGGAAAAACAGGTACTACAAATAAAAGTGTTGATGCTTGGTTTTGTGGAATTACTCCTGAAATTGAAGCTTTAATTTGGTTTGGCAATGACAACAACAAACCGATGAAAGCTACTGAAGGAGGTGCGAGAACTGCTGCTCCAGTATTTAGAGAGTTTTTAACGCAATATTTAGAAAAATTCCCAGAAACCACAAGGAAATTCAGTATCCCAAGTGATGTTAGAAGAGGTTTATATAAAGGTAAAAGTGAATATTATACACCTAAATCTCCATTTCCAAGAATGGAAACGAAATTTAATCAAAATGAAATTTTGTTTTGAGTTTTTAACTTAGAAAGTTATATAAAATAAAAGATTTTATATAATTACTTCTACTTTTATTAATGAAAGGAATGTTATGATTGTTGATATAAGTTTAGAACAAACAAATTATAGAATGTATTTACCTAATTTTAATCAAGATGCGATACAAAAATATATTTTTAGCACCAAACTTCCTTATGAACAAAGTGTGCTTGAATATATACTAAAAGATGCTCAAATGGGGGGGGGTATTGTCCTTGATATAGGAGCAAATATTGGAAATCATTCGGTTTATTTAGCAGCTCACAATATAAAAGTTTTAAGTTTTGAACCTAATCCAAAACTCTGCCAAATCATCAAAGAAAACATAAAAATCAATCATTTTGAGAACAAAATCAAGCTCTTTGAGTGCGGAATTTCTGATACAAATCACAAGGCAAATCTTAGCAAAGAAAACCGTACAAACTATGGAAGTATGTCTCTTATAAAAAACAATCAAGGAGAGATAGAATGCAAAAGCATAGATAGTTTTAATTTTGAGGAGAAAATATCTTTGATTAAAATTGATGTTGAGGGTATGGAACTTAGTGTTTTAAAAGGTGCTAAACAAACTTTGATTAAAAACAAACCTACGCTTTATTTGGAAGCAAATCAACCAATGGAACTTTATCATATTAAACAATTTTTGGAAAAATTAGGCTATATTTACTATAATTTACAAGGCGAACACGGAGCTTATGTTCATATTTTTGTTTATAAAAATATTATTAATAAAGAACTTTTAAAAGAAAACTTTTTTAATAATTTTGGTCTAGTTTTACT
The DNA here is from genome assembly GCA_022511325.1 of Campylobacter sp. Classification (GTDB taxonomy): domain Bacteria; phylum Campylobacterota; class Campylobacteria; order Campylobacterales; family Campylobacteraceae; genus Campylobacter_D. The sequence continues at coordinate 9,239 of JAFLRU010000013.1, forward strand.
CAATTCTGTGTTTAGCAATCGTTTTTTCTACCGCAAAATCAAACAAGTTAGAATTTTAGTTTGTGTAGGACTAGGTTTAGTTTTAATCCAAATCATCTTAAATATTTTGTTTTTTATATTTTTATTTTTTAAGGGCTAAAAGCAAGGGATTTCCTTGCTTTTTAAAGTTTTTTGATGAATATGTCCTTTTCATCTGCGTCAATTAAAATTTGATCGTTTTCTTCGAGCTCATCAGCTAAAATCATTTCACTAAGTTTATCTTCTATCCTATCATAAATCGCCCTTTTAAGAGGTCTTGCACCAAAATCTGGGTCAAAACCATCTTTTGCGATAAATAAAGCTGCATTTTCACTCAAAGTTGCTTTAATACCTTTATTTGCTAAATTTTTTTGCAAGGACACAAATAAAAGTTTAACAATCTCATAAGCCTCGTCCTTACCCAAAGCATTAAAGGTGATGATATCATCAAGGCGATTTAAAAATTCAGGCTTAAAAAAGGCTCTAAGCTCGTTTTTAACAGCATTATCTCTTTCTTCGCCACTTAAGCTCATAATCGCATTTGAGGCAATATTTGAAGTTAAAATAATAATGGTATTTTTAAAATCTACGGTGATTCCTTTGCTATCTGTTGCTCTACCATCATCTAAAATTCCTAAAAGCACATTAAAAACATCTTTATGAGCTTTTTCAACCTCATCAAATAAAAGCACACTATAAGGCTTACGACGCACCGCTTCAGTAAGTTCTCCGCCTTCCTCGTGTCCTACATAACCCGGAGGTGCTCCTAAAAGTCTTGAAACACTATGTTTTTCCATAAATTCGCTCATATCAAAACGAATCATTGCTTTTTCATCATCAAATAAAAACCCAGCTAAAGCTTTAGCAGATTGTGTTTTTCCAACTCCAGTAGGACCTAAAAATAAAAAGCTGCCTATAGGTTTATTGCCCTCATTAAGTCCTGCTTTATTGCGTTTAATTGCCTTTGCTAACGTACTTAAAGCCCTATCTTGCCCAACAACACTTTCTTTTAAATGTTTTTCTATGTTAAGGAATTTTTGTTTTTCTGAAGTAAGCATTTTTTTGACGCTAATTCCAGTCCATTTACTCAAAATTCCAGCAACTAAATCCTCATCGACTTGATTTTTAAGTAAAACCTCACCCTCGCTCATCTTTTTCCATTTATCCTCTAAATCTAAAAGTTCTTTTTCAAGACTTGGAATTTTACCATACTCAAGCTCAGCAGCCTTTTGAAATTCTCCTCTATCTTTAGCAAAGTTCGCTTCATTTTTAAGCATATCAATCTCTTTTTTCTTTGTGCTAATTTCATCAAAAACCGCTTTTTCGTTTTCAAATTGTGAATTTAGAGCATTTTGTTTTTCTTTTAGGTTTGCAAGTTCTTTAGAAATTTCATCAAGTCTTTTTTGATTTTTCTCATCGCTTTCCATTTTTAAAGCTTCATTTTCAACTTCTAAAGTTTCAATATCCTTACGCACTTTTCTTAAAGAACTTGGTTCGCTTTCGATTTGCATTTTAAGCTCAGCTGCAGCTTCATCGATTAAATCAATAGCCTTATCGGGTAAAAATCTATCTGCTATGTATCTCTTAGAAAGCTTGGCTGCTGCAACTAAAGCACTATCTGCTATGCTGACATTGTGATGAATTTCAAGCTTTTCTTTAATGCCTCTAAGCATTGCCAAAGCCTCATTAACACTTGGTTCAGGGACATTTACAGGTTGAAATCTTCTTTGTAAAGCTGCATCCTTTTCAAAATATTTGCGATATTCTTTTAAGGTGGTTGCTCCTATGGTATGAAGCTCTCCTCTAGCAAGAGCTGGTTTTAAGATATTTGCAGCATCCATACTGCCTTCGCTTGCTCCAGCTCCTACTATGGTGTGAATTTCATCAATAAATAAAATAACATTCTCGCTTTTTATAACCTCATTAACCACAGCCTTAAGTCTATCCTCAAATTCACCCCTATATTTTGCCCCTGCAATTAATGCACTCATATCAAGGGCTATAACCTTTTTGTTTTGCAAAGAAGTTGGCACATCTTTTTTAACAATTCTTTGAGCCAAGGCTTCGACAATTGCTGTTTTTCCAACTCCTGGTTCGCCTAGTAAGATAGGGTTATTTTTAGTTTTGCGTATGAGAATTTGCATTGCTCTTTCAATTTCTTCCTCTCTACCGATAACAGGATCAAGCTTTCCTTCTCTTGCCTTTTGGGTTAAATCAATACCAAATTTATTTAAACTATCCATTGTTTCATCACTTGTTTTGCTTTCTATCTTGCGTCCAGCTCTAATACTTTGGAGCTCTTTTTTAAATTCGGTTAAATCAATAAATTTAGATAAAAGCTCTTTTACAATTCCTTGCTCACTTTCACTTAAAAGCCAAGTATCCACAGCTAAGTAGGTATCACCATTTGCACTCATTAAACCCTTAGCATTTTCAAGGGAATGAAGCATTTGATTTGAAATGCGTATGCTTTCTTTGCTTACATTTGAACTTGTAGCTAAATTTGCAATCTTACTTTTAATCTCAAGTTCTAAGGCTTCTTTTGAGATATTAAGTTTATTGCAAACTTGATTTAAAATGCTAGAACTATCAACATTTAAAGCCCAAAGTAAATGCAAGGGGACAACTTCGTTATTTTTAGAGTGTATTGCTAAAGATACTGCACTTTCTAAGTTCGAAAGCATAGAATCGGTTAAAAAATCTTGTAAATTTGCCATAATATTATCCTTTTATATTTTATATGAATGCTATTATATAACTTTAGTCAAATAATGTCAAGTTTATTTATAAAATTTATTTAATTTATTTTACAAACATATCTATAGCTTTCTTTAAATCCTCTATACTTTGGGAGTTTTCTTCTAATACAGCGTGTATAATACAATGAGCCAAATGCTCTTTTAAAATTGCTTTGGCTGTATTATTAACTTCAGCTTTAATTGCAGCAAGTTGGATTAGAACTTCGCTACAATCCTTATCCGCTTCAACCATTCTTTTAACCGCTTGTAAATGCCCTATAGTGCGACTGATACGATTTGAAATCGTTTTAATGTGTTTAGTAGAATGGTGGTGTGAGTGAATTTTCTTTGACTTTTCCATTGAAAATTTCCTTAAAACAAAGTTATGAAATTTTAACATAAATTTTTAAAAAGTTTTTTGTAAATCATTGTTTTAAATTTCGCAAAAAAGCCTTAATAACGAAATTTAAAACAATACACAGAAAATCGGTAAATAATTTTAAACGTTAGAAAAATGCTAGTTTGGATAAAATCGAATATTTTTCTATGTATTATTCAGTGGCTGCTTTAATAATATTTTTAATTTTTTGGTAAAATTTTTCGAATTTAACTTCCCATTTTTTATAAAGTAATTCTTTTGGCTTAATAATAGCGTTTTCTTTGCCATTTACAGAGTGATAAATACTTACTCCATATTTGTTTGCATAAAATTTCATCAAAAGCTGTTGAAGTTTGTATTCGCTAGAATGATTGAACCAAGCGTTATTTGAAAGTGCGATGATAAGTTCTGAATCCTTATAAATTCTTTCTTTAGTTGCTTCATAGCAAATTGCATTTGTAATGCTTTGTCCATTAAGTGTGTATTTGCTTTGAACCGTTCCTTTAGAAAATTCGCCAATATTAGGCAAGAAATATTTTTTAACTAAGCTTTTAAAGAAAGGAATTTCCTCGCCAAAAGGCACAAGAAAATGTTTGTTGAGTATATAAACTTCGCCCTGATTGAAAATATAAGTGCTATTGTAAATTTGGTTTTCTTTAGTGCTAAAAGCTCCTGTGATGATGATGATTTTATGCGAGAGTTGCTTAAGTATTTTTTGATACTCTGCGTTAAAGTCATTTTCTAAATCAAAAGCAAAAGCACTTTCTGGTAAGACGATTAATTTTTTTTGTTCTTTAATGGCGTTTATAATTTCTTTAATAAGAGCATTAGAATGATTTTGTATGTTTTCCATAACATACTTTTGATCTTGTGAAATATTTGTATTTAAAAGCTCATAATTTAAATTTAAATCTGCGGAATTTTTTTGTTCGTAATGAAAACCTATGAAAAATAAAGTTAAAATAATCGCCATTTTATAATACCTAGAGATGTATTTTTCATAATAAAAATAAGCAATTAAAAATATACAAATAGTCCCTCTTGTATCTGCATCGAAAAAGCCATAAACGCTAAAAATTCCCCAGTTAAGCCAATCAAAACCCAAAGGATGGATAAAACTTAAACAAAAAATCGCACAAAGTCTTAAAAAATCAAATTTAAAAAGATGGCAAATTCTAAAGAGTATTCCATAAAATATGCCCATAAATACGATAATCAAAGGCACAAGATAATTAAGATTAAAATAAATCGAAGATAAACCAACCCACCAAAACCAAAAAATTCCTACAAAAAACCCTATCCAAAAATATTCTTTAGCACTTTTACTTCTAAGGAGTAAAACCAAGCCCCAAATGGCTAAAAAAGGACTAAGAGTTTCAAAGACTATATTTTCAAAAAAAGATAAATAAATAGAATTTGAAAGTAAAAATGCAACAAAAAAGACTTTTGTTATTTTAAAAATGTTAGAATTAGGGTTAAATTTTTTTAGAAAAAAGGAAAGAAATGGAAAATTCATCAGTCTTAAACTCATTGATACCTCTTATTGTGCTTATCGCAATTTTTTATTTTTTGATTATAAGACCTCGTCAAAAACAAGAAAAAGCCCACAGAGAGATGATTGAATCCCTACAAAAAGGCGATAAAATCATCACAAATGGGGGAATCATTTGCGAGGTCATAAAATCTGAACAAGATTTTATCAAAGTTAAGCTTAATGAAGAAAATATTACAGCAAAAATTTCAAAAGAATTTATAGCAAAGAAAATTGATGCATAATTCTAAAATTACTTATCGCCTCGTTATTTTCGTTGTTGTATTAATCTTTGGTATGGTTTTTTCACTGCCTTCTTTTTTTCAATTAGAAAAAGGAGCGAAGATTAATTTGGGATTAGATTTGCAAGGTGGGCTTTATATGCTTTTGGGCGTAGATAATGAAGAAGCTATAAAATCAAAGCTAAAATCTATAGCTTCATCTTTAAGTTATTCTATCAATAAAGAAAATATTTTAATCGACAAGCTTATAACCCACGATGAGAGTATAGAATTTACTTTACTTGATGAAGACGATGTTTCTAAGATTGAAGTTTTACTTGCAGAGTTTGATGGACTTGATATCCAAAGAAATGATTTATCTTATAAAATTTCTTTTACTCCACAAGAGATAAAAAATATAGAAGATTTTGCCCTTTTGCAAGCAGTTGAGACCATACGAAATCGTTTAGACCAATTTGGTTTGGCTGAACCAACTGTTGCCAAACAAGGAGAAGATAAAATCTTGGTTGAGTTAGCCGGGATTAAAACTAAAGAGGATGAACTAAGAGCAAAGGAAAGAATCACTAAGGCAGCTCATTTACAATTAATGGAAGTTGATGATTCTAAAATGCCTCAAGCTTCTAGTATGAGTAAGAGTGAAGCACAAAGTTATGGTTTGGTGATTTTAAGTGATGCTAAAAATGAAGCTATTAAATACACGCTTAAAAGCATACCGATTTTAGATGGTTCTATGCTTACAGATGCAAGGGTTGGTTTTAGTGATAAGAGCAGTTATCCTGTGATTAATTTCACCCTTAATGCTGAAGGAGCAAAGAAATTTGGAGATTATACGGGAGCGAATGTTGGAAAACATTTAGCCATTGTGCTAGATAATAAAGTTTATTCCGCTCCAAATATTAATGAAAGAATAGGTGGCGGAAGTGGGCAAATTAGTGGAAGTTTTACCCAAGAAGAAGCTAGGGATATTGCAGTGGCTTTAAGAAGTGGAGCTTTGCTTGCTCCTGTGAAACTTTTAGAACAAAGAAGTATAGGACCATCTTTAGGAGCGGATAGCATTAAAATGAGTATGATTGCTTTGATTGGAGCTTCTTTGTTTATTGTAGTTTTTATGGTTTTATATTATGGTGTGGCAGGAATGTTTGCAAATATTGCTTTATTTGTAAATGTGTTAATGATTATTGCTTTAATGGCTATGTTTGGTGCGACTTTAACCTTGCCGGGTATGGCAGGACTTGTTTTAACCGTGGGTATGGCTGTCGATGCGAATGTGATTATTAATGAAAGAATTAGAGAGCTTTTACGCGAGGGTATGAATATCAAAGCAAGTGTAGAAAATGGCTATAAGAATGCTATGAGTGCTATTGTGGATTCTAATATTACTTCTTTAATTACTTCTATTGCACTTTATGCTTATGGAACAGGTGCGGTTAAAGGTTTTGCAGTAACTTTAGGCATAGGCATAGTGATTTCAATGATTACAGCAATTATTGGAACACACGGAATGTTTGATTATTTTATGTCCTCTATGCAAAAAAGTAATAACACTAAATTTTGGTTTGGTTATAGGAGAAAATAATGCAGTTTTTTAGTGAAAAGAAAATTTATGATTTTATGAAAATGCGTTTTGCTGCAATTTCTCTTTCTATTATTTTGTTTTTAGGTTCGATTTTTTTATTGTTTGAAAGAGGTTTGCAGCTTGGTATTGATTTTAGTGGAGGCACTTTAATACAGCTTAAATATAAAGAAAAAGCCCCTATTGTTCAAATTCGCGAAATTTTAGAGCAAACAGGTCAATTTCAAAATTTATCTGTAACTGAATTTGGAAGCGATGAAGAAATTACGATAAGATTTTTAGGAAGCAATGAAAATTTAGGAAATGATATAGGAGAAAGCATTAGCGAACTTTTAAAAGATACAGGAGAATTTGAGTTAAGACGCGTTGATGTGGTGGGTCCAAAAGTAGGAGATGAGCTTAGAAACAAAGGTTTTATGGCATTATCAGTATCTTTGGTTGCTATACTCATTTATATCGCTTTTCGTTTTGAATGGCGTTTTGCTTTAGCAGCCATTATAAGCGAAATTCACGATATTGTGATTACTTTAGGAGCAATTTGTTTATTTAGAATTGATGTGAATTTGGATATTTTAGCAGCAGTTTTAACCGTTCTTGGTTATTCTTTAAATGACACGATTATTATTTTTGATAGGATTAGAGAAGGGATAAAGAGTAGCAAAAAAACGGATTTAGCTCCTATTATAAATGAGAGCATTTCAGCGACTCTTTCAAGAACAACCTTAACTTCAGGACTTACTTTAGCCACAGTTGTGATTTTATATTTCTTTGGTGGTTCTATGATAGAAGGTTTTTCTTTATCTTTAATCGTAGGAATTGCTATAGGAACTTTAAGTTCGATTTTTGTTGCAAGTCCTATTTTGCTTTGGTTTAAATTTAGTGTGCTTGATTTTAGAGCCAAAGAACTTGAAAAAATGAAAAGAAAACAAGAAAAAGAGCGTAACCGAGCAATGTATGAAAAAGGTGCGGTTTAAGGAGAAATAATGGCTTATGAAGCAAAAGAAATAGAAAAAAAATGGCAAGAATTTTGGGATAAAAATGAAAGCTTTGAGCCAAAAACAGACTATAATTTAAAGAAAAAATATATACTTTCAATGTTTCCTTATCCTAGCGGACGCATACATATGGGACACGTAAGAAATTATACTATAGGAGATGCTTTAGCAAGGTATTATAGAAAAGCAGGTTATAATGTCCTTCACCCTTTGGGCTTTGATAGCTTTGGAATGCCTGCTGAAAACGCAGCCATAAAACATAAAATTCACCCTAAAACTTGGACTTATGAAAATATTGATTATATGAAAAAAGAGTTATTTTCTTTGGGTTTATCTTTTTCTAAAAAAAGAATGTTAGCTACCTCTGATCCTTTATATACAAAATTTGAACAAGAATTTTTCATCAAAATGTTTGAAAAAGGCTTGATTTATATCAAAGAAGCTAATGTAAATTGGTGTGAGCAAGATAAAACCGTTTTAGCAAATGAGCAAGTTGAGGACGGAAAATGTTGGCGTTGCGGGTGTGAAGTGGTGCAGAAAAAAATGCCTGGTTATTATGTTAAAATCACTTCTTATGCAAGTGAGCTTTTAGATGAGCTTGAGAATTTAAAAGATAAATGGCCTACACAAGTTTTAACAATGCAAGAAAATTGGATTGGAAAAAGCGAGGGCTTGGAATTTTCACTTTTTTTAGATGAACAGAGTAAGGAAAAATCAAATACAAAGGAATTTGAAGTTTTTACGACAAGAGCGGATACGATTTATGGAATGAGCTATATTGCCCTAGCACCTGAACACGAAATCGTGCAGCATTTGCTTGAAAATTCTCATCTAAGCACTGAAATTTCAGCTAAAATCAAGGCTATACAAAACCAAAGTCCAAGAGAAAGACAAAGTGCGGATAAAGAAGGATATTTTTTAGGAATTTATGCAATTCACCCGCTAAATGGCAAAAAAATTCCTATTTGGGTTGCGAATTTTGTTTTGATTGATTATGGAAATGGTGCAGTTATGGCAGTTCCAGCTCACGATGAAAGAGACTTTGAATTTGCTAAAAAATATAATTTAGAAATTATTAAGGTTATAGAAAATGCAAATTTAGATGAGCCTTATACTCAAAAAAGTGGCAAACTTATACAAAGTGAGGAATTTAGTGGCTTAGAATGTAATGAAGCTAGGGCAAAAATCATTGCCAAATTTGAAAAAGAAAAGTTAGGCAAAAGGGTGATTAATTTTAAAATCAGAGATTGGGGAGTTTCAAGGCAAAGATATTGGGGGGCTCCTATTCCTATGATAAAATGCAAAGATTGTGGGATAGTGAGTGAAAAATTAGAAAATTTACCCGTAACTTTGCCTGATGATGTTCAAATTACAGGAGAGGGAAATCCTTTGGATAAACATCCTACTTGGAAGCTTTGCACCTGCCCAAAATGCGGTAAAGAAGCTTTAAGAGAAAGTGATACTTTGGATACCTTTTTTCAAAGTTCTTGGTATTTTGCAAGATTTGCAAGCGATGAAAAAACTTGGGAACAAAAAGCTTTTGATAAACAAAGTGTGGATTATTGGCTTAATGTGGATCAGTATATTGGCGGGATAGAACACGCGATTTTGCATTTGCTTTATGCAAGATTTTTTCAAAAAGCTTTAAGAGATTTGGGATATTTAAGAGATAGTGAACCTTTTTCCAAACTTTTAACTCAAGGAATGGTGCTAAAAGATGGAGCAAAAATGAGTAAGTCTAAAGGTAATGTTGTTGACCCTGATGAGATTATCAATAAATACGGAGCCGACGCTGCAAGATTATTTATACTTTTTGCTGCACCTCCAGCTAAAGAACTTGAATGGAATGATGATGCTTTAGAAGGATCTTATCGCTTTCTTTGCAGACTCTATGATAGGGCTTTAAATGTCAAAGATGGCAAGCTTTTAAATATAGAGCAAAATTCCTTAAATAAAGAAGAAAAATATGCAAGATTAAAAGTCTATGAAGCTCTTAAAAAATCCGAGGAGGTTTATGCTAAAAGCTTTGCTTTTAATACACTCATCGCAGCTTGTATGGAAGCTTTGAATGCTTTAAATGTATGTAACAATGATGCTTTAGAACAAGAAGGTTTTTATATTCTTTTAAGTATTTTAGAACCTATAATCCCTCATATTTGTTTTGAATTAAGTGATAAACTTTTTAAGTGCGAAAATTTCAAAAAACTTGAGTTGAAAGATGAGGCTTTTGTTAAGGATAGTCTTAATTTAGCTGTGAGTGTTAATGGCAAAAAACGTGCTGAAATAGAAGTTTTAGCTAATGCAGAAGAAAAAGAAATTTTAAATCAGGCTAAAGAAAGTGTGAGTAAATGGCTTGAAAATAAAAAAATCCTTAAAGAAATTTATGTGAAAAACAAACTTGTAAATTTGGTGATACAATGAGAAATTTTATTTTATTTTTTGCGTTTTTTCTCGCTTCTTGCGGTTATGTTCCTACTTCAAAGGTTGCAAATACGCTTTTTGATGATAAAATTTATGTTAATGTTGAATTAAACTTGCAAGATCCTAAGAATAGTATTTTCGTTGCAGACACTTTAAGAGAGATGATTAGTTCTAAGCTTGGAAAACAGCTTGCTTTAAAACACGAAGCAAGTGATATTATTAATGTTAAAATGAATAATCTTGAGTTTATTCCACTCATTTACGATAAAAACGGCTATGTGGTAAAATACAAAGCAAGATTAAGTCTTGATTTTAATGTGCTTTTTAAAGACGGCACGAGTGAAAGCTTTAGCACGAGAGGAAGTTATAATTTTGATATATCGCCTAATAGTATTATTAGTGATAATATAAGAACTAATGCTATTAAAAATGCTTCGAGCGAAGCCTTTGATGAGTTTATTTCTGTTCTTGCAATTAAAGGAAATAAGAATGTCAAATATCAATGAAATTGCCAAGCAGACCTTAGTAGCCTTAAAGGAAAGGAAGCTTAAACCAACACCCGAAAATTACAGCGAAATTTTTGAGGAATTAAGCGAAAAATATGGTTTTATTACAAATTCTAAAGTTCAGCTTGAGAAATACCGTTCTTTGCTCTTGCCTATTTATCAACAAGAACTCCAAAGTAAACCTCTGCGCTCTTTGGAACAATTTATAAGT
>JAFLRU010000130.1 GCA_022511325.1 Campylobacter sp.
GCAAAACTTCACTTTTTCTATCAACTAAATTTGTGCTTATTAGTTCTAAAACCTCTTCATTTAACGGTCTTGACATTGTAAATCCTTTCAAATTAATTTCATTTACAAGTTTAAAAGCAAGAAGCGTTCCAATTTTTAGTTTTTTAAATTTAAGCAAAATTTTTATATAATTCTAACTTTGATTTTATTTGGGAGAAAATTCTTGGAAAATATTAGAAATATTGCAGTTATAGCCCACGTTGATCACGGAAAAACAACTCTAGTTGATGAACTTTTAAAACAATCAGGAACTTTTAGCGAGAGAGAACAAATTTCTGAGCGTGTTATGGATAGCAACGATATAGAAAAAGAACGTGGTATTACCATACTTTCAAAAAATACTGCTATCAATTATAAAGGCACAAAAATCAATATCATAGACACTCCCGGACACGCTGATTTTGGCGGAGAAGTTGAGAGGGTTTTAAAAATGATTGATGGGGTTTTACTTCTTGTTGATGCACAAGAAGGAGTAATGCCACAAACCAAATTTGTTGTGAAAAAAGCCTTAAATTTAGGACTTAAACCCATAGTCGTGATTAATAAAATTGACAAAGCTGCGGCAGACCCACAAAGAGTTGTCAATGAAATTTTTGACCTTTTTGTTGCTTTAGAAGCAAATGATGAACAGCTTGATTTTGCTATAGTCTATGCTGCTGCTAAAAATGGTTATGCAAAACTGGAATTAGAAGATGAAAATGTTGATATGCAACCCCTTTTTGAAACCATTTTACAAAGAGTTCCTGCTCCAAGCGGAAACAATGAAAATCCTTTACAATTGCAAGTTTTTACCTTAGGTTACGATAATTTTGTTGGAAAAATTGGCATTGCAAGAATTTTTAATGGTATTGTTAAGAAAAATCAAAATGTTACCTTAGCAAAAGCTGATGGAAGTAAGATTAATGGAAGAATTTCAAAACTCATAGGTTTTATGGGCTTAGAAAAAAGGGATATTGATGAAGCTTATAGCGGCGATATAGTTGCGATTGCAGGTTTTGAAGCCTTAGATGTGGGTGATAGCATAGTTGATCCTAACAATCCTATGCCTCTTGATCCTTTGCATATAGAAGAGCCAACTTTAAGCATAGTTTTTTCAGTCAATGATGGACCTTTAGCAGGAACTGAAGGTAAGCACGTAACTTCTAATAAAATCGCCGAGCGCCTTGAAGCAGAAGTTAAAACAAATATTGCTATGAAATACGAAAACAGCGGCGAAGGTAAATTTAAAGTAAGCGGAAGAGGCGAACTTCAAATCACAATTTTAGCTGAAAATATGCGTAGAGAAGGTTTTGAATTTTGTATGGGAAGACCTGAAGTGATTGTGAAAATGGAAAATGGCATCAAAACAGAGCCTTTTGAACATTTAGTAGTCGATGTGCCTGATGAATTTAGCGGGGCGGTGATTGAAAAACTTGGTAAAAGAAAGGCTGAAATGAAAACTATGGTTCCAACAGGAGACGGACAAACAAGACTTGAATTTGAAATTCCAGCTCGTTCTCTCATCGGTTTTAGAAGTCAGTTTTTAACAGATACTAAAGGCGAAGGCGTTATGAATCATAGCTTTTTAGAATTTCGTCCCTTTAGTGGCAATGTTGAAAAAAGAAGTAATGGAGCTTTAATTTCTATGGAAGACGGCGTAGCTTTAGGATACTCGCTTTTTAATCTCCAAGATAGAGGAGTGCTTTTCATAGAACCTAGCACCAAAGTTTATACAGGTATGATTATAGGAGAGCATTCAAGAAGCAATGATTTGGATGTTAATCCTATCAAAGGTAAGAATTTAACCAATGTTAGAGCAAGTGGAAGTGATGATGCGATTAAACTTGTTCCTCCTAGAAAATTAAGCCTTGAAAGAGCTTTAGAATGGATAGAAGAAGATGAACTTGTTGAAGTAACTCCGCAAAATGTGCGTGTTCGCAAACGCTATCTTGATGCAACTCAAAGAAAAAGAATGGAAAAAGCAAAGTCTTAAGCTCAAAAATTTTTCTTAAAAGTTTGATGAGAATTTTAGAAAAAATATCTTGCGAATTTTAAAACTTATAAATCTTAGAAATTCTAAAATTTAGATAAATTGCCCTCAAAATGAGGGCTTTTTCAAATACTTTGTAGGATACAAT
>JAFLRU010000131.1 GCA_022511325.1 Campylobacter sp.
TCTCTCCAACCAAAATTTCCTGTAATACCCTTATTAGCAATAGGATAACCATTTGGAATTTGAGAAAGTATGCTTGTTTGTTGTTCTCCAGTAAGCTGAAGATTACTAAGTCTTTTAGTAATGCTTACATTATTTTCACTTTCAAGCCCTAAAGATTCCTCAAAAGCAGCAAGTTTATCCTCAATCATTGCATATTGCTCTGCTTTTTCTTCAACACTTTTTTGCATTTGCTCATTAGTAAGTTCTAGTTCTTTACTTTTTTTAGAAAGTTCTTGCCTTTTTTCGTCAAGCTCACTCACTTTTCCATCAAGATATTTAATATAAAATCCACTTAAAACTAAAAATAAAAGAATGAAAGCGACAACATAAAAAGCGATTTTTTTAATGATTTGACTCAAATAAAAATGTCTTGAACCATTAATATCCGTGATGGTAATCGTAAATTTATCTTTTATCACAATACTCCTTTAAAAAATTTTCAACCAAAATAAAAGAACCAAAAACCAAAGTTATTTCTTTTGGATTAATTCTTTTAAAAACTCCACACTGAATGTTTAACTCCTTAGCAATGCCAAAAATTAAATCATTGGCTGGTTTTCTATCCTCATTGGAATATCTATAAATTTGAATTGTATCAATAATAGGCTTTAAGATTTGTAAAATTTTGAAAATTTCTTTATCCAAATAAGAATTATACACTAAAGTGATTTTTTTTTCCTTAAAATACTCCTTTAAAGCTAAAGCTGCCATCTCATTATGCCCTACATCAATAAAAAGATTTTCACCAATTTTTTGACATCTCCCCGCTAAATTTAAATTTTTAAGCTCTTTTAGTGCTTTAAGGCTCTGCTCCTTAGAAGTTAAAAACAAACAAGCATTCAAAGCCAACATTAAATTGTGTTTTAAAAATTGGGGCAAGGCAAAATTCAAAGCATAATTTTCAAATTCCTTGTTTAAATTCTCATCTTCAAAAGCTTTGCTGAATTTTAAATCAGCTCCTTTTAAAAGTGCGATTTTCTTTGCAAGTTTAAGCACAAGTTCTTCTTGCTCACTACTTATAATCGCCATTTTTGCCATAACTTTAAGTTTGGTTCTTGCAATTTCTTTAAGACTTGAACCTAAAATTTGAATGTGATCATAACCAATCCTTGTAAAAATACTTAATTTTTTTTCAAAAACCGAAGTGGCATCATATTCTCCACCAAGACCTGCTTCAAATATGATAAAATCACAATCTCTAAAAAGAACAGCGGCTAAAAAAGTTGCATATTCAAAATAAGAAATTTTTTCTAAATCCTCTTTAAAAATGCTTTTTAACTCATCGTGTGCAAAATCTAAAAGTTCATCACTTGCAATTTCGCCTTTAAGATAAAATCTTTCATTAAAACTTAAAATATGAGGACTTGTATAATGTCCTACTTTGAAAGATAAATTTTCTAAAAGTTGAGCTAAAAAGCGTCCTGTGCTTCCTTTACCATTAGTTCCAACAATATGAATGATGGGTTTTAAAGCAATTTTATCTTTGTATTTTTCAAACATTTTAAAAGCAACAAAACGATCGATTTTATCATAATGAATGCTTTTTTTTGCTAAAAATTCATTCACTTTGGTCATTTTGAGAAATTTTTTCCAAAAGTTCTTCATAAATATTCAGTTCAGGTTTGCTTTGTTTATCTAAATAAAAAGTAGAAATTTTAGGCGTGATTAAATCTTGTTTATAAATAAACCTGAAATTTTCAATGGCTTCTAAATCTGTTTTTACCATGTTTTCTATCTCTTCTTTATTTTTACCCGGAGCTACGACAAGATAGCTTTTTTCATCAATCATCCAAAGCTCATCAAGCTCACTACAGCTTTCTTTGAGAATTTTCCTAAATCGGGCAAAAATTTCATTAAGACTATTTATTCCATATTTTTC
>JAFLRU010000132.1 GCA_022511325.1 Campylobacter sp.
TGGTTAAGATCGCCGCTGAAGTTTTTAAGGTTGATGAGAGAATTTTTCACATTAAAGATTTAAAAAAGACAGAGTTTAAACAAGAGAAAAACAGCCTTTTAAAAACTTGTATCAAAACCGCTTTAAACAATGAGGAATTTAAACAAAGTTTTGATTTTTTTGTGCCAATTAATCTTTTAGGAACTTTCATTAAGCCTTATGAAAATTTTAAAACAAGCAAAGAATTAACAGAAGAGCTTTTAACCTTACTTGCTGATGAGAATGTTAAAGAGCTTAAAAAGGAGTATTTTTCAAAGGCGATTAAATCTTTGCTAAAAAATCACTATGAAAACCTTTTAAAAGAAGCTAAAAACAAAAAAGATTATAAACTAAGCTATGAAATCACTAAAAAAATCAGCGAGCTAAACAAGCCTTTTTAAAGCCCTTGCCTAAGCTGCAAAGCAAGGGCTGAAAAATTAAGGCTAAAAAGCAAGGCTAAACTAAGCAGCTTAAGTGTATAATGGATTTGAAAATTGAGTAAATCTTATCTTAGTTTTTACAAACTAGGATATTTCACTTAAAATATGCTTTCAAACCACACTTTGCACCTTTTAACCCTTTTTTCTAAAATCACAAAATGCTAATATGCTTAATGATATTTTAAACATTTTTTAAGGGTTTTTAAAGCTCTTTATGCAAAGAAAGGTTAAAAATGGATTATGGTAGTGATATTTTCAGCAGTGTTTTAGATAATTCAGCTACAGGAGCAGCCGCAGAAAGTCAAGGTGGGATTTTAGATTATTTCGGCAGTGATAAATTTAAAAATTTAGGTGCTGGACTTGAGGGTATAGGAAGTCTTGGAAGTATAGGAACTTCGATTTATGGACTTTTTCAAACAAATAAGGCTTTAAAACTTCAAAAACAAGCCTTAAGCGAAGCACAAAAACAAAATGCAATCGAAAACGAGCGATACGACAAAAGAGAAGCTGAACG
>JAFLRU010000133.1 GCA_022511325.1 Campylobacter sp.
AATTCTTTGCTAATCTTTCTTAAAACAATAAAATGTTAAAGCTTATTCAGTGTTTCTCTTTTTTTATTTTATTCTTAAACCTTTTAACTCTTGGTTTATAAAAAACTTATTTAAATACTTAAATTTAAGGACTTTTTATTAAATATTTAAATTTTTAATGTAAAATAGCTTTTCAATAATGCAAGGAGTATTCAATGAAAAAATACTTTTTAACCCTATTTTTACCTCTAAGTCTTTTTGCGAATGAAAAATTCATAGACCTTTATTCTAGTCCAACTTGTGGTTGTTGCGAATCTTGGGTAACTTATATGCAAGAGAAAGGCTATGAAGTTAAGGTTACAAAATCAAACGATTTTTACAAGATAAAAGATGAATACAAAATAAAACCGCAGTATCAAAGCTGCCATACAGGTATTTTAGGTGGTTATGTTATCGAAGGACACGTGCCTGAAAACGCTATAACTTGGCTTTTAGAAAACAAACCCGAAAATGTGATAGGGATTTCCGCACCGGGTATGCCTCTAGGAAGTCCGGGTATGAAACAAGGAGATAATGAAGAAGAATATCCTGTGCTTTTGCTTTACAAAGACGGTTCACACAGACTTTATGGATATTTTAAAGGTGATAAACTCACTCAAAAGGGATTTTAATCAAATTTTTAAGTTTGACTATAAAATTTTACAAGATCGAATAAACAGAAAATTATAATATTTATTATAAGGTAAAAAATGTTTAAAATAGACTTAAATAGTGATTTAGGGGAAAGTTTTGGTGCTTATAAAATGGGTATGGACGAAGAAATTTTAAAATATGTAAGCTCTGCGAATATTGCTTGTGGTTTTCACGCAGGTGATCCTTGTGTGATGAATAAAACCTTGAATCTAGCTAAG
>JAFLRU010000134.1 GCA_022511325.1 Campylobacter sp.
TCTAGCATTGTTTGTTTGATTTTCTTTTTTCGGTTTTGTGGTTTTTGTTGGCTCTTCGCTGACTTGCTCTTTCTTAACTTGTGAATTTTGGTTTAAAATTTCTTTGTTTTCTGCACTTTGATTTTCTTCGCTAACTTGATTTTGTGAGTTTTGCAAAGGTTCGTTTTTAACTACTTCTTTGTTTTCTAAAGCTTCTTCACTATCGCTTTGTTCTTTCAACTCCTCTTTTTTCGGTTTTGTGGTTTTTGTTGGCTCTTCGCCTTGATTAAATTTTTTCTTTGCCATTTTAAATCCTTATTGTTTTTTAAAATTAAAGCCAAAAGAGTATTTTAAAAAAAGGGTTAAAAGGTGCAAAGTGTGGTTTTATTGTGGTTTGAAAATATTTTCCTAACTTTAAAAATTTAGATTTTTACATAAAATTTTAAGTAAATTTTTTTTATAATTTTAAAATGATTAAAAATATTTTTAAAATTATAATAATTTCACTTTTCTTTACGCAAAGTTTTAGTGCTGAACTTGTTTTAGATAATAAATTTTATAAAGTGATTTACGATACAAAGCTCAATTCAGCCTTAAAAGTCTCGTATATTTTAGATGAAAAAGTAAATAAAAAGAATATATCCAAAAGACCTACTTTTAAAAAAGATGAAAGATTATTAAACGGGATTAAACCGAGTGATTATTTACATTCGGGTTTTGATAAAGGACATTTGGCAAGTGATGCGAGTTTTGATTGGAGTGAAGAAAGTTTAGAAAGCGTTTATTTGATGAGCAATATTG
>JAFLRU010000135.1 GCA_022511325.1 Campylobacter sp.
CCTTGACAAATGCCTCAATGTGTGTTAAAATATAACAATCAATAATTCTTTATGGGGCCGTAAAGGCTTCGACGGGGATCTTGAAGCACAGTAAGCGAGTAGTGAGGGCGAAATCACTTTAATCGTCGCAAACTTAAATTTAAACGCAGACGAAGATCTCGTTTTAGCAGCTGCCTAAGGCGCTGCCGCTGACCCCCGCAGTACCGCGGGCGGGGCTCGGTGTCGACTAGCGGTCAACGGTCACGGTAAATCGCCTTATAGCCGCGACTGTATTTAAGGCTACTCGGTGCGAAAGCGTGCTTGTTCGCGTTTGCGTCGGGGAATTTTAATAAATAAGCTGCACTCGGAGAAGATTGTGTGGACGGGTTTTCGGACAGGGGTTCAATTCCCCTCGGCTCCACCAAAATCGTGTCAGACCGCATTGTTATGCGGTCTGATTTTTTATTGCCACGAAAAAACCACGAAAAAGTTTTAGTCAACGCTTATTTTGTTCAGCACCAGAACCGCTCTTTCTTCCTCACGGGGATAGAGGTGACAATATGTGTTCCACGTATTCAACCTCTCAAAAGGACACACAATTCTCAAATCTTCTGAAACCGTTTGGTTAAGCGGTTTTTGCTGTTTTGTCCACTTCCAAGAATTTCTTGTGCGGTACCGACTTTTCGCGCAGCTTGTAGTAGATGTGTATCTCTCGCGGTCTGTCTTTGGCGTATTCATCAACGGTTATGT
>JAFLRU010000136.1 GCA_022511325.1 Campylobacter sp.
ACAAGTCCTTGTTGCGTGCGAACAAACAGCTAATGGAGTGTGAAAAAGTAAAGTAATTTGCATAAGTTTTCCTTAAAATCTAAATGAATGATATTATAACTCATTTATCTTTAGCGAAAGCTTTTTAAAGCATAAATTCATTTTAGCTTTGCTTTTAAAATGCTTGATTGTCGTAATTTTTTATCATTTCCACCCCCCCCCAAAAAAAAGCTAAATTTCAAAAAAAAAAAAAACCGATTTAGAATTTAAATTCTAAAAAGGAGTAAAAAATGGCTTTAGGTATTAATAATAATTTGCAAAATTTTAAAAATGCTTTGAGTAACGCTTCAATACTTGATTTAAAGGCTTAAATTTAAAAATTTGCGGGTTTAAGTTAAACTCGCAAATTTAGCTTTATCTAACAATGATGCTTATTTTTATATTTTTCATTACAAAAAAATTTTAATTTATTAAATTTTGGAACATTTTATGCTTTATTCTCTAAGGCAATATTTTTAATAAGGATTAGTTAATGAAAAAAAATTTTCTTATTTTAATGGCTTTAACAAGCTTTATCTTTGCAAGTGATGAGCTAAGCATTGATACACTCTTTAAAAAGCAAATCGGCTTAAGAAGTATCACAAATTTTTCACTTCTTAGCACAGGCAATGCAAATTCATATTATATTTATCCAAACATAGGAGTAAATGGGGATTTAA
>JAFLRU010000137.1 GCA_022511325.1 Campylobacter sp.
TGATGTAGAATTGAGGTCTGTAACCAGGGAAGAAAGGAGTATGACGACCACCTTCATCTTTAGTTAAAACGTAAACGTTAGCAGTAAATTTAGTATGCGGTTTAATAGTACCTGGAGCTGCTAATACTTGACCTCTTTGAATATCAGTTTTATCAATACCTCTTAATAAAGCACCGATGTTATCACCAGCGATACCTTCATCAAGAAGTTTTCTGAACATTTCAACACCTGTTACTACAGTTTTTGAAGATTCAGCTTTTAAACCAACGATTTCGATTTCGTCTTGTAATTTTACCATACCTCTTTCTACTCTACCTGTAACAACTGTTCCTCTACCTGTAATAGTGAATACGTCTTCGATTGGCATTAGGAATGGTTGGTCTGTTGGTCTTTCTGGTGTTGGAATATAGCTATCAACTGCATCCATTAATTCTTTAATTGGAGCATATACAGGATCATTAGGATCTTGAGAGGTGCTCTCTAATACGTTTAGTGAAGAACCTTTGATAATTGGAATTTCGTCTCCTGGGAAATCATAGCTTGATAATAAGTCTCTAACTTCCATTTCAACTAATTCTAGTAATTCTGGATCATCAACTTGATCGCATTTGTTTAAATATACAACGATATATTTAACACCAACTTGTCTAGCAAGTAGAATATGCTCTCTTGTTTGAGGCATAGGACCATCTGCT
>JAFLRU010000138.1 GCA_022511325.1 Campylobacter sp.
CTTAGTGAATATACCTTTGAGGGGAGTGTGATTTCACTTATTCTTGTTTTTAATAAAGGTGTTGCATTTTCACTCTTAGCTTTTTTGCAAGAATGGTTAAAATATCTGCAAATCGTGCTTTTGGTAGGGATTTTTGTCTTTTTGTGGAGACATCAAACAATCCTTAAAGCTCACCTTTATCCTCTTGGAATTATCTTTGGAGCGGGTGCATCTAATATCCTTGACCGCTTTATTCACGGGGGTGTTGTGGATTATGTTTATTGGCATTATCTTTTTAATTTTGCGATTTTTAATTTCGCTGATGTGATGATTAATATTGGGGTAGTCATTATTTTTTATCAAATTTTTTTAAGAAAAACTAAAAGCAAAAGTCGATAAAATCTAACATTCCAAAATATTTGATATTTTGGATTGCTTCTTTATTACTTTTATTACTTCTTGTTTAGGTCGCGTAGCTCAGTTGGTAGAGCACTACCTTGACATGGTAGTGGTCGCTGGTTCAAGTCCAGTCGTGGCCACCATAAAATTTTTAAAATCAAAACTAAGATAGAGGAAAAATCATATGAAAAAGATTATAATGGAGCTTATTGTATTATCTGTGTGGCTTTTTTCTAAAGAATTGCCTGATTCTTTTGGGGATTCTTTATATCAAGCAAAGCTTGA
>JAFLRU010000139.1 GCA_022511325.1 Campylobacter sp.
AAGCATACATCATTGCTCCAAAAGGTTTAAAAGTTGGAGACAAAGTTGTATCTGGCGAAGCTGTCGATATCAAAGTTGGTAACGCAATGCAAATTGGAAACATCCCTGAAGGTACATTAGTTCATAACATTGAACTTTACCCAGGTAAAGGTGGCCAATTATGCCGTGCAGCTGGTACAAGCGCACAAGTCCTTGGTAAAGAAGGAAAATACGTTATCGTTCGTCTTGCAAGTAGCGAAGTTCGTAAAATCTTATCAACATGCCGTGCAACAGTCTGTGAAGTTGGTAATGAAGATTGGAACTTAGTCAACTTTGGTAAGGCTGGTAAAAATCGTTGGTACGGTGTCCGTCCAACAGTTCGTGGTTCTGTTATGAACCCATGTGATCACCCACACGGTGGTGGTGAAGGTAAATGTCCTGTCGGACGTGATGCACCTCGTACACCTTGGGGTAAGAGAGCTCTTGGTGTCAAGACAAGAAACACAAAGAAAGCTTCTAATAAATTAATCGTTAGAAGAAGAGACCGTTAATAGGCAAAGGAGGAAATGAAAAATGGCTCGTAGTTTGAAAAAAGGCGCATTCTGTGATGAACACTTAATGAAAAAAGTCGAAGCACTTAATGCCGCAAACAAAAAAGAAATCATCAAAACATGGTCAAGAAG
>JAFLRU010000014.1 GCA_022511325.1 Campylobacter sp.
AATCCGCATTTGATTTTGTATCTTTACCTATAGTAAGAAAATTTTTCATTATATAATGTTTCAAGGCTTGTTTAAATTCATCTTTTTGTTGTTCAAAAATGCTATAAGCATATTCCGCACTATGTCTTGAAAAAATCAAAGCTGTTAAAAAAATAATTCCTGTCATTATCACAGTGTGAAGTTCGATTTTAAAATGAATAATTCCAAAATATCCTAACAAAATAAGCACATAAAGCAAAGCTGGGATAAAAATGATTTTAAAATAAACTAAAGAACTTTTTCTCTCTTTACCTTCAGGCAAAACAAGTTCTAAAATTTCTTCAGATTTTACTTCCATATAAATAACCTTGTAATTGATTTTATTTTAAGACCTTATCCTAAAATAAAATCAATCAAAAACTAGCTAAAAAGCTAGTTTATTTAGTTTTTATTGACACAATTTAAATCTTCAAAAGCGATTTCAAGCCTTTTAATCATACTCTCCTCGCCCGCTCTTAGCCACACTCTTGGATCGTAATATTTTTTATTTGGCTTATCCTCACCTTGTGGATTACCAATTTGTCCTTGCAAATACGCCCGATTTTCAAGTTCATATCCTCGAATTCCGTCCCAAAACGCCCACTGGGTATCTGTATCAATATTCATCTTAATCACGCCGTAACTTACAGCTGCTTTTATATCGCTTAATTCGCTTCCGCTTCCGCCGTGAAAAACAAAATTGATGGGTTTATCCTTTGCAAGTTTAAATTTATCTTTAACATATTTTTGAGAATTCTTAAGAATTTCCGGACTTAATTTTACATTTCCGGGTTTATAAACTCCGTGCACATTGCCAAAACTCGCTGCTATGGAGAATTTATCACTAATTTTTCCAAGTCTTTCAAAGGCTAAAGCCACATCTACAGGTTGGGTATAAAGCTTAGAATTATCAATGTCAGTATTATCCACTCCATCTTCTTCACCACCCGTGCAACCAAGTTCGATTTCAAGGCAAATTCCTAAAGAATCGAGTTTTTTAAGATAAGTTTCACAAGTGCTTAAATTTTCATCTAAGCTCTCTTCGCTCAAATCAAGCATATGAGAACTAAAAAGGGCTTTAGAATGTTTAGCTTTAAACTCCTCATTAGCTTTAATCAGCCCATCAATCCAAGGAAGAAGCTTTCTTGCAGCGTGGTCTGTATGCAAAATCACAGGCACACCATAAGCAGAGCTAAGCAAATGCACGTGTTTTGCTCCACTAATTGCTCCTAAAACATCACCATTTGGGCAGTTTTTACCTGCAAAAAATTTGGCTCCTCCGTTAGAAAACTGAATAATTACGGGAGAATTAACTTTTTTAGCGCTTTCTAAAACTGCATTGATAGAATTGGTCCCTACGACATTTACCGCAGGGATAGCAAAGCCTTCTGATTTGGCATATTCATAAACTTTATTTAGCTCATCACCACTTACAACACCTGGTTTAACTAAATTTAAAACACCCATTATTTGTATTCCACTTTAGCATTTTGAGATAGAGCTCTACCTTTTTCAGCCATAATTTTTTGCAATTCTGCTAATTTAAGTCTGTTTTCTATACCTTTTTTCACATCATCAAATTTTACTTGCTCTCTTGCTTGAGAATTTTCTTTTAAGATAATATGATAGCCAAAATTTGTTTTCACAGGAGTTTTAGTAATTTCCCCGTTTTTAAGAGAAAAAGCAGCATCAGTAAAAGGTTTTACCATATTAGATTGATCAAACCAACCAAGCTCACCTCCTTGTGCAGCAGAACCCGGATCAATAGATTTTTCTTTAGCAATTTGGCTGAATTTATTTTCCAAATCTTTACCTTTGAGGTTACTAAGCTCAGCAATAATATCTTTAGCTTCTTTTTCACTTTCAACTAAAATGTGTCTAGCTTTAACCCTTGCAGGTTTAACAAATTCATTTTTATTTTGATCATAATATGCTTTAACTTTTGAAGCATCAACTTTAATGGTATCAAAAATTTTTTCTTGATAAACTTTAAGTAAAATCGCGTCTTTAACCTTTTCAAGTTCTTCTTTGTAAAGAGGATCTTTGTCTAAATTTTGTTTTTTAGCGTCTTCTAAGAATAATTGTTGAGCAATGTATTGATTAATTAAAGCTTTTTTTTGTTGCTCTGGGAGATTTTTAAATTCTTGTCCTCTAAGCATTGGCTCAAAAGCATCATTAACTTCTGTATCGCTAATATTTTTACCATTAAGTGTCGCCACTGTGGCTGCATTAAGTGTTACGCTCGCAACTAAAGCTGCTGCAACTAAAGAAATTTTTTTCATATTTTTTCCTTTTTTAAAATATTTTATTAAGGGTGATTATATCTCAACTTAGTTTAAAGCTAATTAACTAAAATAAAAAAATGAAAAAAAATGAACAAATTAAAGAACTTTTTTTAAAACATTTTAACAAAGCCACAACCGAACTTAAATTTAGCAATCTTTACGAACTTATCGTTTGTGTAATGCTTTCAGCTCAATGCACTGATAAAAGAGTCAATCTCATCACTCCTAAGCTTTTTGAGGCTTACCCCGATGTAAAAGCTTTGGCAAATGCGAAATTATCAAGCCTTAAAACTTACATACAAAGCTGTTCATTTTTTAATAACAAAGCACAAAATCTCATCAAAATGGCTCAGGCTGTATGTGAAGAATTTAATGGAGAAATTCCACTGAATGAAAAAGATTTAAAATCTTTAGCGGGTGTGGGGCAAAAAACAGCTCACGTTGTGTTGATAGAATGGTGTGGGGCAAATTTTATGGCTGTAGATACCCACGTTTTTCGAGTTTCACATCGCTTAGGATTAAGCAATGCTAAAACACCTGAAGCAACTGAAGAGGATTTAACAAAGATTTTCAAAGACGAGCTTAATTATCTTCATCAAGCTATGGTGCTTTTTGGACGTTACACTTGTAAGGCTAAAAAACCTTTATGTAAAGAATGCTTCTTAAATCATCTTTGTAAAAGTAAAGATAAAGAAAGCTAAAATTTTATCTTGCTTAATTTACATTGATATATAAAATTTTTTTTATAATTTTAATATTAAATACAAACAAAATCCACTTATGCTTTTTTCTCAAATAAAGTTCCACCAATTTGCCTATTTTCAAACAAAAAAGCTTTTGCAACCTTTAAATCAAAGCCACTAGCTAAAAACATTTTTTTATTTTTGGAAAGTAAAAACTTAGCTGCTTTAAGCTTTGTTACTATACCTCCGGTTCCGTGTTCGCTCCCACCTTTTGCCTCTTCACTTAACCATTTGTTTTTAATTTTCTCTACTCTATCAAATCTTTTAGCATCTTTAAACAAATGAGGGTTTTTATCATAAAACCCATCAATATCACTTAAAATTACTAATAAATTGGCATCACAATAATGAGCCACCAAGGAAGACAAGCTATCATTATCGCCAAAAAAATACTCCTCCGTTGCGGTTACATCGTTTTCATTAATAATAGGCAAAATGTTATAATGAGTCATCGCATTGATAACATTTTTAACATTTTGCTTTGATTTTTTAAACTCAAAATCTTTAGGAGTAAGCAAAATTTGTCCGCCAAGCTTACCATATTTTGCTAAATATTCATTGTAATTTGCGATTAAATAAGGCTGCCCTACGGCTGCTAAAACTTGTTTGTTAATGAGCGAAGTTCTATCAAGGTTTAATTTCGTATTTCCTGTAGAAGTTGCAGCCGAAGTTACTAAAATCACTTCATATTTGTCCATAAGAGAGGCTAAAAATTCCACTAAATTTTCAAGTCTTTGATGACTTAAAGTGTATTTTTCACTAATAATATGCGAACCAACTTTAATGACAATTCTTTGCATTTTTCCTCATTTTTGATGAATTTTTATAATATTTTGGCAAAATTGTGCCCAAAATTTCGATAATTTTGCTTAAAATTTCGCTATTTTCTATATCCAAAACAAACCATTCTTTAGCCCCTTTAAAAGGGCAAGAAAGTTCGTTGTCCTTTAAAAGAATTTTAAGCTCTTCAAATTGCTTAACATATACTATATCATTGCAGATTAAAAAGGCGGGGTTGAGATTAAGATAAATAAAATATTCTCCAAACATCTTTTTAAAGCTAAAATTCATATTTGAAGAATTACACTCAAGCTGTTCTATAACAAAATCTTTAAATTCTACGCTACTTGCCATTTTTTAACCTTTTAAAAACAAAGATTGTAACTAAAAAATTCTTAAAATTTTATAGCCTAAAAATTTCTTTACAAGAAAAGCATAAAACTAGAAATTTAAATTAATTCGTATTGATTGATTTAAATTTAAAGCTTGTTTTAGCATAGCATCTTCTTGTTTGAGACTTAAATTCTTTATCTCATTCATTTGAGTGTAAGTTGGGCTTGAAGTATTTTTCTTGCTAATTAATTCGCCTTTATCGTCAGTAAAATCTACAAGAACAGAAAAATTTTCATCTTTTTGTATCTGTATATTTGCGATTTCAAAATCACTTTGAAAATAATTTTGCATCATATAAAGCTCGTCTGTTACAAAATCAAGTAAAACTCTTTGTTGAGCCTCACTTAAAGAGTTAAAATCAACCTTTTCTCCTGTATTATAATCCACCATATTTTCAACAGCTTTTGTTATTTTTTGGAAATTTTCTCTAGCCCTATTTGAAGAAAGATTAGATAAATCGAGGAAAATTCCATTTTCAGTTTTAGAATTTTGAACTTGGTTTTGTTTTTCTTGTTCTAAAATTTCATTAAATTTTAAAGAGTTTTCATCATTCTCTTTTGTAGAGGTAGAATTGTTTGAGGTATAAACCCCTGAATTTGTTTGATTTGTATTTAAAGTTACGCTCATTATGATTCTCCTTTTAAACAAAACAAGCAAATATTATTCCAAGACTACTTACAATAAAACAAATTTACATCAAAGATATTTAAACTCTTAATTTTTTAATCCACTCTATACTCTCAAAATCAAGCTTATCGCCTCTATTTTCAAGGTCTTTGATAAGAATTGCTATTTTTTCATCATTATAATTTTGTCCAAATTTCGCTTTAGCACTCAAAGTTTCAACCTTGATGATTCCTGTAAAAACGCCATTTTCTTGTCCATCTTTAAAAACAAAACTTTCATCTTCATATTTTCTTACCAAAGCTTCTAACATTTGCTTTTTCTTTTGGTTTTCAGTTACAACTTCGAATTTTCCTTCCATAAAAACGCTAAAGAAAAATTGAGTAGGTATCATTGTGCCATTTAAAAAACTCGAAGGTATGTAAGAATAAGGCTTTGAAGCACTAAAACTGACTTGTGGTTCGTTTTTTAAAAGCTCGTATTTGCGTCCGTTTCTAGCTCCGTGAAAATAAAGCTCATTTTGATGAAAGCAAAAACTAATTGGCACAGCATAAGCACGAAGCTCATCAGGTATTGCTAAAACCCCAAATTCTATAGAATTTAAAAATTTTTCTATATAAGCTCTATCCTCAAAAACAAATTCATCGCGTCTCATTATTTGCCTTATCATCTTTTTTAAGCTCTTCTAAAAGTTTGAATTTTAGTTCTTTTAAGCCTATTTTTTCTAAACTTGAAATTTGCATTAAAAAAGTTTGTGGATTGTTTAAACTTAAAAGATAATTTTCAAATTCGCTCAAATTTTGCAAAATTCTCTCTTTAAATTCCTCTCCCAAATTTAAACTATCCATTTTAGAAATCATTATGCCAAAATTTCTGTTATAAAGCTCTTTAGAAAAAGCTCTAAGCTCCTTTCTAAGGGCAATAAACTGCTCTTTTAAATCAAGCTCTCTTAAAGGATCAAGCACAAAAAGCAAAAAATTCGTGCGTTCAATATGCTTTAAAAACTCGATTCCTAAGCCCTTTCCCTCACTTGCACCCTCAATAATACCCGGAATATCTGCCATTACAAAGCTGTGATATTCATCAACATCTACAAGCCCTAGCTTTGGAGTAAGAGTTGTAAATTCATAGTTTGCAATTTCTGGTCTGGCATTAGAAACTACTGAAATCAAAGTTGATTTTCCAACATTTGGAAAACCGACAAGCCCAACATCTGCAATGAGTTTTAACTCTAAACGAACAAGCTTTTTTTCTCCTTTTATACCACTTTGTGCGTAATCAGGTCTTTGGTTGGTTGAGTTTTTAAAATGTGTATTGCCAAGTCCGCCTTTGCCGCCTTGTAAAAAAAGTTTTCTTTCTCCAATCTTAGTTAAATCAAGCAAAAGCTCATTTGTTCGTGCGTCAAATATTTGAGTTCCTTGGGGAACAATGAGTTCTAAATCTTCTCCCTTTTTTCCATTTTTATTGCGTCCAAGTCCATTTTCACCATTTTTAGCACGAAGTTCTTTTTTGCCTTTAAAATGTGAAAGTGTATGTGTATTATTATCACACAAAAAATACACAGCTCCACCTCTTCCGCCGTCTCCTCCATCAGGTCCTCCTAAAGGCACGTGTTTTTCACGACGAAAACTTACTGCTCCTGCACCACCATTACCTGAAGCTAAGAGAATTTGCACATTATCTATAAACATTTAAGCCTTTTTGGAATTTTAAGAGTTTTGTGAAAACATATCTTTTTTGCTAACATAACTAAGAAGAATAAAATTTAAATAAAATGAAACTACAAAGGTAAAATCCTAGTTTAAAACTAGGAATTACGCAGGATAGACAGAAACTTTTTTTCTATTTTTGTCTTTTCTTTCAAATTTTACAAAACCATCAATCAAAGCAAAAATTGTATGGTCTTTTCCCATACCTACATTGTTTCCTATATGAGTTGCAGTGCCCCTTTGACGCAAAATAATATTGCCTGCTCTAACAAATTCTCCACCAAATTTTTTGATACCTAAACGGCGACCTATAGAATCGCGATTATTTTGAGTTGAACCTTGACCTTTTTTGTGTGCCATATTAAGCTCCTTTGATATCTTTGACTAAAACGCGTGTAAATTGTCTTCTAAAGCCTCTTTTGAGTTTAGAATCTTTTCTGCGTCTTTTTTTGTAAATTATAACTTTCTTATCTTTTCCGTGAGCAATCACTTCCAAAACGACTTTTGCACCCGCTATGAAGGGCGAACCTACCTTTAATTCCTTATCGTTGATTGCAAGAACTTCGCTTATCTCAACGCTTGATTTTTTCTCAGCTTCAAAATGATCGAGTTTTAGCTCATCGCCAACACTCACTCTATATTGTTTTGAGCCGTGTTTTATAATAGCATACATTGACTTTCCTTAGGGTAAGTTACCACAAAGCACCAAAAATTTGGATTTAAAAGCTTTAATGGTTTTAGAAAAAGTCTAATTCTACAACAATTTTCTTTAATTTTTGGTTAAAACCCTAAATTAACCCCACCTTTTTCACCAATTTTGTAAGTTGTAGCTTTCGAACTTTGCGGCAGAGTATCACTTTCGCTACTCTCATTTGCAAAAAGCTGATTTTCTAATTCTTTATTAAAATCAAGAGCAATTTTTTCCAAAGCTTTTTGCTGTTTTTTAATATCATTGCTTAAACTCATTTTTGAATTTAAAGTTTTTGAGTAAAATACCTCTCTTGTAGGAAAAAAGATGAGCTTATAAGCTATATTAAGACTAAGTTTTTCACCAGAATTAATCTTACTTGAAACTTTTTGTGCATCTAAAAGTTTAAATTCTAAAATATAATCTGCACCCAAAACATTACCCAGCTTATAACTTTCATCACTTGAAGACTCTTCACTTTTAAGCAAATTGCTTTCACTTTTATAGTCATTTTCCCTTTGTAAAAGCTGAAAATTCTTACTTTGGGCAAAAACATCATTTAAAGCTTGTTTTAAACTTTCACTCAAAGTCGTATGACTTAAATCATAAATGATAAGTTTAGCCTTTTGGTTATTTTCAAAAATATATTTATAAGCTGAAATTTCTACTTCAACACCCTGCTCTGTTTTGTTAATAGCATTGATTTTATAAGTATCAATACGTCCTTTAGAAACATTTTGTAAAAACTGATTTGAACTTTGTTCAATTTGCCCAGTAGTGCTAAGATTAAATTTCACACTTTTAAACTCTTGTTTTAAATTCTCTCCACTCACTCCTTTAAGCTGTGATAAAGCCATTATAAGAGCGTTATTTAGGGCTTCTTGCTCATTTGCCCCGCTTGCCTTAGCATCTATAACCTTAGTAAGGGTTCGAGGTTTTTGCATGGGAGAATTTTGCGTGTTAGTATTTTTAGAATTTTCTCCTAAATTAAGCTCCTGAGGTACATAATCATAAACAATTGCATCACTTTTTGCTTTTTTTGGAACCGAATTTTTAGAATTATTGATAACATCAGCTTCTATGGTTTTTGTGCTTTGATTCTCATCAAGTGCCAAAAGCAAACTTACCAAACTTAAAAAAAATAAAAAAAATCTCATCACCAAGTTACCGATTTGTTAGTGCCGACTTTATCAATTGTGCGTTCATCTTCCCAAAAAGCCAAACCTGAAGTTAAATCCGTTACGCTAAGATAGAAAAAATATTCTGCTTGTATGTCTCCATTTCTTAATTTCACATTGTCTTGCCTAATTTTACCGCTTAAAGAAAAATCAGGAGCCACCAAGGTTCCTGTTTGTGTTATAGTATTTTGATTAAATTCTTCATTATCTCTAAGTTCTCTTACAGCTTCACTCATTTCATCTCTAGCTCCTCCTGCAGCCACAGCAGTTGTAAGGATAAATTTACCTGATTTTCTAAGGGCTATAGTGATTTTAGAAATGAGTTTATCCGTATCAATTCTTTGTGGAGTATCATTGATAATCCTACCTATAGCTATAACCTTTCTTTGTCCGCTTGGGATATTTGCAAAAGCAGGATCTTTTAACATACTTTCTACCATAATTTCAGCGGTTTTTTCAAAATCTTCTCTATCAAGTCCTAAGGTTAAAGCATCTGCTTGTTTTTTTTGTGAAGCTTTACCATCTGTATAGATAGGAGCTGAACAAGCTGTAAAAATCAACATTAAAAAGCCTAAAGATGAGATTAAAAATTTTTTCATATTTTCTCCTTATTTTGTGATTATATCCTCTTTAATTTTCAATTTTGTAAATTCTTGCAGGAAGCCCTTTTGTAAAAGAACGCACAAAGATTAATATATCTTTATTTTTATCAAGTTCTTCTTTATAAATTAAATTTTGCTCACTTGAAACGAGCTCAATAAAACCCTCATTTTCAAGCATTAAAATTTGGGCATTTTTAGGCAAAAAATTCCAAAATCTCAAATCCGCCCTTGTACTCAAAACACTAAAAACATTACTTACCAAAGATAAAATTCCTATATTATCATTTTTTGCAACCGCTACATTCATACTTGTTTTTAAAACTGTGCTTAATAATGCTTTGGTAATTATAAGAGTTAAATCAGTTTTAAACTCACTTGCTACAATACTATCAAAATCAAATAAATTTTGAGTTTTTAAATTTTGTTTTGAGTTATTCGCACTAAGATATTCAAAAGAAGCGGGACGTTTTTTAAGAACGGGCACAGCAACACTTGCACTCACAAGCTTTCTATCAAAAATAAAGGGTAAAGTAAAACTTACTTCTTCAAAGCTCGGTGCTAAGCCACTTTCGTAAATAACAAAAATGCGTTTTTTAAGCCTTTTTGGTTTTAAGCTTTTTGCATATTTGTCAAAAATTTTGAATTGTTTTTGCATTTCTTCATTTTTACTATGCAATACAAAAACTTCTTTAAGCAAATCATAAGCTTTTCTATAATCCTTATCCATAAAGAAAAAAACCGCTGAAACATAGGTAATATAAGGATTTGTAAAATTTTCTGTAGCTTTGAAATCCTTAAAAAGATTTTCGTATTGTTTTTCAATGAGTTGTGAATTTTTCTCAATATTTTGCTCAAAATTTTCATTTTCTTTTTTAGCCTTTTGAAGCTCTGCTCGATTTTTTTCCAAATAATAAGCAAAATATTCTTTAGCTTTTTCTTGACGCATTAAAGCTCGGTTGAATTCCACTCTTGCATTTGCAAAATCATTCAAACTCATAAAATTTAAACCCTTGGTAAGATTAAGCATAGTCCTTTCATAGTAAAAACCCTCGTAATCAAAAATCGTATCATTAATAAGAGTTGAAGTCGTTGTTTTAAAAACCTTGCTTGTAGTGCTTTGCAAATCAACATCGTATTTGTAAGCTTCTTCGCTTAAATCAAAAAATTCATTACTAAGTTCAAATTCTTTACAATCTCTTGCAATAGAACCTGAATTTAAACCCTTAAAAATCACATCATCATTCTTTTTAAGCTCGCTAAGTTCTTTTGCGAAGAAATTTTTATCGCAATTTTGAGAGCCTAACTCACGTTGATATAAGATATTATCTTTTTGATGAGTTGAACACGAGATAAAAAAACCACAAAAGATGAAAAGAAAGAAAATTCTAAACATTACTAAATTCCGCGTCTATTGAATTTAAAGCAAATTCTAGCAAAAAATATTTAATACCCACTCCAAGAGGACAAAATTTACCAATACCTTCGCATAAATCTACACACTAACCTTTAAAATCTTTTCCCTATTTTTATGGAAAGCATTGTGCTAGGAAGTTTAAAATAATAAAGCAAAACATTTAAAAAACTTCCTATAAAATTAATTCCAAGAAACAATAAGCTACAAAATAAGACTAAAATCAAGCATAGTTTTCCTTATTTTTTAGCTGTCATATGAGGATTAAGCATATTTGCAGGAGTTAAAATTTCATCAATTTGCTCTTTGCTCAAAAGTCCTCTTGTAAGTGCAATATCTGCAATACTCTTACCTGTGTTCATTGCTTCTTTAGCAATAGAAGCTGAATTTTCATAACCAATATAAGGATTTAAAGCTGTTACTATGCCCACAGAATTATAAACAAAATCAGCACAAACTTTTTCATTAGCTGTAATATTATCGATACATTTATCCGCTAAAGTGTGCATTGCTTTTTCAAGCATAATGATAGAATTAAACAAACTATACGCCACAACAGGTTCAAAAACATTAAGCTGTAATTGTCCGCCCTCACACGCAAAAGTAACCGTAACATCTGCTCCTATTACAAAAAAACACACTTGATTGACAACTTCTGGGATAACAGGATTAACCTTACCCGGCATTATCGAGCTTCCCGGTTGCATTTTAGGAAGATTGATTTCATTTAAACCACATCTTGGACCAGAGCTTAAAAGTCTTAAGTCGTTACAAACTTTAGAAAGTTTTGTAGCCACTCTTTTTAATACCCCGCTAATTTGCACATAAGCACCTGTATCTTGAGTAGCTTCGATTAAATCTTCTGCAACAGTGTAATCAAATCCTGTAACCTCTCTAATTTTCTTTTCTACAACTTTTGGATAATCCGGATGAGAGTTAATCCCCGTTCCTATAGCTGTTCCACCAAGGTTAATCTCAAGGACAAGTTTTCTAGCTTCTAAAACTCTTTGTATATCTTCTGCTATCATTACTGCAAAGGTTTGGAATTCGCGTCCTAAAGTCATAGGAACGGCATCTTGAAGCTGTGTTCTTCCCATTTTTAGGACATCTTTAAATTCTACAGCCTTTTTTTCATAAGATTTTTTAAGATGTTCCATAGCCTCGGCTAAATCACTCAAATAATTGTGTAAAGCTATTTTTAAGGCTGTCGGATACGCATCGTTAGTGCTTTGAGATAGATTAACGTGGTCATTTGGATGCAGATATTTATACTCACCTTTTTTATGTCCCATAAGTTCCAAACCTATATTAGCTATAACCTCATTTGCATTCATATTTGTGCTTGTTCCTGCACCACCTTGGAACATATCTACAACAAATTGCTCATAATATCCGCCTTCTAAAATTTTATCACAAGCTTTAATTATAGCTTGTTCCTTTTCTTTGTCTAATAAGCCAAGCTCGCAATTTGCCATTGCAGCAGCTTTTTTAACTCTTACCAAAGCTCTAACAAAACGAGGGAAATTTTGAAGTCTATCGTGAGAAATGTCGAAATTTTCGACAGCTCGAAAGGTTTGCACCCCATAATACACATCATCAGAAATTTCTAATTCCCCGATAAAATCGTGTTCTTTTCTTGTCCCCATTTAAAAAACCTTATTTTGAAATTTTTGTAATAAATTTTTATTTATTACAAAGTGCCACAAGTATATCATAAAGAATTCATTTTTACTCATTTTTTATTTAAATTAAATTAAAAATTTGATCAAGTCAATTTAGCTTAAAATTTAAATATTTTTGCTAAGATTTAAAGACTTAATTTTATTTTTTAAAGAGAAATAATGAGCGAAATTACAATCAAACCTGAACAAATTAAAATGAATGAGGATTGGAAAGAATTTTTAAAAGATGAATTTACAAAAGCTTATTTTTTAGAGCTTAAAAAAAGATATATAGAAGCTTTAAAAGAAAAAAAAGTCATTTACCCACCTGCAAATTTAACCTTTAATGCTTTCAATCTTACTCCTTTAAATTCGCTCAAAATCATCTTACTTGGACAAGACCCTTATCATCAACCTTATCAAGCTATGGGGCTTAGTTTTTCTGTTCCAAGTGGAATAAAACTCCCTCCTTCTTTGCTCAATATTTACAAAGAATTAAACTCCGATTTAAATTTAGCTGTCTCAAAAAATGGAGATTTAAGCACTTGGGCAAAACAAGGCGTTTTACTTTTAAATTCTATACTTAGCGTCGAGGCAAATAAACCCGCAAGTCATAGTTCTTGGGGTTGGCAAGAATTTACAGATAGGGTAATTGAAAAACTTAGCAATGAAAAAACAGGACTTATTTTTATGCTTTGGGGAAATTACGCTAAGAGCAAAAAAATTCTCATTGATACAAACAAACACTTTATCTTAGAAGCAGCCCACCCAAGCCCTTTAGCAAGAAGTGGCTTTTTGGGTTGCAAACATTTTTCAAAAGCCAATGAGCTTTTAAGAAAACTTGGAAAAGAGGAGATTGATTGGAGGGTGTAATAAATTTACTTAACCAATTTTAAAAAAATATCATAATCTTTGCATCCTTGTATTTATTAAATTTAAATTATTTTTTAAATATTTTACACAATAATCTTGGCGGATTTACCCGCCAAAAATGACTATCTAAAAAGATTTTTAAAATCTGTTTGAGTATTTTGAGTTAAAGCACTTCCAAAATCCATATCCAAAGTAATAGCTGTAGCCAAATCCACAAGCAAACTTGCAATTTCTTCTCTTTTATCCTCTATATAAGCCAAAACGCCCTCATAATTACTTTTTTCAAGCACAAGCAAAGGATTAACTATCTCAAATTCAAAAAGCTTTTTTCCCATATAAACTTTAAAAATATTATCAAAAAGAGCTGTTCCCATAAAAGAGCAACCTTGTATGAGCTGCGAAACACTCGCATCAATCGTCCTTTTTTGCATATCATCTAAATTTGCATCACTAAGTCTTTGATCTATATGTTCGTGAATTTTTTTAAGATTTTTATCCAAAATCTGCAAAGCACCGATAAAATCATTTGCATCGTTTATTTGAGAACAAATTTGCTTTGCCTTAAAGCTACTTACTCCCTCAACTTCACCTAAATGCTTTTTTAAAATATTCATTTCTTGGTTCATTTTTTGCCTTTCAAAATATTGTCTAAAAAACTAAAAAGCAAAAAGTGTTCCTAAATTTTTACTTAAGATTTAAATCCACCCAAACAACAATCTCATTTGTAAGCTTATTCAAAGCTTTTTCAAAAGCTTTCAAAGTCTCGTTTATATCAATTTTAGCGATATTTTCTTTTACGATGAAATTTTTATGAGCAATGATTTTATTTTGCTTTACATCAACGAGATTTAAGCTCAAAGCTAGCTTGGCATAATTTTCCTTTTTATCAATGATTTGCTCAAAAGAATCAAACCTACCCTCTAAAATAAAATCCGCTAAAACAGGACTATTTTGCCCCACCAAACTCTTAAAAATTCCACTTTGCTCAAATTTACTCAAAAGCACAAAACGATAAAGATTGCTTGGCACATCGCCCCAAAAATGATGAGCATAAGCATTGCTTATACCATTTTGAATATAAATAATTTGGTAAGAATTAAGATATAAAGGCACATCAGGATTTAGAATTTTAAGACTTTTATCCCTTGATTTAAAATCTTTACTCGAAATCTTTTCATCGCTTTTTAAAATGAAATATTGACTTTGTTCTACTTGAATTGGTTTTAAAGAACAAGCCCCTAAAAAAAGTGCTAAAATCATAGTTAAAAATGTTTTCATTCTTTTTCTCCTGGCCCTAGTTTAGCTTTGCTTTCCTTAAAAATCAAATCTGCAGGACTTCTTTTTATATCTAAAAGCAAGGCATTGCTTTCTAAAAGAAAAATTTTAAAAAGTTCTAAATTTTCTTGTAAGCCATATTTTAACTCGTCGTAAAAATCAAGTTTATTTGAAGTTTTTTGAGCTAACTCATCAAAACTTTTCACGCCTTTATCAAAACCATTTAAACTATGATTGAGTTTTTTAGCAGCCAAGCTGATTTCTTCGCTCATCGAAACAATTTTTTCACTTGCTCCTGCTAAATTCTGTAAAATCAACTCAACATTTTTTAAATTTTTCTCACTTAAAAGCTCTTTAGACTTTTTATCTGCGGTTTTAAGCAGAGAAAAAAGATATTCACTTTGTCTGTCTATAGTAGTTAAAAAACTTTCTTTAAATTTAATGACAGGAATTGTGCCATCTTTAGTTTTAAGCATTTTCGCATCTTTACTTCCTCCCTCAAGCTGAACGGACTTAAGTCCTGTTATACCTTGAAGTTGTAAGGTTGCAAGGGTATCTTCCTTAATAGGAGTATCTTTTTTAACCTTGATTAAAATATCCACGCCTAAGCCATCTTTATCCGAAATGCTAATATTTTCAACATTTCCAACCTCAACTCCCAAAAGTCTTACCGGTGCTTTAAGACTAAGTCCGCTTACAGATTCTCTCGTGTATATTCTATAAAATTCAAAACTTTCTTCCTTAGAATACCCTCCAAGCCAAAATATACAAGCAAGAGAAATAAAAAATACTCCAAAAACAAAAAGTCCTACAAAAAAATAATTTGCCCTATTTTCCACTTTTACTCCATAAATTTTTTAAAAAGTCTTGGATTTTGCTCCTTAAGTTCTTCATAAGTTCCATAAAATCCAACTTTTTTATTTTCTAAAATAATAAAACGACTCAAAAGATTTTTCATACTTTCTTTATCGTGTGTTACAAGAATTACACTTAAATCAAAGCTCGACTTAAGTTCTAAAACTAAATCGTCAAATTCTCTCGAACTATGAGGGTCAAGCCCACTTGTAGGTTCATCTAAAAACAAAAGTTTAGAATCTAAAGCCAAAGCCCTTGCTATAGCAACTCTTTTTTGCATTCCTCCGCTAAGTTCGCTAGGATAAAGCTTTAAAACACTTTCATCTAAACCTGCCATTTTAAGTTTCATCAAAACGAGTTCAAAAATGGCTTCATCATCTAATTTTGTGTATTCTTTTAAGGGTATAGCAATATTTTCAAACACAGAAAAAAAGCTAAAAAGTGCGGCAAATTGAAAAACCACACCCCATTTCAAACGCAAATTTAAAGCATCTTCTTCGCTAATATTTTTCAAAGAATAGCCTAAAATTTCATAATCTCCTCCATCAAAATGCTCAAGCAAAAGCATTTGTTTTAAAAGCACGGATTTTCCACTTCCACTTCCACCTAAAATGCCAAAAATTTCATTTTCTTCAACATTAAAACTCACTCCATTATGAATGATTTTTTCTCCAAAACGCGTTATAATGTTTTTTGCTTTAACAATCATTAAATATCCATTTGAGTAAGAACGATTGAAAAAATTGCATCAAAGGCTATAACCCAAAAAATTGCATTTACAACACTTTTTGTTGTATAAACCCCTATGCTACTTGTGGTATTTTTAACCTCAAAACCTCTAAAACAAGCAATAATGCCAATTAAAAATCCAAACATCGGGGCTTTAAAAAGACCTATAAGAATATGCTTAAGAGCAACAGCTTCACTGAAACGTTTTAAAAATTCCCCAAAACTAATATCTAAATTCACTCTTGCAACAACCATACCGCCAAATATACTGATAAAATCACTCACAGCAACAATTAAAGGCATAGCAATCACCAAAGCTAAAACTCGTGGAAGGATGATAAATTCAAAAGAGCGAAAGCCCATAGTATTCATTGCAGCAATTTCATCAGTGATTTTCATCACCCCAATTTGTGCAGTATAAGAACTCGCACTCCTACCTGCAATCACAATCGCACTAATAAGCGGTGCAAGTTCTCTAGTGGCTGAAATTCCTACCAAATCAACAATAAAAATATTTGCACCAAATTGTGAGAGTTGATAAGCAGCTTGATACGCTAAAACAACTCCCACTAAAAGAGAAGTTAAAGTAATAATAGGCAAAGCTTTAAGACTTGAAGTTTCAATATGATACAAAAAAGAAATAAATCTAAAATTTTTAGGCTTTTTAAGACAAAAAATAAAACTAACAAAAAAAGCTCCAGTAAAATTTATGAATTTTTTAAGAATCGCAAAGAGAGTAAAAGTAAGCCTTCCAAGTTTCACAAAATAATCCGCAAAATGTTTTTTAGGCTTTTTAATTTTTGAACTTCTTTTATAGTTTTTTTCACAAAGCTCGAAAAGAGCTTGAGCTTTCGGACTAAGATTTATTCTTTTAACTTGCACATTTTT
The DNA here is from genome assembly GCA_022511325.1 of Campylobacter sp. Classification (GTDB taxonomy): domain Bacteria; phylum Campylobacterota; class Campylobacteria; order Campylobacterales; family Campylobacteraceae; genus Campylobacter_D. The sequence goes on from JAFLRU010000014.1 coordinate 16,713, forward strand.
TAAGCTTAAATCGTGTTCTAAAGCTAAGAAAAATCTCACTCCAATTGTATCAATAAATTCTAAGCCTTTAAAATCTAAAATTAAATTTTGTTTTAAATCGTGATTTATAAAATCTTCTAATCTTAATTCTGCTGTGCTGTTTTTATCCCAACTTCCAAAAATCAATAAATTTTCTTGTCTAAACTCAAATTTTGCACCCATTTTTACTTCTTGCTAAGCACAAACTGGGTAAGCTTTGAAACACTAAAACCAAAATGCTCAAAAACTTCTTTATCTTTACCGCTTTCTCCAAAACTTTCAATACCATAAAACTCATTACAAAATTGATAAAGCTCCTTAGAATGAGCCGCTTCAACGCCTATAACTCTACCTTTTAAAAGCCTTTGTTTGTATTCTTTACTTTGTTTTTCAAAAAGTTCGTAGCAAGGCATAGAGATAACATTAGAGCTTACACCTTGTTTTTCTAACTCTTTAGCACTTTGCAAACAAAGCTCAACTTCACTTCCACTTGCTAAGAATGTAATTTGTGCCTCTTTACTTTCTTTGAGCAAATAAGCTCCATTTTCTACATCACCAAAAACAGGCTCATCTAAGGCTTTAAGCTTTTGACGTGAAAGCACAAAGGCACAAGGAAGATTTGAATTTAAAGCTATTTGCCACGCTTTGACATTTTCAACCCCATCTGCTGGGCGAAAGGTTAAGAAATTTGGTAAGGCTCTAAAGGTGCTTAATTGTTCTATAGGCTGATGCGTTGGACCATCTTCACCAACACCAATACTATCGTGTGTAAAAATGAAAAAATGTTTGATTTTCATCAATGCAGCAATTCTTGCTGCAGGCTTTAAATAATCACTAAAAATAAAAAAGGTTGCAGAAAAAGGTAAAAATAAACCATACCTTGCAAAAGCATTGTTAATGGCTGCCATAGCGTGTTCTCTTATACCAAAATGCAAATTTTTTCCCTCACTAAAATCTCCAAATCCTTTAAGTTCAGTTTTATTTGATGGAGCTAAATCCGCACTCCCACCTAAAAAACCTTCCAAATTTTTTGCCAAAACATTTAAAATTTCGCCATTACTATCTCTTGTTGCAAGGTCTTTACCTTTAAAATCAGGATAAACAATATTTTTAAAATCAGGTTTTAAAAGTCTTTCTAAAAATTCTTTTTTATCCGATTTTTCAAGCTTTTCCTTCCATTTTGCTTCCTCTAAATCCCCAAGTTCTACTGCACTTTCAAAACGAATTTTAACTTCAGGAGGAATTTGAAAATTTTTATCCTCATCAAAACCTGCCTCTTTTTTTGCTCTTTTAATTAAATCTTCTCCCAAAGGTGCTCCGTGAGCTGTATGAGAACCCTCAAGCTCTAAAGCTCCTTTTGCAATTTTAGTATGAGCAATGATAAGACTTGGTTTAGTAGAATTTTTGGCTTTTTTTAAAGCCTCATCAATTTCTAAAAAATCGTGTCCATTTATCTGAGAAACTTCAAAACCTTGAGAGATAAATCTTGCTCTTACATCTTCATTGAAAGCTAAAGCTACATCACCTTCTATAGAAATTTCATTGCTATCATAGATTAAAATGAGATCATTAAGTTTATGAAGTCCTGCTAAAGAGCAAGCCTCATAAGAAATTCCCTCCTGCAAGTCCCCGTCCCCACAAAGACAATACACTTTATGATTGATTAAATCTTTACCAAGTAAATTTTGTGCCTTTTTAGCTGCCATTGCAAAACCTACTGCATTAGCTACACCTTGTCCCAAAGGTCCTGTGGCAATTTCTACTCCTAAAGTGCTAATTTCTGGGTGTCCGGGAGTCTTAGAATGCAGTTGCCTAAAATTTTTTAAATCCTCTAAACTTAAATCATAGCCACTTAAATGCAAAAAACTATAAAGTAAAGCACTTGCGTGTCCGCCTGAAAATACAAGCCTGTCGCGATTGAGCCAAAGGGGATTTTTAGGATTGTGTCTAAGATGAAAACTTAAAACGCTTAGAATATCTGCTAAACCAAGAGGTGCTCCGGGGTGTCCTGAATTTGCTTTTTGCACCATATCTGCACTTAAAAATCTTAAAGTATTAGCTTGTTTTTGTAAAAGTTCTTTATCCATTTTTTTACCTTTTATAAATATTGCTTGATTAAATTTTGTAAATATTTTGCAAGTTTAGAATCTAATTTTGTTAAATCACATTCTTTCAAGAGTTTTTCTTTGGTTTTAATAGCTTCTTCTAAACCCATTAAATTCACAAAGGAATTTTTATGCGTGTCGTGTTTAGCAGGTTTTCCTAAATCTTTTTCGTTCATTGTTGCATCAATAATATCATCATTGATTTGAAAAATAAGTCCGAGTTTTAAGCCTATTTCATAAATTTTTTTACTTTCTTTGGATGAAAGTTCGCAAATTTCACAACCCATTTTTAGACTTGCGGCAATAAGTTTTGCAGTTTTATGAATGTGTAAAAACTCAAGTTCTTTTAACTCAAGCCTTTTATTTTCAAAATGGCAATCCAAAGCCTGTCCTAGAACCATTCCATTAATCCCGGCATTTAAAGCTAAGGTGTTGATAAGCTTAAGTCTTATGCTTTTTTTTAAATCTAAATTGCAAAGCAATAAAAACGCTTCAGTATTAAGTCCATCACCAACTAAAATCGCCGTGGCTTCATCATAAGTTTTATGTAAGGTTGGGGTATTGCGTCTAAAATCGGCATTATCCATAGCAGGTAAATCATCGTGAATCAAAGAATAAGTATGGATAAACTCAAGAGCTAAAGCCGCATTTAAAGAAGCATTTAAAAGTGAAGGTTTTTTGCACTCTACCACACCTAAAAGAAGTTGGGCACGAAAATGTTTTCCTCCAGCTTTTAACATTTGTTTTAAAGCTTCATTAAAAAAAGGATGAAAGCTTTGAACTTTTGGAAAATTTTCTTCTAAATGAACTAAAAAAAGTTCTTTTACGCTCACTTTGTAAGCCTTATGAAAAATTGAAATTTTCCATCTCCT
>JAFLRU010000140.1 GCA_022511325.1 Campylobacter sp.
TGATCCCTACCTACCTCCTGAAGAATCTTATCAAGTTCTTCATCGCTGTAGGCATACCATACTTTCTTATTTTTTTCCAACTTATAAAGAGGAGGCTTTGCCAGGTATACATGTCCTTCCTTAATTAGATCCGGCATGAATCGAAAGATAAATGTCAGCAACAGTGTGCTGATATGAGCACCGTCAACATCTGCATCAGTCATCAAGATAATTTTATTGTATCGGAGCTTGGAAATATCAAAATCTTCGTGGATACCGGTACCAAAGGCAGTGATCATAGCCTTGATCTCTGCGTTGGCATAAATTTTATCAAGTCGGGCTTTTTCTACATTTAAAATCTTTCCTCTAAGAGGCAAGATAGCCTGAGTCGCTCTGGATCGAGCAGTTTTTGCGCTGCCGCCTGCAGAATCTCCTTCCACAATATAAATCTCACAATTCTGAGGATCCCTATCAGAACAATCTGCAAGTTTTCCGGGAAGTGAAAGTCCGTCCAAAGCAGTTTTTCTCCTGGTCAAATCCCTTGCCTTTCTTGCAGCTTCCCTTGCACGTTGTGCAAGAATAGATTTCTCACAGATGGATTTTGCCACTGCAGGATTCATCTCCAGAAAAATAGTCAGCTGTTCAGTAACAATATTATCAAC
>JAFLRU010000141.1:0-337 GCA_022511325.1 Campylobacter sp.
GGTGGTTTTGCCAAATATACATGACCCTCCTTAATCAAATCCGGCATAAACCGGTAGATAAAAGTAAGCAGCAATGTACTGATATGAGCGCCATCCACATCTGCATCAGTCATCAGAATAATCTTGTTGTACCGAAGCTTCGATATGTCAAAATCCTCATGTATACCGGTGCCAAAAGCCGTGATCATAGCCTTGATTTCTGCATTTGCGTATATTTTATCAAGTCTTGCTTTCTCTACATTTAATATTTTTCCCCGTAGAGGAAGGATAGCCTGTGTCGCCCTGGAGCGGGCTGTCTTTGCGCTTCCGCCTGCGGAATCTCCCTCTACAATATAAA
>JAFLRU010000141.1:347-614 GCA_022511325.1 Campylobacter sp.
TTTCACAATTCTGGGGATCCCTGTCGGAACAATCCGCTAATTTTCCGGGAAGAGAAAGCCCGTCCAAAGCAGTTTTTCTTCTGGTCAGATCTCTCGCTTTACGGGCTGCTTCTCTTGCCCGCTGGGCGAGGATGGATTTCTCACAGATTGACTTTGCCACTGCAGGATTTAATTCCAGGAAATAGGTAAGCTGTTCACTGACAATATTATCCACAGCACCTCTTGCTTCACTGTTTCCAAGCTTTTGCTTTGTCTGTCCCTCAAACT
>JAFLRU010000142.1 GCA_022511325.1 Campylobacter sp.
TTGCTTTAATATCAACCATTGGATATCCTGCAAGTATACCTGATTCCATAGCTTCTTGAAGTCCTTTATCTGTTACTGGTATATATTCTCTTGGAACAACACCACCAACAATTGCATCAACAAATTCGTAACCTTTTTCTGGATTTGGTTCAAATTTAATCCATACGTGACCGTATTGTCCACGACCACCAGATTGTTTAATATATTTACCTTCACATTCAGCAGTTTGAGTAATTGTTTCACGGTATGCAACTTGAGGTTTACCAACAGTTGCTTCTACATTAAATTCTCTCTTCATACGATCTACGATTATTTCTAAGTGAAGTTCTCCCATACCTGCGATTTCAACTTGACCTGTTTCTTGGTTAGTTGTTTGACGGAATGTTGGATCTTCCTCAGCTAGTTTTTGAAGAGCGATTCCCATTTTTTCTTGGTCTGCTTTTGATTTTGGTTCAATTGCAACTGAAATAACTGGTTCTGGGAATTCCATTGGATCTAGAATAACTGCTTTCTTTTCATCACATAATGTTTCACCAGTAGTAGTATTCTTAAGTCCTACTGCTGCAGCTATATCACCAGTATAAACATCTGTAATCTCAGTTCTGTT
>JAFLRU010000143.1 GCA_022511325.1 Campylobacter sp.
GTCTCGATGCGGACTTTATTCCGCAGACCGTTCTGAATCAAAGTCTGGTGCGTCTCCGCAAGTCCCAGTTCCCACGGTAATCCCGCATTATGTATGGAGTTACGGGGCGCCGCACCTGTACCGCCGTCATAACCGGATACCAGTACAACCTGTGCGCCTGCCTTAGCAACACCGGCAGCGACCGTACCAACACCCGCTTCCGATACCAGTTTCACAGATATTCTGGCTCTCGTATTGGCATTCTTCAGATCATAAATAAGCTGCGCCAAATCTTCAATAGAATAAATATCGTGATGCGGCGGCGGGGAAATCAGGCTTACACCCGGCGTGGAATGCCTTGTCTTGGCAATCCACGGATAGACCTTGCCGCCCGGCAGATGACCGCCCTCGCCGGGTTTCGCACCTTGCGCCATCTTAATCTTAATTTCCTGTGCACTGTTTAAATATTTACTTGTCACACCGAATCGACCGGAGGCCACCTGCTTGATCGCAGAACACCTATTCAGCCCATCGACTCCTATGGTCAATCTATCGTCATCTTCTCCACCTTCGCCGGAATTGGACTTTCCATGCAGTCTGTTCATGGCAATAGCCATCGTCTCATGA
>JAFLRU010000144.1 GCA_022511325.1 Campylobacter sp.
CACCTACCCGTGTTTCATAGGCTTTCTTTCTTTGGTTTAAATATCTTGTTATGTAGTTAATATTTTTATATTAAGAATAATAATATAATTTCCATTTTAAAGATTTATTTTTATTATTTTTTCATTGGAAAGGCGGATATACAGAGAGGAGAGACAGAGAGGAAGATCTTCCGTCCGATGATTCACTCCCCAAGTGAGCGCAACGGGCCGATACTATGCCGATCCGAAGCCAGGAGCCTCTTCCGGGTCTCCCACGCGGGTGCAGGGTCCCAAGGCTTTGGGCTGTCCTCCACTGCTTTCCCAGGCCACAAGCAGGGAGCTGGATGGGAAGTGGGGCTGCCGGGATTAGAACCGGCGCCCATATGGGATCCCGGGCGTGCAAGGCGAGGACCTTAACCACTTGCGCCACCGCGCCGGGCCCTAATTTTCTTTTTTTAAAAAAAATTTCAAAAAAATTTTTATTGAAAAGTCAGATATAGCAATCCAGTCAACCATAACCCCAAGAGGAACAATGGTCATTATCCTGAAGTCCATCCATTAAGCTGAAGACCTGTATCTCAGCTTCCCCAACAATGTTA
>JAFLRU010000145.1 GCA_022511325.1 Campylobacter sp.
GATTACCTCTTTGATGACTTTCTTAATTCTCTCCTCGAACTCACCTCTGTACTTACTGCCCGCCACCATGCCGGATAAGTCCAGAGTAAGCACTCTCTTATTCTGTACGGTAAACGGCACTTCTCCGGAGACGATCCTTGCCGCAAGTCCTTCTACAACGGCAGTCTTGCCGACACCCGGCTCACCGATCAAGCAGGGATTGTTCTTAGTCCTGCGGCTTAAAATCTGAATTACTCTTGTAATTTCTTCCTGTCTGCCGATAACAGGATCAAGCTTTCCCTCTCTGGCAAGTGCGGTCAAATCTCTGCTGTACTGGTCCAAGGTGGAAGTCCCACTCTTTTTCCGCCCCTGCTTTTTCCCTAAATCCTCTTTATACAGACCGCCGTCCTCACCCATAGCAACCAACACGTCCACGTACAGTTTCTGTACAGACACACCCATGGTATTGAGTAGTCTGACAGCCACGTTTTCTCCTTCTTTTAAGAGAGCAAGCAGAATATGCTCAGTTCCGGTCTTCTCACTGCGAAAGCGTTCCGCCTGTCTGTGCGCCTCCTCCAGAA
>JAFLRU010000146.1 GCA_022511325.1 Campylobacter sp.
TTATCAATGAAAGTTTTGCCATTTTTGACACTCCGCACTTTTTTCATATAGTTTGGATTGACTTCGATTTGATCGCCATCTTCCATAAGGTAGATATTTTTTTCTAGCACCCCACAAGCAATAGCGGTTTGTTTATGTTTGGCAATGTGATTGTATTCGCCGTGAACGGGCAAGAAAAACTTTGGTTTAATCAGGCGCAACATTAGTTTTTGCTCCTCTTGTGCGGCGTGTCCGCTAACGTGAATCTCGCTAAAGTCTTGATAAGCGACTTTTGCTCCGGCTTTAAGGAGGAAATTAAGCACCGCAGAGACAGAGCCTTCATTGCCCGGAATGGCTTTAGCAGAAATAATCACCATATCGCTGGGTTTAATTTTGATGTGGCGATGTTCGTCTGTTGCCATACGATAGAGCGCACTCATTGTTTCGCCTTGAGAGCCTGTGGTAACAATCAGCACCTCTTCATCGGGGTATTTTGCGACTTCGTGAGCTTCTATGAAAATATTTTGTGGCAAGTCAATATAGCCGAGTTCTCGTGCAATCTCAAGATTCTTTTCCA
>JAFLRU010000147.1 GCA_022511325.1 Campylobacter sp.
ATCCCAATCATACACAAACCCAAACAATCCCCCTCTATCAATCAAACGTTTACTTTCGAGGTTTGCTTTATCAATAGGAAAAATACCTTTTGACCAAGAGGAATTAGGAAAATTGCTATAAATGCCTTTTTCTTGTGCTAGTTCGCAGCTTGATTTAATCGCATTATAACTAATCATCTCCATAATCTCATCAATCTTTTCTAAATGTTTATCGCTACCCCATTCAATCTTTGATTCTGCAAGCATTTGGGCTTCCCCCATCACTCCAAGTCCAATGGAGCGAGTATCAAGGTTGGTTACTTTAACTTTGCGGTTAGGATAGAAATTTAAATCAATCACATTATCAAGCATACGAATAGCAATAGGCACAACGCGTTCAATATCTTCTTTGGTGTTAATTTTAGAAAGATTGACAGAGGCAAGATTGCAAACTGCTGTTTTACCTTCTTTGGATTCTCTTTGAGCGATAAAAACTTTTTTACCTCTTAGCGTATCTGTTGAAGAGATTTTATTAGCTGGTTTAGTAATACCATTATCGGTAATAATTTGTT
>JAFLRU010000148.1 GCA_022511325.1 Campylobacter sp.
CTAATGTGTCACTGAAGAAATGAAAAAGGAAGCTGAGAACCTTCTTGAAGAAAATGATGCCACTGTATACTGAGTCATTCAAGAATTTAATGAGAAAAAATATATTTTGAAGAAACTGAAAACAAAAACATCAAAGTCAGTGAGATTAGTCTCTGCTGATCTTTGTTGGTGAGATGTATCTTCTATAGGCAACAAATAAGCGAGTTTTGTGTTTTAAATACAGTTTACTAATCTATGATGTTTGATTGATGAGCTTAACCCATTTGCATTCAGAGTTAATGTAAGTAGATGGTAATTTGGTCCTGTCATTTTAGCAATGGGTTCTTCATTGATTTAGTCTTCTGTTGTCATTTTACTGGGATGTTCTTCACATTTTCCTTTTCTTTGTCAAGAGAACATCATTAAGTATCATTTGTAGGGCAGGTCTGGAAGAGGTATATTCTTTGAGCTTTTCTTTATTGTGGAAGATTTTTATTTCATTTACAAAGACAAAGGAAAACTTTGCTGGGTACGTTATTTCTGTTTTTACAATCAGATCGG
>JAFLRU010000149.1 GCA_022511325.1 Campylobacter sp.
GCATCTGCCTTACAAGCAGAGGGTCATAGGTTCGAGCCCTATTGTTCCCACCAAAAAGGACTTCTTGTCAAGTCCTTTTTTATACGGCCTGGTAGTTCAGCTGGTTAGAACGCCGCCCTGTCACGGCGGAGGTCGTGGGTTCGAGTCCCATCCAGGTCGCCAGTTTCCTTTTTGATACTGGCTAAAGGCGCTGTGTTTTAAGACCGCCTCTGTAGCTCAGTCGGTAGAGCAGGGGACTGAAAATCCCCGTGTCGATGGTTCGATTCCGTCCGGAGGCACCACCTTATTTTCACAGGAAGCAATGCAGCAGTGTGCTTCAAGCGATGTATTTCGGCATCGCTGCCATATGCGGATTTAGCTCATCTGGTAGAGCGCCACCTTGCCAAGGTGGAGGTAGCGGGTTCGAGCCCCGTAATCCGCTCCAATTTCTTCATTATCATTCGCTCCAATAGTAAAGGCGTCGAGGCAATAGTCTCGACGTTTTTATTGTGTAACAATTTTTCTCTTGACAATTAAG
>JAFLRU010000015.1 GCA_022511325.1 Campylobacter sp.
ATGATAGAGGTAAAAATACACAATACAACCAAAAAATAATTATTAAAGATTTTTAATCTTTGCCGATATAGTATTTGAATCTTTTCAAAATATTGCGTTAAGCCTAGAGTTTTCTAGGCTTTTTATCAAAAAATTTACTATTTTTTATTTCTCTCTTTAAGTTTAGCAATAATCTCACTAAAACTTAAATCCGCATCAGCAAGCAAAACACTTAAATGATACATCAAATCCGCTGCTTCGCAAATGAGTTCTTCTTTATCTTTAACCACTGCAGCTAAAGCTGTTTCTACGCCTTCTTCACCGACCTTTTGAGCGATTCTTTTTGTGCCACTTTTAAAAAGCTTTGCAGTGTAAGAGTCTTTTTCATCTGCATTTTTACGAGAATTTATAAGTTTAAAAAGCCTTGATAAAAACACAAAATCTGCATTTTTAGACACTTCTTCAAAACAAGAAATATCACCTGTATGACAGGTTGGACCGACAGGATTTACAAGGATTAAAAGCGTGTCTTTATCACAATCTAGTCCAAAATCTACGATATTTAAAAAATTCCCGCTTTCCTCACCCTTAGTCCAAAGGCGATTTTTAGTGCGTGAAAAAAACACCACCTTTTTGCTCTCTAAGCTTTGTTTTAAAGCTTCTTCATTCATAAAACCAAGCATTAAAACTTCAGCACTCTTATAATCTTGAATGATAACGGGCAAAAGCCCGCCCACTTTTTGCCAATTTATATTTTCTAACATTTCACACCCTTATACTCAAACCTTGATTTTTAAGATAAATTTTAAGCTCTTTAATATCCACTAATCTTTGATGAAAAATACTTGCTGCTAAAGCTCCATCGACACCTAGTTCAAAAGCTTCTAAAAAATGCTTTGCCTCTCCAGCTCCTCCACTTGCAATGAGAGGAATTTTGCAAATTTCACGCACAGCTTTAAGCTGCTCTAAATCATAACCCTTTCTCATTCCGTCTTGATTCATCATATTAAGCACAATCTCACCTGCACCTAATTCTTGCACCTGTTTTACCCACTCAAGCGTGTTTTTTCCACTATGCTTGGAGGTTTTTTCATCGCCCGTGTATTGATAAACTTTAAGCTCGTTATTTTCATCTTTGAAACTATCAATTCCCACAACCACGCATTGAGTCCCAAAGCTTTTTGCAAGGGTGGAGATTAAACTAGGATTATTTAAAGCAGGTGAATTAATGGAAATTTTATCCGCCCCACTAGCTAAAAGCTCTCTTGCGTCCTCTTCGCTCTTAATGCCTCCTGCCACGCAAAAAGGTATAGATATATTTTTGGCAACCTCATTCACCCAAGCCCTAGAAATTCTCTCTTTTCTAGCACTTGCAGCAATATCATAAAACACAAGTTCATCAATGCCATTTTGCGAGTAAAATTTTGCAAGTTCCACAATATCACCCATATCTTTGTGGTTCTTAAACTGCACACCTTTGACAACTCTGCCGTCTTTGACATCTAAACAAGCAATTATGCGTTTTGTAAGCATTTTATCCCTTCTTGAACATTAAAAATACCTTCCAATAAAGCTTTACCCACTATAACTCCACTACAAATTCCGCTAAGCCTCTTAAGGTCTTCAAGTGAAGAAACCCCGCCTGAAGCCTGAACATTAATATGTGGAAAAATATCATAGATGAGCTGATAAAGCCTAACATTAGGTCCTTGCATAGTGCCGTCCTTTGAAATATCAGTACATAAAATGTGTTTGAGTTTTTTTTCTGCGTAAAATTCCAAAACTTCCATAAGTTTTTTATCGCTCTCTTCCTGCCAAGCGTTAATAACGACTTTATAGTCCTCTTTTAAAACCACATCTAAGGCTAAAACTATGGCTTCATTTCCAAATTCTTTAAGAAGTTCAAGGCAAAGCTCGGGATTTTTAATCGCTAAAGAGCCTATAACCACTCTTTTAACGCCGCTATCAAGCAAAGCCTTTACCTCTTCCTTAGAGCGAATTCCTCCGCCCACTTGCAAATCTACACTCACGCAGCGGCTAAGTTTTTCTATGAGTGCTAATTGTCTTTTACTCGGGTCTTTTGCTCCACTTAAATCCACCAAATGAAGCTCTTTCGCACCTGCTTTTTCATATTCTTTAAGCAAAATTTGAGGGTCGTTTTTATACACCTTTTTTTGATGATAATCGCCCTTAAAAAGACGCACCACCTCGCCATCAATCAAATCTAAAGCCGGAATAAGTTTTGTTTGCATTATTTATCCTATATTTTGTATGAAATTTTTAAGCAAAAGCTCCCCTGCTTCAGCACTTCTTTCAGGGTGAAACTGCACCCCATAAAAATTGTTTTTAGCCACAGCTGCACTAAAATTTTGAGAATACTCACAGCTTGCTATCGTGTAAGGATTTAAATCCACACAATAGCTATGAACAAAATAAAAATAAGCCCCATTTAAGCCCTTAAACAGCTCGTTTTGGCTTAAAACTTGATTCCAACCCATATGTGGCAAAGTAAAACCCTGCTTTGAAACAAATTCTTTGGTTTCAAAAGGAATGAGATTTAAAGTTTTTTGGTGAAGTTCTTGCGAAAATTCTCCTAAAAGCTGCATTCCTAAGCAAATTCCTAAAAGTGGCTTTTGGGTGTTTTGTATGAAATGGGTGAGCTTAAATTTTTCTAAATTATTCATCGCTTTTAAAGCTGTTCCAACACCGGGTAATAAGAGTTTATCCGAGTTTTCTAAAATGTTTAAATCCCTGCTGATTTGGCTAGTAAATCCAAGTCTATCCAAAGCAAATTTCAAAGAAGCCAAATTCGCACAAGCCGTATCAATAATGGTAATTTTCATTTTTTGCTTTCCAAATAAAATTATAAAATTGTAGCAAAATAAACTGAAATTAATGTTTTATCAAGGATTAGATTTTTCAATCTTTAGTGATATTCTTTTCTTTGATATATCTTTTAAGCTCCTCATCGCCTAAAATTTTATCATAATTTTGAGTGGCTATTCTATCTCTATCATTAGTTTTAAAATCTTTATTCACATTTTCAATAAATTTCTTAAAATCAGGATTTTTACCAATAAGCATATCAATGGTTTCAAAGTCTAATTCTCTTTCTTTAGAAGGAAAAATAATCTTTATATCATCAAGTCCAAGCTGCAAAAGCCCTATACCAAAACTTTGATTTAATCTTTCTATTTCTTCTAATATCTCTTTGTCATCAATATCCTCAAAAACTACCAAATATCCCTCATTAGCAAAACTCGAATTAGACACAGCTTGAAAATAAGATTCTTTTAAATTACCCCAATCAAGTGCAACTTTAAGCTCAAAAGAATAAATTTCAACTTGATTTTGATTTGTATGCTTTGCAAGAGTTAAGGTTTCATCTCTATAGTCATTAAAAGGAAAATGCACAGCAACAATATCAGGAAAATTCCATTTATCTTTGCCTTTTTGACTTTTTGTGCTTACCTCGTGATATATGGTTTTAGCATACGCATCAAATTCACTATCTTTAAGAAATTTTACAAACAAAGAATGCAAATCTCGCTCATTAAAGGCTCGTTTTTGTCTTGCAAAATCTTCAATCTCAAGTTCATTAGTCTTAAGGTTTTTTAATTCTTTTTCTCTTGACTTAAGCCAAAAAGTTCTTGGTTGCTCAGAGATTATCAATAAAGGGGTTTTATTTTTGTCTCTTATGCTTATATATATTACTGACCTTAGTGATGCTTCTGGCGTTTTACCTATATTTCCAAGCTTTCTAGTGAGTTTTAGTTTTTCAGCATATTTCCAAATTTGCCCACAAGTTAATGGAGTTTCTGCCTTTTCTAAGACCACTTGAGTTAATTCTAAAAAAGTCATATCTTTTCCTAAATAAAAAATTTCATTTTAAAACTTTTGCAAATTCCATTATATCACACCCTTAGAACTTGCGAGTTTATCATCTTCTATACGAATTGCCATTCTTAAAGCTCGTCCAAAGGCTTTAAAAAGTCCTTCGGCTTTGTGGTGGTCATTTTTCCCTTTAACTTTTAAATGCAAGCTCACTCCCATTGAGTAGCTTAGGGAGTAAAAAAAGTGCTCTATCATTTCGGTGCTAAGTTCTCCAAGTTTTTGCTTTTTAAATTTAGCTGTATATACTAAATGAGGGCGGTTGCAAAAATCTATGCTGCAACTTGCAAGGGCTTCATCCATAGGTAAAACAAAACCATAACGTCCTATACCGATTTTATCTCCTAAAGCTTTTTTTATCGCACTTCCAAAGGCTAAAGCTACATCTTCAACGCTATGATGCTCATCAATTTCTAAATCCCCTTTACAAGAAACCTCAAGTCCTATGCCACTATGCACAGCAATTTGTTCGAGCATATGATCAAAAAATCCTATACCCGTATCAAGCTTTATTTTTCCACCATTTAAAGCAAGTTTAACGCTGATTTTCGTTTCTTTGGTAATCCTTGAAACACTTGCACTTCTAAAAGTGCTTAAAATTTCATCACTGAGTTCTTGCCAAGTTAAATCTCCATATTTTAACCCTCTAACTCCTAAATTTTTCGCAAGCTGCATATCAGAATCTCTATCACCTATGACAAAACTTTGCTCTTTATCGTAAAGCTCGTGTTTGATATAATCTTTAAGCATTGCTATTTTTGGCTTTCTACACTCACAATTTTCATTTTCAAAATGCGGACAGATAAAAATATCTTTAAATTCTATGCCACAGCTTTTTAAAATATCAAGCATTTTTTGGTGGGCTTGGTCGAAATTTTCTTTAGGAAAAGAAGGAGTTCCAAGCCCGTCTTGATTGCTTATCATCACAAAAATGAAGCCAAAGGTTTTAAGCTTTAAAAGAGCAGGAATCGCTCCATTTTCAAAGCGAAGTTTTTCAAGGCTGTCGATTTGAAAATCACTTTTTGGCTCCTCAATGAGTGTGCCGTCTCTATCGATAAAAAGGATTTTTTGACTCATACTAACTCTCTTTTAGACTTTCAAGACGGAATTCTACCGCATTTTTATGAGCATCTAAAGCTTCTGCGGCTGCTAAAATCCTCACACTTTTTCCAAGCTCTTTAAAACCCTCTGCACTAAGTTCTTGAACGCTCATTCTTTTACTAAAATCTGAAAGATTTAAACTCGAATGAGTTCTAGTCAAACCATAAGTTGGTAAAACGTGATTGGTTCCACTAGCATAATCCCCCATAGATTCAGGTGAATACGCTCCTAGAAATACTGAACCAGCGTGTTTAACACCCTTTAAAAGCTCTCTTGCATTCTCAGTTTGTATGATAAGGTGTTCAGGTGCATAAGCATTTGAAATTTCAAGGCATTGTTCTAAATTTTTTGCAACAATGATTTTAGAATGCTCTATACTTTTAGAGGCAAGTTCTTTGCGAGGTAAATTTTTAAGCTGAGAATCCACTTCATCACTAACTTTTTTAGCAAAATTTTCACTTAAGCACACCAAAATAACTTGAGAATCCGCTCCGTGTTCGGCTTGAGAGAGTAAATCAGAAGCAACGAATCTTGCATTAGCATTTTCATCGGCAATCACAAGCACTTCAGAAGGTCCTGCTTGCATATCAATAGCAGCTCCGCCTATATCTGCACTTACCTGAGCCTTAGCTTCAGTTACAAAGGCATTTCCTGGACCAAAAATTTTATCCACTTTTTCAACACTTTTTGTTCCATAAGCTAAAGCTGCAATCGCACCTGCACCGCCCATTTGATAAACTTCATCAACCCCGCACAAAGATGCACAAAAAAGCACAGCATCATTAATCTTAGCTGGACTTGCAAGGACGATTTTTTCGCACCCTGCAATCTTAGCTGGAATGGCAAGCATTAAAGCTGTTGAAAACAAAGGAGCAAGCCCTCCGGGTATATAAAGCCCTACTTTTTCAATAGGACGCGATAAAAGTTCGCATTTTACGCCTTTCATTGTTTCAAGTTCTATTTTCTTAAAAAGCTGTGCTTCGTGGAATTTTTTGATATTTTCAAAAGCAATTTTAATCGCTTCCCTAAGCTCTTTACTCACTCTAGCACTTGCATTTTTAAGCTCTTCTTCACTAACTTTTATACTTGAAATTTGGACTTTATCAAATTTTAAAGCCTGTTCTATCAAGGCTTCATCACCTCTTTTTCTTACATCGTTAATAATTTCTTTAACAATTTTTGAAATTTCATCCTTTGCTTTTACAGCTGGACGCTTTAAAATTTCTTTTTTCTGCGTTTCATCTAAATTTTTATAAATTAAAATTTGCATATTTTCTCACTTTAACATTTTTTCTATCGGTAAAACCAAAATCGAACTTGCACCCTCTTCTTTTAAAGTTTCCATAGTTTCCCAAAATAAATTTTCTTTACTAACCATATGAATGGCAACTTTTTTTTCATCGTGAGCTAAAGGTAAAATCGTAGGTTTTTCAAGCCCGGGCAGTAAATTTTGAATTCTATCAAGCTTTTCTTTTGGAATATGAAGCATAATATATTTAGACTCTTTGGCTCCAATCACACCTTCAACACGAAGTAAAATTTTATCTACAAGGGCTTGAATTTCGCTGCTTAAAGAATGTTCTCTTTGAATCAAACAAGCCCTTGATTCATAAATGGTTTTAACTTCTTTAAGCCCATTTGCTTGTAAGGTTGCCCCACTTGAAACCAAATCACAAATAGCGTCCGCCAAATTCGCCTTAGGTGCAATCTCAACAGAACCTGTAAGGGTGCAATTTTGGTAATTTATCCCGTTTTCTTTCATAAAATTTTTAAGAAGATGAGGGTAGGAAGTTGCAATCCTTAGTCCTTCAAAATCTTTCAAATTCTTAAATTTAACATCTTGAGGCAAAGCCAAACAAAGACGACAATAACCAAAATCAAGCTTTTTAAGCAATTTAAAGGAAGCTTTTTCACCTAAAGATTTTCTTTCAAGCTCACTTTCTTCTAAAACATTCTCACCTATAATGCCTAAATCTACAATACCATCAAAAATGAGTCCGGGAATATCATCGTCTCTTACCCTTAAAATATCTATAGGAAAATTCGTAGAAAAAGCAATGAGATTTTGTTCGTGAATATGCATTTTAATCCCACAATCTTTTAAAAGCTGTATAGACTCTTTAGAAAGCCTGCCAGACTTTTGTATAGCAATACGAAGACGCGAATTATTTTGCATTTTTTATCCTTAAACAAATTTAATGATTTATATTAGCAAAAATATTCTTTAAAAAACTAAAATTCTTAAGATTTATTTGCTTGTAAGAAATTTTTGTTTTACTTTGATAAAAACAAAATTTGTAAATCAAGTCTTTTTGACTTAAGTATCATAAGACTTGATTTTAATTTTAAGAAAAATACTTTTTCAAATGTGCTTCATATTCTTTTGTATAAAGTTCAATTTGAGGATTTTTAATCACATCATTACACATAAAAGTTGGTAAGCTTTGCATTCCTAAGAATTGATGAGCTTTATGCAAATGCCAATACACCTCCTCTACCCCTCTACCTTCGAAAAATGCGTCTTTTTGGCTAAAAGCTCCAAGCGGGGCATTCCAAGTAACACTAAGCATTACTTTTTTATTTTGACATAAGCCTCCACTGCCGTATTTAAGGCTCTCATCTTGACGACTTCTCCCATCATTTTTAAAAAGTGCTCCCGCTCCTGTTAAATACACCTCATCAATGTATTTTTTTACAATCCAAGGCTCACCCATCCACCACGCAGGCATTTGATAAATCAAAACATCTGCTTTAAGAATTTTTTCCACCTCATTTTTTGGTTCATAACCCTCATCGATAATGGTTTGAGAAACACTATGTCCTAAGGACTCCAAAGTTTGCTTTGCAAGAGCTTGTAAAGTTTTATTAAGCCTTGTGCCATCATTTCCAAATTTTTTCGAACCATTGATTAAAAGAATGTTCATATTATACTCCTTTTTTTTAAATTTGATTAAATTGTATTAAAAGCCTATTTTACCATTCTACAAAGGTTTTAGCTTTTTTAATGTTCCCAAATTCCAAAGAGATTTTTTCACCTTTTTCATTTTCTAAAAAGATGAGAGTATCTTTAAGTCCTAAAATTTTCGCCTCGATTTGTTCTTTTTCATTTGTGGTGATTCGCACCTTTTCTCCTATGCTTTTAGCAAAATGCTCTAAAGTTTGAAGTTTTCTTTCAAGTCCGGGTGATGAAACCTCTAAAAAATATTCTGTATCAACAGGTGGTTCTATATCAAAAATAGGCGAAAGAATTTCACTAAGTCTTGCACAATCATCTAAATTTACACCGCCTTCTTTATAAATATAAATGCGGTAAATTTTTTTGCCATTTTCACTTACAAGCTCGCTATCATAAAAGCTTACTCCAGCTTCTTTACAAAAAGGCTCAAGATTCATTGCTTTCCTTTTTAATCTTTTCAAATAAAGAATCTATGTGGTTTTGATATTCAAGTCTATCATCGAATTTAAAGTGAAAATTAGGGCTTTTATACCAACCTTGCTCACTCATACAATAATTTTGCAAAAATTTCGCCGCTTTTTTTAAATGTATAAGAATTTGTTCTTGTTCTTTTGCATCAAAAGACATTTTATCGATATATACGAAAGCATCATAACGTCCTTTTTTACACTCAACATCAACCACGCAAAGATTTCTTAAAAGCTCATCGTCTAAATTCGCTAAAGCCTCCGGAATAAGCTCTTTTAGCACACTTTCAGTGCGGAGTTTTTTAAGCTCACTAGGATTCATAAACTTGCACTTTTTTCAACTTCTTTATAACTCTCTATATAATCGCCCACTCGCATATCCTCACAACCCTCAATTCCAACTCCACACTCATAACCCTTAGCAACTTCTTTAACATCATCTTTGAAACGCTTAAGCGAACTTACATTGCCTTCAAAAACAACAACTCCTTCGCGTATAAGCCGAATTTTAGCTCCACGATTAATCACACCCTCACTCACCATACATCCAGCAATTTGCCCGATTTTTGGCACAGAAATGACTTGTCTGATTTCAGCTTGCCCAAGCTGTTCTTCAGAAATAATAGGGCTCATCATACCGCTAAGTAAGGCTTTAACATCATCAATGAGATTGTAAATCACATTGTAGGTTTTAATCTCCACTCCCTTATCTTTTGCTTTTTCTTTAATCTCTCCAGTTGGACGTATATTAAAGCCTAAAACTATGGAATTTTCACTTGCGTTTGCAAGCTCAATATCGCTTTGAGTGATACCACCTACTCCACTATGAATAATATTAACTTTAATCTCATCATTTCTAAGCTTTTCTAAACTCGCTTTTAAAGCTTCTAAAGAGCCTTGAACATCAGCTTTTAATATCACAGGTAAGGCTTTGAGATTTCCCTCTTTAATCTTAGCTCCAAGCTCATCAATGCTAACTTTGGTTGATTTACTAAGTTCTTTTTGGCGATTGTATTCATAACGTTTTGCAGCATATTCTCTTGCCTCTTTATCACTTTTTACAGCAATGAGAATTTCGCCTGCTTCAGCTACTTCGCTAAGTCCTACTATAACGCCACATTCTCCGGGTTTAATTTCTTTTAAAGCCTTGCCCTTATCATCGCTCATCGCACGAATTTTACCATAAGCCACACCTGCAACAACCGTGCTTCCAACCTTTAAAGTCCCATTTTGCACAATAATAGTCGCAACCGCACCGCGTCCTTTTTGAACAGAACTTTCGATGACACTTGCCTTTGCGAAATTTTTTGGATTAGCTTTAAGCTCTAAAATATCTGCTTGTAAAAGCAAGGTTTCAAGTAAATCTTCAATACCCTGCCCTGTTTTTGCAGAAACAGGTAAAAACTCATAGTTTCCTCCCCATTCTACAGGAATAATATCCATTTCAGAAAGCTGCGTTTTTACCATATCTGCATTTGCACCTTCTTTGTCAATTTTATTAATCGCAATGATGATTGGAACATTTGCTGCTTTTGCGTGATTGATAGCTTCTTTAGTTTGAGGTTTTACTCCATCATCAGCTGCCACAACAATAATCACAATATCTGTGATACTCGCTCCTCTTGCACGCATTGCTGTAAAAGCTTCGTGTCCGGGAGTATCAATGAAAGTAATTTTGCGATGATTTTTTTCGACCATATAGGCACCAACGTGCTGGGTAATACCTCCTGCTTCGCCGCTTGCAACACGACTTTTGCGTATATAATCAAGCAAAGAAGTTTTTCCGTGATCAACGTGTCCCATAATCGTAATTACAGGTGCTCTAGGAAGTAAATCTTTTTCATTTTCAATACTTTCATAATCTTTAACATAATCAAATGCATCTGCTTCATCAATGATTTGAATTTCTATGCCAAATTCATCGGCTAAAATTTCGATTGCCTCTTCATCTAAAAAATCATTTTTAGTTGTCATTAAACCTAACATAAAAAGCTTTGAAATGATCTCACTTGTATTTTTACCAATTTTATCTGCAAATTCATAGACACGAATTTCTTTAGGAATAGCTACGCTTGTTATGGCTTCACTTTCCTTTTTTTCCACTTTTTTAGGAGGTTTTTTGCGGCTTCTTCTTTGTATGCCTCCTTCATTAAAATTAAGAGTATTTCCTAAAGATTGACGCAAAATTTGAGGAGGTTTTTTAATGGTATTTGTTGGTTTTACTTGTTCTTTAACACTAAAATCAGGTAAAACCACCTCATCTTCATTATCTAAAGAAATATCGGCAAAATCGTGATTGCTTAAAAAATCCATTTTTTGAGTATTTTCTTTTTTAACCGCTGGAGTAGTTTTTTTCTCTTTTTTCTTTTTCTTTAGACTTTCATCAATATCTGAAAAAATCATCGATAAGCTTACTTGTTCTTTATTTGTAGGGGTTTTTACCTCATCTTTTTTAAGAGCTTCTTCTTCAATATCTTTCTTTTTCTTAACTATCACAAGCCCTCGTCTTTTTGCCAAAGTCGCACTTGCTATGCTTTGAGGTTTATCTTCCTTAGGTTCTTCTTTAGGAACTTCTACAATGCTTTTGTTTTCTTCTTTAAATTCTTCTTTTTTTAATTCTTTGGTTTTTGGCTTTTCTTCTTTAGTTTCTTTAACTTCTTTAGCTTTGCTTTCTTTTTTTGCTTTAGTTTCAGTGGTTTTAGTCTTTGAGCTTGTTTTAGCTTTGGTTTTTGGCTTTTCTTCTTTAGTTTCTTTAACTTCTTTAGCTTTGCTTTCTTTAGTGCTTTTGGCTGTTGTTTTAGACGATTTTTTCGCAGTTTTTTCCGAACTTTTTTTAAAAATTTCAGAAACTTTACCCGTTTGTATATACTCATAAATTGCACTTGCAACTTCTGTTTCTACAGCTGAAGAAGCAGATTTTATATCAAGACCTACTTCTTTAACTTTTTCTATAATTTCTTTACTTGAATATCCTGCTTCATTTGCAATCTCATAAATTCTAATCTTTGCCATTTAAAACTAACTCCTTTAAATTTTGGGGAATCATCTTTAATCTTTTACTCATTTTAGAAAATGCTTTATGCAAAATTTTTTCATCTTTTAACATACAAGTTTCACACAAATAAATTCCACGTCCTAATTTTAAATCAACACAAAGCTCATTTGTATAAATACTCAAACGATTTAACAGCCTTTTTTCAAAGCGATTTTTGCATACAATGCACATTCTAATGGGTTGATGTTTTTTCAAATTATATCTTTTTTTTTAAATTTTTCAGCAAATTTCAAAGCCTTTATTATCAAATTCTAAACATTCTACACGAAAATTTTTAAATTTTTCTTTGATTTTTTGTAAAAGAAAATTCGCATCATCTTTATAAACCAAAGAAAAAAAGCTAGAACCTGAACCTGAAAGCGTGCTCATTAAAGCTTTATTTTCCAAAGCATATTTTTGCACTTCAAAAAGCTCGGGCAGGTTTTTCATTCTTTTAAATTGATGAAGTTTATCTTTACTTGCAAGAGCTAAAAACTCATATTTTCTCTCCAAAAAACACGCCGTTAAAAAAGAAGAATGAGCTAGATTAAACACACAATCACTAAGGCTTAAACTCGTTGGCAAGGCTTGTCTGCTTTGTTCTGTGCTAATGCTTACATTAGGTATTACAACAATGGCTCTTAAATTTTCATCAATATTTTTTTTAATGCTATAAACCTTATCTTCTTCAACAATAGAACACACAAATCCTCCAAGAGTGGCAGGAGCTATATTATCCGGATGTGCTTCATATTTTAAAGCTTCATTCAAAATTTTTTCTTTTTCCATTTTAAAACCGCTCATTGTATAAGCACTTGCAATGGCTCCTACAATCACCGCAGAAGAACTCCCAAGTCCCCTTGATAGAGGAATATTATTTTTAAACACAAAGCGAAATTTATTTGTTTTGCCGCTAAGTTTTTGATAAATTTCATTAAAAATTTGTATAAAAACATTATTTTTTTTCAAATGAAAATTATCACTTCCCTCTCCGCTAATGCTAAGACTAAAGAAATTTGCTTTGTAAATTTCTACTTCATTAAAAAGCTTAAGAGCTAGTCCTAAACAATCAAAACCCGGTCCTAAATTCGCACTTGTGGCTGGAATTAAAATTTTCAATATTTATCCTATAACTGCATCTAAAAAATAAAAAGGTAGATTATCATTTTTTAGATTAAGCTCTTGTAAATTCTGCGGTAAAAAAAAATTAGCAGGAGTATTTTTTTCTAAAATAATTTTTGAATCCTTCCAAACAAAACACAAATTTTTATTTGCACTAATAGGCTTAAAACCATTGAGTTCAAATGCACTCACTGCAAATAAAGGAATATTTTTAACCAAACTTAGAGTTTTTAAGCTCACATAAGAAATTTTAATTCCCATAAAAGAACCCGGTCCATTTGCATAAACTAAGCTTGAAAACTCAAATTCTTTAAGCAAAATTTGCAAAATTTTTGGCACAAATTCATCTGCTTTTTCTTCACTTTCATAGCTTTTTATAAGTTCTTGATTTTCATAAATTCCAAGCATTAAGGGCTTAGAAAGCCCATTAAGCAAAAGCGTGAAATTTTTTATGCAAAAACCTTTTCGTAAGCTTTTTGGGAAGTTTTACTTAAACTTACAACTTCATAAGCATCTTTATCTTCAAGCAAAGCTTTTGTAAGCAAGTGATTAAGATGATGACTTCCTGCATAAGAAATATAATCTCCAAAAACACGGCACCCAAGCAAGGTTAAATCCCCAATAGCATCTAAAATTTTATGACGCACAAATTCATCTTTAAATCTTAGACCTTCAGGATTTAAAATGCGATTATCATCTAAAACTATAGTGTTTTCTAAACTTCCACCAAGTCCTAAATTCATAGCTCTTAAAGCCTTAACATCTTTTAAAAAGCCAAAGGTTCTTGCTCTTGCAATTTCTTCTATATAATTTTGCTTGCTGAATTCAAAACAATAATTTTGCTCCCCAATCACAGCATTATCAAATTTTATCGTATAATTAATCTTAGGAATTTTAGTTGGAATAAGCTTAACGAATTTATGCCCATCTCTTACTTCAACTGCCTTTTTAATCACTATGATTTTTTTAGGAGCATCAAGTTCTTTTACTCCTGCTTCATCAAGCATCATACAAAAGCTAATGCTACTTCCATCCATCACAGGAGCTTCATTTGCATTAAGAACAATGCGGACATTATCAATCCCATAAGCATTAATCGCACTCATTAAATGCTCAATCGTAGAGACATAGCCTCTACTATCTCCAATTACAGTTGCCATTTGCGTGTTAATCACATTGCTAGGTTCTGCTTTATAACTTGCATTTAAATCGCTTCTAAAAAATACTATACCACTATTTGCTTCCAAAGGTTCAAGAGTAATCTCAATAGGTTCTCCTTTATGAAGTCCTATTCCTACACCTTTAACGGATTTTGCTAGAGTTAATTGTTTCATTTTCTAAATCCCCCCCCCCGTTATCATTTTTTTTCCTTCATCTAAAACTTTATAGATATTATTTTCTATCCATTTTCTATCTTGCCATTGTTCAGGTCTTGTTTCAACTCCTTGAACCAAAACTCCAAAATGCAAATGATCTCCAAGTGCTAAACCACTCGTTCCAGTGTTTGCAATCTCATTTGAAACATTCACAAACTCACCCTCATCAACATTTTTTGAAGAACAATGCCCATAAAGGCTATAAACTCCAAAGCCGTGATAAAGGATTAAATTCAAACCATAAATCCCATTTTCACCTGCAAAAACAACTTCTCCTTGATTGCTGCTAATGATTGGAGCTTTAGCTACACTTGCAAGGTCTAAACCCATATGATAAGAATCGCTCACAAACTGCTCTTTATAAGAATAAAATCTATGGTCTGCAAAGTCTGCTACTTTAGCAGCATTTTTAAGCGGTAAAAAAAGATTGAGCTTAAAATTTTCGATTTTTTCTTCTCTAGGTTCAGAAGTGATTTTACGAATTAAATCTTCATTAGCCAAACGCAAAGTTTCATTTACAAATTTAAATTGTTCTAAAAGACTCAAATCACTATCATTAGAATACTGCGAGGCTAAATCTTTTATCTTTCCTTCTAAAAATCTATCATTTAAAGCTATATTTGAAGTGCGATAATTTCGGTTTGAAAGTAAATAATCTATAGGTTGTTTTGAAATATTTCCAGCCTTATCTTTAGCAATTACAAAGGGTTTGAAATTTTCTTCTCTTGCGTCCCAAGCTATCAAAGCTGCATAATATCCGTCTTTGATATAAGGAAAAGCTTTAAATTTTTTACTTCCATTTGTTTCTATATAAACTTCATCTAAATTCTCATCAGTGCTTCTAAAAACAACACTTGCAGCACCACCTTTTTCAATAGAATAAGAACGGCTTAAAATGTTAATTTTAGGATTTATTTCATCGATTAAAACAACAATTTGTTTTTGAGTTTTATTACCTAAAAAACTCAAAAAACTTCCATTACTCACTTCAAGCTCTAAAATATAAGATTTAAGTTTTTCTTTATAAGCAGCTTTTGGAAGCTCCACCTGCAAAAGTAAATCTTTTTTATCTTTAATTTTTTCATCAACAAGCACTAAACCCGTATCATTACTATCTTTTTTTAAAACAATTTTAACATTTTTAATGCCTTTTTTATCATCTTTTATATGAAGCGAAACAGGACTTTTAAGATTGTTATAAATCACATTTTCAGTTAAAATTTCAATACTATTTTCTTTAAAAATATCCATTTTAACTGCAAAAAACCCAACGATAACAAGTAAAATTAAAACTAAAATAAAACTATAAAAATTTTTCTTCTTTTTCACTTAAATATCCCTAAAAATATTTACCTTTGGGCAATCATATAATTTTTAGGAAAACACCAAGTTAATATTAAGTTAATATCCAAAAAAATTATAAAATTTCTCTAAGTTTATTTGCCTTACTCATCCAAGCTTTAAGCTCATCGAAACGATTTTCTTGTATCATTTTTTTGCAGGCGTGAAGCTCTTTTTCAAAGCATTCAATGGATTTTAAAACATTGTCTTTATTTTGCTCAAAAATACTACCCCACATTATAGGAGAGGATTTTGCAATACGACTCATTCCCTTAAAAGAACCGCCCGCTAAATGTGCAATATTGCGTTTATTTTCTTCTTTCATCACGAAATTTGCCAAAGAAAAGCTGATAACGTGAGGCAAATGCGAAATGATTGCTGTATGATGATCGTGTGCAAAACTATCCATAAAAACAATCCTCATTCCTAAATGAGAAAGAATCTCCACAGCTCTTTTTTGATGTAAATCATCAGCAACTTCGCTATCACAAAGCACACAAACAGCATCTTTATAAAGCTCTTTAAAGGCGGCTTTAGGACCGCTATTTTCCGTTCCTGCCATAGGGTGAGCAAAAAGAGTTTGTTTGATAAGTTCTTTGGGTAAAGATTCTATAATCTTTCTTTTGGTGCTTCCAAGTTCTATAATAGTTGTATTTTTAGGAAGTTTTTTTAAATCTTGCAAAATTTTTATAATTGCATCCACAGGAGTGGCGATGAAAATCATATCACAATTTTTAAGATTTTTAAAAGAGATAAGTTCGTGTATAAGTCCTAAATTTAAAGCATCTTGTTCATTTTGTTTGTCAATATCAAGCCCATAAACGGTGCTAATGAGTTTGTTTTCTTTCAAACAAAGCCCTAAAGAACCACCAATAAGCCCAAGTCCAATGATTGCTATTTTCATAAAATTTTCCCTTAATTTTGCGTGTTAAATGTTTTTTGTTATTATACAAGCTTTAATAAATTTTTAGGTAAAAATATTATGAAAAAAATCATTGGTATTTGTATGTTTTGCACTTTATCAAGTGCAGAAGTACTTAAAGAAATCCATTTTAGTGGGCTTCACAGCTTATCTTATGAAACGGCACTTAGCATTGCAGGGCTTAAAATCGGCGAAGAAGTGAGTGAAACTAAAATCAATTTAGCAATTCTTAATCTTTATAAACAAAATTATTTTAAAAACATTGAAATGACAGAAAACAATGGAATTTTAAACATTACTCTTGTTGAAAAACCAAGCATAGCTAAAATCACCATTACAGGCATAGCTTCAAATGATAGAAAACAAGTTGAAAGCATTTTAGGCATTAAAAGAGGAAGTTTATTTGATGAAGTGAGTGCAAGAGAAGCGAGCGAGAGAATTAAAGCTTATTATGATAATAAAAGTTTTTTTGATACGGTGGTGGAATTTAAACTTAAATCTTTGGAAAATACCGAGGGTTTAGAACTTGAATTTATAGTTAATCGGGGTGAAAATATTATCATTGACAAGGTTCATCTTAGCGGAAGTAAGAAATTTTCTTATTCAGATATTGAACCTGCAATCACCAATAAAGAAAAAGAATTTATGGGTTGGATGTGGGGAAGAAATGATGGAAAACTTAAAATTTTTGAACTTGCAAATGATAGTGCAAAAATCGCAGATGAATATATGAAAAAAGGCTATTTAGATGTGCAAGTCTCTCCTCCTTATCTTAAAACTTATACCGATATTTAC
>JAFLRU010000150.1 GCA_022511325.1 Campylobacter sp.
AAGTTTTAGGTTCATCTGGTAATTCAAGAATTGACTTCTTAATTGATACCAAAACAAATAAAGTTTATATCAATGAAATTAATTCCATTCCAGGAAGTTTAGCATTCTACCTATGGGAAGCAAAAAATCAAGACTTCTCAAAAGTGTTGGATGAAATGATTAATGTAGGAATTAAAGATTATAAAAGAAGAATTAGTAAAACTCATTCTTTTGATTCAAATATTCTTGCAGGATATGCTTCAAATGGTGGAGTAAAAGGAGCAAAAGGTACAAAAGGAAAATTAAAATAATTTTCCTTTTTTCTTTGAAAACAAAAAAACTAGTATTACTACTAGTTTACTTTCTATAAATGGTGGGGCGTTAGGGATTCGAACCCTAGACCCACTGATTAAGAGTCAGTTGCTCTACCAACTGAGCTAACGCCCCATTTCCAAGTTGCATATTTATTTTATATCAAAAACATAACATTTACAAGTATTTTTTGATATTTTTCGCATAGTTTTAATA
>JAFLRU010000151.1 GCA_022511325.1 Campylobacter sp.
TGATAGTGATACCGCGCTCTCTCTCCTCGGGAGCCTTGTCGATCATATCATAAGCCTCGAACTTAGCCTGACCCTTGAGCGCGAGCCACTTGGTGATAGCAGCGGTAAGGGTGGTCTTGCCGTGGTCAACGTGACCGATAGTACCGATGTTTACGTGGGGTTTCGTGGAATTATATTTTTCCTTAGCCATTGGTATTTCCTCCTTTAATAGGCAAATTAATGTTACAGTAATATTCTACCATAATTCACCGAAAAAATCAAGTGGTTTGGTAAAAATAATTGTCAATTGTCAATTATACATTGTCAATTGAAAATCAGTCGTTCTGCTTGCGCTTGGACATAATGCCCTCGGCAACAGACTTCGGAACTTCAACATAGCTGTGCGGTTCCATTACATACTGACCGCGTCCCTGCGTCTTGGAGCGCAGATCGTTGGAATAGCCGAACATCTCGGACAGCGGAACGAGCGCAGTCACCTGCTCCGAACCGTTGCGCGATTCCTGACC
>JAFLRU010000152.1 GCA_022511325.1 Campylobacter sp.
ATCCGCATAAAATGAAATAAGAACTTTCCGATGATGAAAAATATCTGCCTGAAATCACTGATGCGGTGGGGGATTTTCCGGAAAGCATCTATGGCGACCCGGATGGGACTCGAACCCACGACCTCCGCCGTGACAGGGCGGCGTTCTAACCAACTGAACTACCGGGCCATGAGTGGGAACAACAGGGCTCGAACCTGTGACCCCCTGCTTGTAAGGCAGATGCTCTCCCAACTGAGCTAACTCCCCATTGGTGACTCCTACGAGAATCGAACTCGTGTTACCGCCGTGAAAGGGCGATGTCTTGACCGCTTGACCAAGGAGCCATATTTTGGTAGCGGCGGTCGGATTCGAACCAACGACCTGCCGGGTATGAACCGGCCGCTATAACCATCTAAGCTACGCCGCCATAGTGCTGCCGACAATTTTTCGAGGTTATCCTCGCCTTTGCTACTGTCAAAAGCTTATTCATTGTATCAAACAAATTCAATTCTGTCAACAAATTT
>JAFLRU010000153.1 GCA_022511325.1 Campylobacter sp.
GACGCTCATGTTCCTCTTTCTGAGATGTTCGGCTACTCCAACGACCTCCGTTCCAAGACACAGGGACGCGGTCAGTATACTATGGAGCCTAACAGCTATATTGAGGTTCCAAGATCTATCGCTGAGAAGATCATGTCAACCAGAAATAAAAATAGTGACTAATTTTTAGAAAAATTTTAGGAAAACACTTGCAATATTTTATTAAATCTGATAAAATAGAGTGTATAAGTATTCCATCATATTTATAAGGAGGAAAATTCCAATGGCAAAGCAAAAATTTGAAAGAACCAAACCACACGTAAATATTGGTACTATCGGTCACGTTGACCACGGTAAGACTACTCTTACTGCTGCAATCACAAAGTATCTCTCCCTTAAGGGTCAGGCTCAGTTTGAGGATTACGCAAACATCGACAAGGCTCCTGAGGAAAGAGAGAGAGGTATCACAATCAATACTGCTCACGTTGAGTATGAGACTGACAAGCGTCACTATGCTCACGTT
>JAFLRU010000154.1 GCA_022511325.1 Campylobacter sp.
CCCGTTTGAGTTTTTAAGTTAAATAAACTTAAATTTTGCAAGTGTTTTGCAAGGCAGATTCTAACATCCAAAGGCTTTTTTCATATTTTGCAATATTTTCTTGTGCAAAAGCTGCTGTAGTTGTATCTCCTGTTTTTTCCGACTCTTTATCGAGCTTTTTAAACTCTTTCAAAAGATATTCGTAATCTTTTTTGATAAACCCTATAACTTCAGCTGCAGTGAAACAATTTTTTGTAACTTTTGGAGTTTTAGCGTTTTTAGTCAAAGTTGCTTCATCAACTATGGCTTTACCTTTGAGTTGTAAAACTCTTTCAGCACAATCATCAAATAATTCTGCCATTTCATCATAAGCCTTTTCAGTGTATTCGTGGATAGAAAAGAACTGAAGCCCTTTAACATTCCAGTGATAGTTGTGAAATTTCACCCATAAGCTGTGAGCATCTGCTTGAAGCTGTAAAAGTTGTTTTGTAACTGACATTTTTGTCTCCTTTTTTAAATTTTT
>JAFLRU010000155.1 GCA_022511325.1 Campylobacter sp.
CTGACCTACGGCTTAGAAGGCCGTTGCTCTATCCAGCTGAGCTATGAGCGCATACATCTAAACAACGAAATGGTACCAAAGGGGGGACTTGAACCCCCGACCTCCGGCTTATGAGACCAGCGCTCTAAACCAGCTGAGCTACCTTGGCATAAAAGCAAAAAAAGGAAAGCTATTTTAGAGTGTTTTTCTTTAAAAAACGATTAAATAAACTAGCCCATCATATCAATCTTTAAATTTCCTGCAAAGATGGCGTGGCTAAATTCTCTAAGAATTCTTTGGGTTTTTGCTTCTTGGTTTCTTTTTAAAATATCGTTATAATTGGTGCTGATACTTTTGCGGTAGCTTTTTGTGTAGAGTCCATCAAGATGATTGAGATTATCTTGAAATTCCTCGCTTACTTCTTCCCAACCTTTTGGACTTATCCCTAAAAACCCTGCTTCTTGTTTTGGTGCTTCCCCTAGTTGCTTTTCTTTTTCGACAACTCGTTCGACACTTGCGCT
>JAFLRU010000016.1 GCA_022511325.1 Campylobacter sp.
TGGAAAAAATGAGGAAATTCAATGCAAAAAATGCAAAAAGCCTTTGGTTTTTGTCAAAACTGAAGAATATGCGAAAGATTAGTTATATTTTATCAAAATGGGATAAGACTTATAGTGTAAAATACACGCTTGATTGCTTAACACAAAAGATTCTTTGAAATTGCTGCTAAAATTGAATATATTTTTGATAAATCCATTGTGAAACAAATGCTTAAAAATTTATAATGTAGTTTTATAAAGCTAAAGTTTTGCGGAAATTTAAAAAATCACGTAAATTAAAATTTAAAAAAGGGCGAAAATTCGCCCTTAAATTTAACTTTTTGCGTCTTCTACGATATTTATGATTGTATTTGCTACGCGTCTAGCTGTTTTGTCTAAAAATTCTGCAGGTGAAGTAAATCCTACACAAGAGCAATTAATTTCGCCTAAAACATATTTATCCTTACCATTTTCATCTGTATCAAGGATAAAATCTGCTGTCCAAATGAGAGGCAAATCGTAATTTCCAAGTTTGCTCTTAATCTCTGGTAAATTGCTAAGGAAGTAGCTCACAAGTTCGCTCCATTGTTCAGGTTTATCATAGCGATATTTTGCCCCACTAAAAAGTGTTGCAGAAAAAGCATCTGCTCCTTCAGCTGGTTTTTTATGAACAACATAAATTGGGTCTTTATAAAGCATAAGAATACGAATTTCACCTTCTTTAATACGCGGTAAGAAAGTCATATCCACAAGCATACCATTATCGCCTTTGAGGTATTTTTCACAAAAATCCATAAATTCGCCAAGTTTTCGTTCTTCAACGTGATTATCTACCGCTTCGGTGCAGCGAATTTCAGTATCAAGTGGTAATTCACTTACGCCTTTATATTTGCTTGGATCTTTAATTTGCACACGCCAAATTCCCTCACCTGTTGAACCACGATTTTGTTTTAAAACTCTTTCGCCTTTTGCTAAGGTTTTAGGGAAATTCTTTTTAAAATCGTGCTCTCCACCAGCTTCGAATTTTACACCTATTCTCTTTGCTTCTGCAGGATCATAATATGCTAAAGTATCTGTTGGAACAAGCTCTGTATTTCTAAGCTTAGTTAAAGCATCTTTTGCTCCATATCCTATCATAGCATCAGGGTGTGGCATACCGATAACCCCGTCAGAACAAAGCTTACGAAGCACATCAAAATAAAGTTTTTCTTCTTTTAAATTGCCTGGATTTACACGCGATACATAAGCATCTGCAACTTTTTTTACATATTCGTAAATTTCATTTTTCTTAGTTTCATCACGCAAAATTTCATCTGTGAAAAACACAACTTCTGCATTCCAACCAAGCTTTTTAAGATAGTCCATCATAGGCACGGTATCTCTTCTGTGTCCGTCCTTGCCTTTATCGCTACCACCAATGGCTTCGAAAAATACGATATTTTTTTTCATAGGCTTCTCCTTTTTTGTAGTCTTAATAATTATTCCATAAAAAACATTTACAAAATATTAAATATAAGATAAAATTCGCAAAATTATTTATAAATTTTTTTCAAATTTTCAAGTTTTGAACTTGCATTTAAAAGCAAAGCATCGGCTATTACTAGACGCACCATTGCTGTTGCTACAATACTACCTCTTACTCCAACGCAAGGATCGTGTCTGCCTTTTAATTCACAAAGCACATTTTCTCCGTTAATATTTTGGGTTTGTTGGGCTAGAAAAATTGAAGGTGTGGGCTTAAAATAAGTTTTAAGCTCTATTAAATTTCCATTTGAAATCCCTCCTAAAATCCCTCCGGCGTTATTGCTTAAAAACATTCCATCTTTCATTAAATCATTATTTTGCGAGCCTCTTGCCCAGCTTGCTTTGATTCCACTTCCTATTTCTACAGCTTTTACTGCATTTATACCCATTAAAGCGTGAGCAAGTTTGGAATCAAGCTTATCATACAAAACTTCTCCAAGTCCTGCAAAAACATTGCTCACACGCGTATAAACTCCTGCTCCTACGCTATCCTTAGCCTTTTTGGCTTTAAGAATTTCTTGCTTGAATTTCTCTTCAAGTTTAGAATCTAAACAAAAAATTTCACTTCTTTTTGCAAAATCAAAATCAAACTCGCTATTATCAAGCTTTGAGCTAAGTTCTGCTACACTAAAAATTCCACTTTCAACTTCAATGTTAAATTCCTTTAAAAGCATAGCTGCAACTGCTCCTGCTGCGACTCTTGCGGCACTTTCTCTTGCACTGCTTCTACCGCCTCCTCTATAATCTCTTATGCCAAATTTATGAAAATAAGTAAAATCAGCGTGGGCAGGGCGAAATAAATCTTTAATATTTTCATAGTCTTTAGAATGTGCGTTTTGATTAAAAATCACTATAGCAATGGGTGCTGCAGTTGTAAAACCCTCAAAAACTCCGCTTAAAATTTGAGCCTTATCACTTTCTTTGCGTGGAGTCGAAAAGGCGTTTTTTCCGGGTTTTCTTTTATCAAGTTCATTTTGTAAAAACTCTTCATCAAATTTAACTCCTGCAGGCATTCCATCAATCACGCAACCAATGGCTGCTCCGTGAGATTCTCCAAAGCTTGTAAATTTAAGTCTTGTTCCAAAAGTATTCATAAAGCCTCCAATTTTTCTAAAGCAATTTTTGCTGCCATTTGCTGTGCTTCTTTCTTGCTTTTAGCAATAGCACGCGAATATTCTTTTCCTTCAAGTTTTAAAGCAATTTCAAATTGTTTTTGATGGTCCGGTCCAAAAGCTCTTAAAGTCTCATATTCTGGAGTTTGCCCCATTTTGCTTTGAGTGATTTCTTGAAGCTTGGTTTTATAGTCTTTGATGAGGTTTTTAGCATCAATATTTGGATAATTATCTTCAATTAAAAAAAGAGCAATTTCTCTAGCTTTGTCAAAACCTGATTCTAAATGAACTGCACCAATCACTGCTTCTAAGGCATCTGAAAGTAAAGAGGGTTTTGCTCTTCCTCCATTATTTTCTTCAGATGCTGACATAAAAATAAAAGTTCCCAAATCAAGACTTAAGGCAATTTTTGCAAAAGATTTTTCATTCACTAAAGCAGCTCTAAGTTTGGATAAATCACCTTCTGCGTCGTTTTTAAATTTATGAAATAAAAACTCACCCACAACCAAATCAAGCACAGCATCGCCTAAAAATTCAAGTCTTTCATTGCTATAAGGTTTCTTAAAACTCTTATGCGTTAAAGCACGAATGAGTAAATTTTTATCTTTAAAATAATATTTAAGATTTTTTTCTAAAAGTTCAAGTTTTTTCATTATATTCCTTTTGTAGATTGAGGGCTGCTTCTCTTGCAAGTTTATCACATTTTTCATTTTCTGGGTGATTGTTGTGAGCTTTAACCCAAAAAGCTTTGATTTTATGACTTTTGGCTAATTTTATATATTCTTGCCACAAATCCACATTTTTTTTACCTTTAAAATCTTTTTTAATCCAAATTTCAAGCCATTCATTGATACTTTGCACCATTAGTTTTGAATCTGTAAAAAGCTCAATTTCACAAGCTTCTTTTAAAGTTTTTAAAGCCTCAATAATGGCTAAAAGCTCCATTCTATTGTTCGTTGTATCTTTTTGTGAACCAAAACCTACTTTTTCGTGTTCTTTATAACGCACGATATAAGCATAGCCTCCAAAACCCGGATTATTAAGGCAAGAACCATCTGTATAAATTTCAATCTTCTTCATCGTTTTTAACTTCAAATAAAATTACACAGCTATTAAACTCATAACACACTGGACAATGATAAAAAAATAAAGGCATAAGATTTTTACATTCTAAGCACAAATAAGAAAACTCAAGCCTTGCTTTAAAGCCATTATCTTTTAAAATTTTTAACATTTTAAGATGAGAATTTTTAAATTTAAAATTTTCTTTTTTATCTACTAAAGAAAGAGCATAAAAAAACTCATAATATTTTTCATCGTCTAAATTTAGAGTGTTTGGACTTTTATAAAGTAAATCCACCAAGCTCTCAAATTTTTGATTTTCAAAGATTGCATACTTTTCAAACATATATCTTTCAAGCATAGTATTACCTTTAAAATTAAGGCTTAAAAGACTTTGTTTTTTTTGTTCTTTGCTAAGATTTTCATTTTCAACTTTTAAAGCTTTAATGAATTCACTTTCCTTAGAAATATCCTCACCAAGCTCAAAAAGACATTCTAAAAGTTCTAAATTTTTTTCGTAAAGTTTAAGTCTAAGATAAACAATTTTTAGGAGTTTTAAGGCTTCTTTATTTCGGGGACGAATTTTTAAAGCACTAAGCAATACTTCACGAGATTTTTCTAAAAACCCTGCTTTAAAATATACTTTGGCTAAAGATAAGAAAATTCTTTCTTGTTCGCTTTTATCCTTTGTTTTTTCTAAGGCAATCAAATAAATTTGCGTCGCTTTTTCAAATTCCCCACTTTTTGTAAAGATTTCGGCTAAAAAAACAAGATTGCTAAGACTTAAACTTTCAGCTTTTAATAATTCTTTGTGTGAGGCATCAAGCTCAAATTTTTTGATAAAGGATTCAAGTTTTTGCTCTTCATCTTTGCTTGCAAAAAATTTATACGCATAATTTGCCACAGCCACAACAAAAATTAAAATAGTAAGAAAAATAAGCCCAACTAAGGGGTCTCTGTATTCTACAAAGAAAAAATCCATATTCTACTCTAAAAATTTTTTAACTCAATTATAGCTAAATCTTTGTATAATTTTAGCAAGGTTTTAGAAATGATTACTAAAGAATCCATAGAAAATTTAAGTCAAAGAGTCGATATAGTCGATGTTATTTCACAATATATAGAAGTGAGAAAACAAGGAAGCTCTTATGTGAGCGTGTGCCCTTTTCATAACGATAAAAATCCCTCAATGCACATTAATTCCCAAAAAGGATTTTATCATTGTTTTGCTTGTAAGGCAGGTGGAGATGTATTTAAATTTGTAATGGATTATGAAAAATTAGGCTTTAATGACGCTGTTGAAAAAGTTGCTAGACTTTGTAATTTTACCCTTACTTATACCAAAGAAAAAAAAGAACACAATACGAATTTAAAACACATTTTACCTTTGCTCAATGCCTTTTATAAGCAAAATTTATCTAAGCACAAAGAAAACCTTGAGTATCTTTATCAAAGGGGTTTAAATGATGAAGATATTATCAAATTCGAGTTAGGTTTTGCACCAAGTTCAAACCAAACCCTAAGACTTTTGCAAAATGAAAAAATTTCTAATGATGAAGCTTTAAAAGTGGGAGCCATTAAGGAAGATAAAGAAAAAAACGAGCTTTACGCAAGTTTTATTAATAGAATTACTTTTCCTATTTATGATTATAAAGGCTTACTTGTAGGCTTTGGAGGACGCACTTTAGATTCAAACAATATGGCTAAATATGTTAATTCTCCTCAAAGTGCTTTATTTGACAAAGGACGCATTTTTTATGCCTTTAATCTTGCAAAAGAAAGTATCGCTAGAAAAAAAGAAATGATTATTTGTGAAGGTTATATGGATACTATTGCCTTTCACAAAGTGGGATTAGATAATGCTGTAGCAGTGCTTGGAACAGCTTTAGGTGAAAATCATTTACCCCTTATAAAAAGATACGAAGCTAAGGTTTTGCTTTGTTTTGATAATGATGAAGCCGGACTTAAAGCCGCAATGCGTTCAGCTTTTTTGCTTAGCACGCATAAAATTGACGGCAAAGTTGTGCTTTTAGAGGGAGGTAAGGACCCAGCTGAACTTGTGGCAAGCCACCAAGAAAAAATGCTTTTAAATCAAATTCAAAAAAGCATAGAACTTGGAGAATTTTATATAAGAATGCTTTTAAAAGAACCTTTAACTTCGGCACTCGATAAACAAAAAGCCCTTGAAAATGTGCAAAAATATACTTATTTATTAGAACCTTTGGTTGCAAATTCTTATGTAGATTTAGTTTCAAACCTTTTGGGTGTTGATGAAAATTTAATCAAACTGACAAAAAATACTTCACCAAAAAAGCCTTCATTAAAGCCTGTTTATAATTCTAAAGAAAAGATTTATATCGCAGAATTTGAACTTTTAGCTTTTCTTAAACGCTCTTTAAAGGCAAGGGAATTTTTTACGCAAATTAGTGATGAAGCTTGTTTTGAACACAAAATTCTTTTGAATAAAATTTTAAAAGGCTTAGGTAATGAAGATAGTGATATAAGAGAATTTGAACTTTATAATATCAAAAGCCTTAAAAATCAAAATGAGTTTTTACTCGGTATCATCAAGGTAAATCTTGCTTTTTTAAATCGCATTAAAATCAAAAATCCAAATTTGGCTCTTAAAAAACAACTTTTTACTTTGCTTGATAAATTTATCTTTAAATTCACAAAAAATTTAAAGACAAATGAAATAACAGACTTTTTAAAGCAAATTTTAATCACGCTCAAACAAGAAAAAAATGAACAAAAATTAGAAGCAATGTTTAAGCATTTTTATAAACTTTCTCAAAAAAATTCTTTGGATAAAGAGGATTTAAAATGGGATAAGACAGATTTTGAAATAAACCAAGAAACCCCTTTTTAGCATAAAAAGGAGTTTAAAATTTCATTTATCATTAAAACTATATAAAATAACTTTACACAAATTTATCTACAAGCTGCGTTTCACCATTTTTAACTTGTTCTATGAGGCTTTGGGTTAAGTTTTGGCTTAAGTCCTCTAAAGATTTGCCTTCAAGTTCTTTAAATTTTTGCGGGTTTTGTGCTTCTAATTTAGCTCTTTCTTCAGGAGTTAAAGAGCTTAAACCCTCTTTTTGAGCCTTTTCTAAAAGACTTTCTTCTTCCTCATTGTTTTTGCCTCCGCTAGCTCCTGTTATTATGGTTGGGGCAGCATCATTGAGACTTTCCTTAACTTCAGTTAAAAGTTGTCCTAAGGTTTTAGGTTTTTCTTCATTTGCACCGATTTTTCCATCTTTATTAACATCTTTATCGATTACAAAATTGAGCCTTTTTTCTATATTAGCATTTTCACGGATTTGATTTTCATTGATTTCATTTGCCTTAGCAAGGGAATTTAGTCCTTTGGAAGCTCCAAATTTTAACTCAAATGAAGAATTTTCAGAATTCAGTGCTGAATTTATGCTTTTAGAATCCATACCTTTGACACTTGAAAACCAGTTTGAGATGAAATTTTCAGCCTCTCCATTAAGCCTTATGCTTCCATCTACACGAGGAAGATAATTTGTATAACTTCT
The DNA here is from genome assembly GCA_022511325.1 of Campylobacter sp. Classification (GTDB taxonomy): domain Bacteria; phylum Campylobacterota; class Campylobacteria; order Campylobacterales; family Campylobacteraceae; genus Campylobacter_D. The sequence goes on from JAFLRU010000016.1 coordinate 7,217, forward strand.
AAAATTTTCTTGTAAGCTTTTGAAATTTTCATCACTAAGCTTAAGAGCTATAAGTTCGTCGCCATTTTGAAAAACCACTTTTTTACCTGAACTCGCTCTTGTACTTAAATCATTGATTTTAAGCCCTTGTTTTTCCTCGTTTTTAAGTTCGATAAGCTCTTTTTTGGCAATTTGATTATCTTGTGCATAGAGTAAAACATCGTTTGCCAAGTTTGTGTTGATAGAATTCATAAAAACCCTGTTCAATAAAATTAATAAAAATAAATAAGAGTAAATTTAACTCTTTTAGATTAAAATTATATTTTAAATCGGCGTTTTTGAATTTAATTTTACATTATTGATTAAGGAAAATTTTGATGAAAGCATTAGCTCTTTTTAGCGGCGGACTCGATAGTATGCTTGCGATGAAACTTATCACTTTGCAAGGTATAGAAGTTAAAGCCTTGCATATTAATATAGGTTTTGGAGGAAGCACAGATAAAAGTGCCTTGATGAAAAAACGAGCAGCTATGGTGGGTGCTAGTTTTGAAATGGTTGATGTGCGTAATGCTTATTTGCAAGAGGTGCTTTTTAACCCACAATACGGCTATGGAAAGCATTTTAATCCTTGCATAGATTGCCACGCTTTTATGTTTAAAACCGCACTTTCTATGCTTGAGAGTGAAAAAGCTAGTTTTATCATCACCGGAGAAGTTTTAGGGCAGCGTCCTATGAGTCAAAGAAATGATGCAATGGCAAAAGTTAAAAAACTTGCTTTAGATGAAGAAAATTTAATTTTGCGTCCAATGTGTGCGAAAAATTTACCACTAACAAAGCCTGAAATTGAAGGTTGGGTAGATAGAGAAAAACTTGAGGGTATAAGTGGGAGAAGTCGTAAAAGACAGCTTGAACTTGCAGCCCAGTTTGGTTTAGAGGATTTTGAAAGCCCGGGTGGAGGCTGTTTGCTTACTCTTGAGAGTTTTGCGAAGAAAATTCGTGATTTTATAGAATTCGATAAAAATATGGAGGTAAATGACGCCCAGCTTCTTAAATACGGCAGACATTTAAGGCTTCCAAAGGGTGCAAAGATGATTATAGGACGCAATGAGCTTGAAAATGAACTCTTGCGTCAGCTTAAAACCGATAAATACGAGGAGATAAAGCTTTTTGATTTGGTGGGAGCGTATTCTTTAGTCGATAGTAAGATTGAAAAAGAGGATTTAGAACTTGCTTTAAAAATTGCTCTTACTTACACTAAAAACGAGCAAGGAAAGGCTTATGAACTTGGGTTTAAAGACAAAAACTATCAAAGCGTAGCCTTTGAGGATAAGGCTTTGGTGAGCGAGTTTTTTGTGAGCTAATATTTTAAAAACCCATAAAATCGAATTTTTACTCAGCAATTTAAAATTTTTAAGCGATTGAGTAAAATTGTAACCTTGTGTTAAATTCTTTTAAAAAAATTTCAAAAGCTAAAATTTTTTTATTTTTTACCGATATAATTATAAATGATAATAAAGCTCAAAATATGAGTTTTATTAAACACAATATTTTTAAAAGGAGAAAGAATGAAAAAATTTTCAATCTTAGTTGCAGTTGTAGCAATTTTTGGTGCGAGTTCTGCTTTTGCTTGGGGAAATCCTTTTTTAACTCCAGCTCAAAATTTAGCAAATTATCAAACTTGCCTTAACACTAAGGCTAATGGCACAAAACAGCAAAAAATTCTTGCTAACTGGGCTTGCGAGACTTATTATGGTGTAACAACCGATGATGGAGATGGAGGCAGATAAGGATTTAAAAATGGCTTTAGATTTTTCATCAGCAAAGTTTTCATTACTACCTTCTTATGTTTCGGTTTATAAAAATCTTGAAACAAATTTCGATAAACAAAGCAAAGAAGAATTAAAAGCTTTAGATGAAAGTTTAAAGCCTCAAAATTTAAATGATAAGGTTAAACAAGCTCAAAGTGGTATGGTCAATATTTATTTTAGAGATCCTATCACTCAAAATATCACTCAAAGTGCTTTAAGTGAAGAAAGTATAAAAAAACTCAAAGAAAGTTTTGAAGCAAGTGATTTTTATCAAAGAAAAGATGGCTCTTATATTTTAAATGGAAAAGCAGAAAATTTTGTTTCAGGTTGGTATGGAGATATAGCTTATCAAAGAGGATATTTGGCTGCTGATGAAAATAAAGATGGCTATATGGATAAAGATGAACTTGATAATACAAGAAGTGGGTTTCAAACGCACGGGTGGGTGGTTGTAAGTCATCAAAATAAAGAAATTTCCACAGCTTCCACCTATTTAGAATCTTATATCAAACTCAATGGAATTTCAACAGCTGCCGATGGTGTTCCTATGAGCTTTAAAGACAATCAAAAAACCTTTTACAATCAAGGCAAATTTGCTGAAGCTACTTTAGCCTTAGAACTTGATAAAACCATAAAAAATGATAAAGATTTAGATGGTATAGTTTCTTATGGGGAAATTTTTACTTTAGAAGAAATGATACAAGCGGATAATGATTCTGTAGAATATGTTCTTGGAGGAGGTAAGGAAGCATTTGCTCGAAACTATTCTGACCCAACCGAAGGAGCTTTGACTCTATTTGATTTAATGTTAAGAGATAAATCTGTTTCAGAAGCTTTCAATAAACTCGTAGAAAATGATTTCGATATAAGCAAACTGAGCGAAGAAGAATTAAAAGACTTTAAAAATGATTTTAAAGAATTTTTTAATGAGAATGATGAATTTGATGTAGAAAAATTTAAAGAATTTTATGAAAATTTCCAAAATGAATTTATCAATAAAAGTTTAAAATTCTTAGGACTTTCAAAAAAAGATTATAATGAAGGAACTTTGAATTTAGATTTTAATAAATTACATTCAATTTTACAAGATATTTTTAATACCTTTAAAGAAGCGAACGCTACAAAAGCTAATTTTAAAGATTTTACTTTGGATTTAAAGATTTGATTCATTCAAACTTTGTTTCAGTGCGGATAATAAGGCTTTGTGGAAGATTAAAAAACTCAATCCATTGCCTTTCCTTTTCTCTCATCTCGCCCTTATCTCTCTCGTGGTCAAAGCCTAATAAATGAAGCATAGCGTGGATAAAAAGCAAAGAAAGTTCTTCTTCAAGGCTATGTCCTAATTCTTTAGCCTTTTTCTTTGCCAAATCAAGATTAATCACAACTGAACCAAGCGGCAAATCTTTAGCAATGTTTTCAAGTGGAAAAGATAGCACATCGGTGCTTTTGTCAATCCCTCTTTGAGCTTTGTTAAGCTCTCTCATATTTTCATCATCCATAAAGACAAGTTCTACATCTTTAGAGCTTAAAGCCTTTGCAATTTTGTCTAAAAATTCACAACTCTCTTCACAAAGTATCATCACAAACCCTCTTTAATCAAAGTATAAATTTTTTCTATCTGCGTATCTTCAAATACACTCGAGTTTTTACTCTCATAAAATTCTTGTAATTTTTCTCGCTCAAAACTATAACCTAAGGCACAAGTATTATGAGCAGGCAAAAAGGCTCTTAAAAGAGTGATTTCACCCTCGATTTTTTCATCACAGGAAAAACAAATAAAATCTTTATGGAGTCTTCCCTCAAATTCTAAAATTTGTGCATAAGCATCGATTATAACGCGTTTTGGATTTTGTTTTAAAAGCTTTTTAGCACAAGAGTCTAAAAGCTCAAAATAAAAGCTATCAAGCTCATCAATATCCTTTAAATGAGCGTATAAAAGGCGTATGAATTCTTGCCATAAAAACATTTTTTCCCTTTGTGTTACCCATAAAAAACCAAGATGTAAAACATCTTTAAGACGAGGCAGAAAACTAGGATTATCCTCTATCGCAAAGTCTATTTTATAACCATTTAAAATGCTTGAGTGCCTTAAACCATAGAAGCGGTAAGTCTTTAAAACCTTATTTTTGCTCAAAATATAAACGATTAAATCCTCATCTTTAACTTTTTGAGTGTGTAAAATAAAGCCTTGCATAAGCTACCAAATTTCCACCCCAAAGGCTTTTAAAAGTTTAAAGGCACAATCTTCTAAATCCTCATCAAAACTTGCACTTGCATTTTGGTGCAAAATGAGCTTGACATTAAGTTTAGCATTAAAGGCTAAAAGGATATTATGAAAGACGCAAATGTGCGAAACAAGCCCACAAAAATGGATTTCATCGTAGGAGTTTTTAGCAATAAAATTTGCAAATTCTAAGCTTCCAAAGGTATCTTTATAAAAGATTTTTTCCGCTCTTGTTTTAAATTCTTCAAATTCGCTTGGCATTTGCCAACCCCAAGTATCCTTAGTGCAGTGTGTTATAGGAAGCATTTTACCTTCTTTGGTTTGCAAATACTCCTTAGAATGCGTATCCAAAGTTATAAGCAAATGAGTGTCTTTAAAATCAAGGTTTTTTAGAAGTTCTAGTATGTTTTCTTTGATTAAAGAAGCTTTTTCAAAACCTAAACTTCCATTAATAAAATCATTTTGATAATCTACAATTACGAAGGCTTTTTTCATTTTTTAGCTGATTTTTTTTCTTCCCAAAAGCTTTCTTGATGTAAATTCGAAAAGGCTGTTTTTAAGCTCGTAAAAAGCTTTGGATTGTCTTTTTCAAGTTTGGATAAAAGCTGTTTAGCCTCTTCTCTAGCGTGTGGAAATTTTACATTTTTTTCGCTTAGTTTCATTCCCGGACAAAACTCATTTCCTATGACTTCAAGTTCATTCATCAAAGCATTGTCTCTTAATTGTCTCTCACGCACAAAAATCAAAGGTCTTATCACAACCACTCCTCTTTTACTCTTATAGATGGGTGCTAGGGTTCTTAAAGCTCCATTATAAATGAAATTCATAAAAAAGCTTTCAGCTGCGTCGTCTAAATGATGAGCAATAGCAAGCTTGTTAAAGCCATTTTCAAGTGCGTAAGTATAAAGAGCTCCGCGTCTCATTCTTGAAAAATAACTGCAAAAGCTTGAATTTTGCCTTATGGTATCGCCTGAAAGCTCGTAAATATTTGAGTCAAGAACCTTGTGATTGATTCCGTGCTCTTCACAATGTGCGTGAAGCTTAGAATAATCTTCACCCATACCATAGCTTAGCGTTACAGCTTCAAATTCAAAATTAAAAGGAGCGTGTTTGCTCATTCTTTGCAAAAGATGAGCTAGGGCTAAAGAATCCTTGCCCCCACTTAAGCCCAAAAGTACTTTATCATTTTCTTTTATAAGTCCGAATTTAGCATTAGCTTGTGCAACTTGACGAATGAGTTTTTTACTAAGATTAATCATAATTTTTCACACATTTTAAGCACGAAATTAGCTGAAATTTTAGCCGATTTAGCAACAAATTCATCAAAGTCAAATTCGGCTTTTTCTCCCGCTTTATCGCTCATTGCTCTTAAAATAAAACAAGGAATTTTTAAAGCATCACAAACCAAAGCTACACTTGCACCTTCCATTTCGCAAGCATCAGCATTAAAAATTTTGCGTATTTTTTCTTTTTTGGCTTCATTGCAAATAAATTCATCTCCAGTTGCAATGATTCCAGCTTTGATTTTAACTCCTAAATCCTTAGCAACTTCTAAGGCTAAAGCATTGAGTTTTTCATCAGTTTTAATAAAAATTTCATTACCTGGAACATAACCTAAAGGATGTCCAAAAGCTGTAATATCCAAATCATATTGAACGAGCTTGCTTGCATAAAGTAAATCGCCTATTTCTAAATCCTTGTTAAAAGCTCCTGCAACGCCAGTAAAAAGTAAAGCTTGGGCTTTAAATCTTTCTATCAATACACTTGCACTTAAAGTAGAATTTACCTTGCCGATTTTTGAATAAGCTAAAATGAGTTCGTGTTTTTTATAGTTTGCAAAATAATAAGTATTATTAGCGTATTCTACACTTTTATAATCTTTTAAAATTTCAAGCAAAGGTGTGATTTCTTCGGGCATTGCACCAAGTATTGCAATTTTCATTCATTTGCCTTTAAAAATTCATCAAGTTCTTTTAAATTTGTTATACTCCAAGTGTTTTTGGAAGTGATTTTTTTGTTAAGTCCTTTAAGCACGCTTGCACCAAATTCAACAAAGCTTTCCACTTCATTTTCTATATTTTTAATGCTTTGTTTATAAAGAACAGGCTTTATGAGCTGATTTTTAAGTAAAAGTAAGGCTTCGTTTTTATTTTGATAAGGTTTTGCATTGACATTAGAAATTACAAGTTCAAAACTAGGGTTTAATGCCTTTTCAAGTTCTTTACCCAGCTTTAAAGACGCATTTTCTAAAAGAGGGCAATGGCTTGCAACGCTCATATTTAAAAGCATAACTCTTTTTGCACCTTTGATTTTAAACTCTTCTTCTAAACTCATCAAATCAGGCTTTAAACCCGCAACAACAATTTGTCCATCACAATTATAATTAGCCGCATAAACTTGCTTTGAATTTTCTCTAGCTTCTTTGCAAATTTGCTCTACAAGTTCATCATCTAAGCCTAAAATAATCATCATTGCAGCTTCAACTTTACTGCAATCTTCTTGCATAAAAATTCCTCTTTTATGCACTAGATTAATAGCTTCTAAAAAACCAAAAGCTTTACTGATTGCAAGAGCTGAAAATTCTCCAAGAGAGTGTCCTAAGGAAAATTTGGGCTTTAAATCAGGTTTTTTTTCAAGTAAAGCAAGATAGCACATTAAAGAATTTAAAACAATGGCAGGTTGGGTAAATTCACTTTTGTTTAAATTTTCATTTTGAGTAAAAAGCAAGTGCTTAAAATCAATTTTGCAAAAATCACTTGCTTCCTCTAAAAGTTCTTTTGCTTTAGGGGAATGTTCAAAAATTTCTTTACCCATTCCCACATTTTGCGAACCTTGTCCGGGAAATATAAAGGCATACATCAGTGGCAACCGCAACCACCACCGCCGCAACAACCTCCTCCACCGCCGTGATGGTGATGTCCGTGGCTTCCACAACCGCAACTATGGCTTCCTGCAATGATTCCTGTTAAGATTTCATCTTCACTTGCAGCTCTACTATCTACGATATTTAAAGAAAAAAGCAAGTCTCTTCCTGCATAAGGGTGATTATAATCAATAGTTACATCATTTTCCCCGATTTCCTTAACACTTACACGCACGGTTTCGCCATTTTCCCCCTCTCCAAAAAGCTCCATTCCAACTTTGAGTTCAATTCCTGCAAATTGTTCTTTAGGTAAGGTTTGAATAGCGCTTGCATCATATTCTCCTAAGCCTTTGTCTTTTTTGATTAAAACATCTGCATTACTTGGGCTTTCAAGTTTCATAATCTCTTCTTCTAAACTTTCTAAAATTTGTCCTTTTCCAACAATGAAAGAAATAGGTTCCGCATAAAGATTTGACTCTAAAACTTCGTTAGTATTAGCATCTTTAAGTTCATAAAACATTGATACAACATTATTTTTTTCAATTGGCATTTTATCTCCTTTTTTATTTACGATTTGGTGAAGCTTTTGCTTCAGGTGATTTTGGATAATTGGTTCTCAAAGCTTTATAAAAACCATTAGCACTTTTCGTATCCCCAATCTTATCTAAAGAAATGGCTGTATGATACAAAAGTTTTGGATAATAATCCCCTTTTGTACTGATTGAAGAGCTTTTTTTATAAAAAGAAATAGCATTGTTATAATTTGTTTGTTTATATTCTAGTTCTCCTAAGTAAAAATTTACTCTTGCAGGTTTGTATTTATTTTTTATCAAATGATTGAATTTTTCTTCGGCTTGTTTAAAAGAATTTTTATTTAAATCTTCTATTGCTAAAGTTAAAATTTCATCACTTTTTTTCTTTTTCCAAGTTTCATCAATTGTTTCTTCAGTATTTGCATCTTCATTTAATTCTTTAATTTGTTCAGCAGCTTTAATTTTATTTGAATTATCTTTTTTTACAGCCAAAGTTGTTTTATCAGTATTTTTTAGTTCATCTTTTGAAACATAACTTGAATTGATAGAATCTACTAAAGAACTAAGTTCAGTTAAAACTTTTTTAATTTGATTATGATTGGTTTCTTGAATTTTTCTGCTTTCTTCAACATAAGCCCTAAGACTTTGAATTTCATTACTTAGATTATTTTCTGCATTTTCTTTTTCAACTTGAGAAAGCCTAGAATTTGACTTAGCGTATTGAGAATTTATACCTTCAAGAGTGCTTTGTAAGCCCTCTATTCTTTGGTCTATTTCGTTAATTCTTGCACTAAGTTGTGCAGTATCATTGCTTAATTTGTCTAATTTTTCTTTAAATAATTTTTCACTTTTGGTTAAACCATAAGAGGAATCACTTGCTAAATTTCCTGCACCAAAGGCAGAATTTTCCGCACAAAGAAAAGTAGCTCCAAGTAGAGCTACTAAAATTGTTTTTTTCATTAATTATCTTGCTAATCTAAACTCAGCACGGCGATTTTGTGCGTCGCAAGCTTTAGTTTTTTCAGTACATACAGGGTTAGTTTCTCCGTAGCTTTTTATAGAAATTCTATCTGAATTAACACCTTGTGCAACCAAAGCTTCTTTTACAGCTCTAGCTCTTTTCAAACCTAAAGCTTGATTGTATTCATCAGTTCCCCACTCATCGCAGTTTCCTTCAACTACAAAACTTATACCACTTGCTTCGTTGTTAAAAAATCTTGCATTGTTTTTAACAACAGATTGCATATCTGCTCTGATATTGAATTTGTCAAAATCAAAATACACCTTTTGTGCACCAATGATTTGTCCATCAACACCAAAAATATCACCACTTCCAGAACCGCCTCTGCGTCCATCAACGGTGCTACCATCGCTTACACTTGTGCTTTTTGTGCTACAACCACTAATGATTACTGCAAAAGCTGCAATCAAAACAAAAAGAGTTTTTTTCATTTTTTACCTTTCAAAGTTTATTAAAATTTCGAGGATTATATCTAATTTTTTTACAAAAATCAACATAAATTTAGAAATTTTTACCAATCAATGGATTGAATTTTTCCAACTTTAAGTGGAAAATAAAAAGTTTTATTTGCATTAACGCGAATTACGCCTAAAGCACTTTGAGCTCCTAAATACTTAATAAACACTATACTTCCACCATCACTTGAAAATCTTGGAAACAAATTTTTACCATTTGCACTCAGTTGTCTTATGTCTTCTTTATTAATTGACATTAGATAGATGTTAAAAACACCAGCTTGATTAGGTTCGCGGCTTGAATACACTAAAAAATCCTTGTAGGTTGAAACAGCTGAATTGTTTTTTCCGTGAAAAACGACTTGTTCAGCACTTGTGCTTCCTATATTTTGTATAAAAATATTTGGATAGCCTAAGCGGTCTGAAACAAAAACCACTTTAGATTCGTCTTCGCCTATAAAATTTGCATTCACATCAATACCCGAATAATTTGTAAGTTTGGTTAAATTTTTCGAATTTAAATCATACAAATACACATCAGGTTGATCTTGTGGAGCCATAGTAATGAGAATTTTATCTCCCTTTCGATTTACATCGCTTGCTACAACCATACCTGCACTTGAGAGAATTTTAGTTGCTTTATTGCTTTTTAAATCATAGCGGAAAAGAGTGGGCATTTCATTATCATACCCAGTATAATAAAATACACTTTGTTCTTCATTGCCCCATTTTGGAAACAAATTAAGCCCCCCATCAATTATAACCTTTTGATAAGTTAGTGTATAATCAGCCATAATGATTTGACTTTTTCTTGGATTGTTTG